>DATJPI010000141.1:0-3045 GCA_035506495.1 Syntrophales bacterium
GGGAAGGTCGTTGAGCACCGGCTGGCAAACGGCATGAAGCTTCTCATGGTGGAGCGCCACACCTCTCCCACCATTGCCGCCTGGGTCCGCTTCAAGGTGGGGAGCGTCAACGAGCGGAGCGATCAGCGGGGGATCGCCCACATGCTGGAACACATGCTGTTCCACGGGACCAGGACCATCGGCACGAAGGACTACGCCGCCGAGCTTCCGCTATTGGCAAAGATCGAAGAGACGGCCCAGGCGATCATGGCGGAGAAGCTGAAGAGAGACAAGGCGGACCAGAAATTGATCAAGGAGCTTTCCGACCGGCTTGCCTCTATTCAGGCAGAAGAGGACAAGTACGTGGTGCCGGACGAATATTCGGAGATCTTCGCCAAGAACGGCGGCGTCGGCTTCAACGCCTTTACCGCCAAGGACACCACCGCCTATATGATCAATCTCCCCGCCAACAAGCTGGAGCTGTGGGCGGCCATCCAGGCGGACCGGATGCTGAACCCGGTGCTGCGCCAGTTCTACACGGAGCGGAACGTAGTCATGGAGGAGAGGCGGCGCAGTTACGACGCGGAACCGTCCGGCAAGCTGTGGGAGAATTTCCTGGCCGCCGCATTCGTCGTGCACCCCTACGGGCAGCCGGTGATCGGCTGGCCATCGGATATTGAAAACCTGTCGCGGACCAAGGCGGAAGATTTCCTCCACAAATACTACGCCCCCAATAACGCCATCGTTGCCATTATCGGCGACATCGACCCGCAAAAAACCATTGCCCTTGTGGAGAAGTATTTCGGCCCGATCCCGCCGGGATCGTCGGTGGCGCCAGTTGCCGACGACGAACCGCAGCAGAGGGGAGAACGGCGCACCGAGGTGATCGGCGACGCGGAGCCGGAGCTGGCCATCGGTTTCCATAAGCCGACCCTGCCCAATAATGACGACTACGTGTTCGACGTGATCGACATGCTGCTGGCCAACGGCAAGACCTCCAGGCTCTACAAAGAGCTGGTGGAGCAGAAGCAGCTCGCCACCGATGTTTCCACGGCAACCGTCCCCGGCTCCCTCTATCCCAACCTCTTCATCATATCGGCAACGCCGCGCGCCCCCCATACCGTGAAGGAGGTTGAGGAGGCCGTCTACACGGAGCTGGAACGGCTTAAGAAGGAGCCGGTCACTGAAAGGGAGCTGCAGCGCATCCTTAACAACCTGGAAGCAAGCGAGATCCGCTCCATGGGCTCCAACGGCGGCCTCGCCTACCGGCTCACCGAATACGAGGCGACCGCCGGGACCTGGCGCTACTTCTTCGAACACCGGCAGAAGGTGGCCAAGGTGACCCCGGACGACGTGATGCGGGTGGCCCGGAAATACCTTGTCCGGGAAAACCGCACGGTCGGCTTTATCACAAAGGGTGAGGTGGCGAAATGAAATTATTCCTCCGCATACTGACAGCACTGCTTCTATTCACACTGCCGATGGCCGCATGGGGGGAAAACCTTCCAGATCCCCGTACCATGACCTTTCCGTCCCTGAAATTTACTGTCCCCCAGGCGCAGCGGGTGGTTCTGGACAACGGCATGGTGGTTATCCTAATGGAAGACCACGAGCTGCCACAAGTCAATATTTCCGCCCTCATCGGCACCGGCAGCGCATATGAACCCGCCAATAAAACGGGACTCGCTGGGCTTACGGGCGCGGTCATGCGCAGCGGCGGCACAACCGCGCTTTCCCCGGACAAAATGAACGATGAGCTGGAGTTCATGGCCTCCTCCATAGATTCTGCCATCGGGACCGATGCCGGTACCGTTTCCATGAGCACCCTCACCAAGAACCTCGACCGTACCCTCGGCATCTTTGCTCAGGTGCTCATGACGCCGGCATTCCGGGAAGAGAAGGTAGAGCTTGCCCGCAAGCAGACCATCGAGGCCCTGCGCAGGCAGAACGACGATCCCAAGGGGCTCGCCGACCGGGAACTGACCAAGGCGATTTACAAAGGTACGCCTCTGGGTCTCGTGCCGACCTTCGCAACGGTTAAGGCGATTACCCGCGCCGACATGGTGGCCTTTCACGACAAATATTATCATCCGAACAATGTGATCATGAGTGTTGCCGGCGACTTCGATTCCAAGGCAATGGTAGCGGCCATGAACAAGGTATTCGCAGGCTGGAAGAAAGGGCCCGTTGAATTCCCCGCCATACATAAACCGGAAACGGAATTTGCTCCCGAAGTACTCTTTGTCCAGAAGGATGTGAACCAGTCGGTCATCCGCATGGGGCACATCGGCGTCACCAAGGACAACCCCGACATCTACGCCATCCGCGTGATGGACGCCATCCTCGGCAGTGGCGGCTTCACCTCCCGGCTCATGGCCGAGGTCCGCAATGCCCAGGGGCTCGCCTACAACGTGGAAAGCAGCTTCGACATCGGCCGGCGCTATCTCGGCACCTTTGTGGCGGAGACCGAGACCAAGGCGGAAAGCACCGCCAAAACCATAGGACTTATGGAGGAGATCATCGCCGGCATGACGAAAAAGCCGGTCACCGATCAGGAATTGAAACTGGCCAAGGACTCCCTCATCAACTCATTCATTTTCGGCTTCACCAACACCGCCTCGGTTGCCAGCCAGAAGGCGCGCCTCGAATATTACCACTACCCGGCCGGCTACCTGGAGAATTACCGGGACAACCTCGCCCGGGTGACCAGCGAGGATGTGCTGCGGGTGGCGAAGAAGTACCTTCATCCCGATGCCATGAAGCTGGTGGTGGTGGGAGCCTCGAAGCTGTTCGACAAGCCCCTCTCCACCTTCGGCAAGGTGGAGGAGATCAAACTGGAGCAGAGCGAAAATGCCGGGAAATAGATCATCATTTTGACTCTGATCATGACTGGATAAACCTTATTCTGGGGAAAGAGAGGACGCTATGGAGATGATTATCCGCGACAGGATCTATATCAACGGCAACTGGATACCATCAACGGGAACGGGGATGATCGAGGTAATCAACCCCTCGACCGAGGAGGTGATGGGGAAGATTCCGGACGGCACTGCGGACGACGTCGAT
>DATJPI010000142.1:0-3417 GCA_035506495.1 Syntrophales bacterium
CAGCGGACTCATCAAGAGATACCCCATCATCTCGATCGAGGACGGTCTGGCCGAGGGCGACTGGGACGGCTGGAAACTCCTGACGGACGAACTGGGAGACAGGATCCAGATTGTGGGCGACGACATTTTCGTGACGAACAAAAAGATCCTCGAGAAAGGCATCGCCCGCGGCATCGCCAACTCGGTCCTCATCAAGCTCAACCAGATCGGAACGCTGTCGGAAACCCTCGAGACGATCGAGATGGCCAAGACGGCCGGCTACACGACCGTCGTGTCCCACCGCTCTGGTGAGACGGAGGACACGACCATGGCCGACGTGGCGGTAGCGATGAACTGCGGCCAGATCAAGAGCGGCTCTACCTCCCGCAGCGAGCGGCTGGCCAAGTACAACCGCCTGCTGCGCATTGAAGAAGAACTGGGCCCTGCTTCCGTTTACAGAGGCCGCAAGGCGCTGTACAGCGTAAAATAGGCGAAAGGCCAAAGAACCAAGGAAAAAGGAAAGCCCGTTTCATAAAAAACAGGCTTCCGGCTTCGGGATTCAGGCTTCCGGAAAACAAGAGCCCGATTCGGTTTGTCCGAATCGGGCTCTTTCTTCACCCTATACCCCATACCCTATCCCCTTGACCCTATACCCCTACTCATAGGAATCTAAAGATCCTCTGCCTCAGCGCCTCAATCCGCGCCTTGTTTTCCGTCAGCGAGTAGAAGACTTTCGTCTCCTTCTTTTCCTTGCGCTCCACGGCATTCAGAATTTCTTCGTCCATCAGCGCCTTCATCGCGTTCTGGTAATTGGAGACGCTCTGGGCCTCGTTGCGCAGGATCTCCCCTTTTTTATACATCCGTGTCCCCAGCTTCTGGACGAGCTTCAGGAATTCCTTGTCGGTGCGCATGTCCTTCCTCAGGTAGGACGACCCCCTCGTGACCACCCAGTAGGACTCGATGTAGTTCTGGATGAGCCCGGCATAGGGACGCAGGTACAATCGGCCCTTCCCCTTCACCTCGATCCATGCCTCGTCGCCCTTTTCGAAGCCGACGATCATACCCCGATCCAGCAGATAAGCCAAGGCCTCGTGGACTTCTTCGGCATCGCCCTTGCGGTGATCAAAGATGAACTCGTGGCGGAAGAGGCGCTTGAAAAACTTGTAGTCCTCCATCAGGGAAACCAGCGGGATGGAATCCTCGCCGCGCGAGAGGATGGAGGCTGCCACGAAGGACAGCGGGACAAAGAAGTGCAGGATGTTGTTCTTGTAGTATTCGAGGTGTAGCCGCTTCTCCTCGTCAAGCGAATACACCACCTCGGCGAACTCCTCCTCCTCGCCCTCCTCGGCCCCCATCTCCGAGATGAGCCCCATGGACTTGAACTGCTCGAGGGCGTCCTGGATTGCCCGCTCGGGGTTTGCAAAGGTGGAGGCGATGGACACGCCGCGCGAGGCGAGGTAATGGAACAGCTCGTGGATGATCTCCAGCAGGTCGTTGCGGGTCAGGCCCCGCTTGTAATGGCAGAGCAGCGCTGCGGCCACGAGAGCGAAGGGAGTGACGACGGATACGCGGCTGATCTCGCTGACCACCTCGTAGCTGATCTTGCGGTAGAAGCTGCGGCGCTCGTCCATCTCCATGGCATCCGGGGGCCTGTCCTGGGTCTGCAGGGAGGAGCACGTGTAGATCGGCTCCCCGATGTTGACGTAAACGCGGCCGTAGCGCTTGTTCAGCAGCTTGCTGCTCTTGATGACGGAGCTGGCTCTCTCGCGCTCCTTCTCGGCCCCCCCCAGCTCCTGGAGGTAGGACTTCTCTTCCATGACGCGGTCGTAGCCGATGAAGACGGGAACGATGGCCACGTCCCGATGCAGATCCGTGCAGGCCTGGATGACCATGGAAAGCATGCCGTACTTGGGCATGATCATCTTTCCCGTTCGGCTCCGTCCCCCCTCGATAAAGAACTCGATCGGGTACCCTTCCTGCAGCATCGTCCGGACGTAGGTCTCCATGACCTCCCGATAGAGGATGTTGCCGCCGAAGGTTCTCCGGATAAAGAAGGCTCCCGACTTGCGGAACAGGGGGCCCAGGGGCCAGAACATGAGATTGGTCCCGGCCGCGACGAAGGGCAGAGGGATGTTGTGCTTGTAGAAGACGTAGGACAAGAGCAGATAGTCGATGTGGCTCCGGTGGCAGGGAATGATGACGCAGGGCATGCGCCGCGAGAGTTCCCGAACCCGGGCGAGCCCCTCCCGGTCGAAGACGACGCCGTCGTAGATATTGTTCCAGAGCCAGGTGAGGGCCTTTTCCCAGAGCTCGACATAGAGATCGCTGTAATCCGCCGCGATCTCCTTGAGGTATCGCTTGGCCTGCTTTTGGACGGACGACAGGTCCTTTTTCACAGCCCCGGCGTGTTCCTCAAGGAAACGCACCAGCCTTTCGTCGCGCATCGCCATGGCCATGATTTCCTGGCGCGGCTTGAACCGGGGGCCGAAGGCTGCGCTCCTCTCCCGGTCGATTCGTCCGATGAGCTCGCCTCTGAGACCGCCGGCGATCTCCAACAGGGAGCCGCCCGCTGTCTCCCGGAGGATACCGGAGAGGTCGATGGCTTCCGCGGACACGACGTTGGTCCGGTTCTTATACCGGATGAAGGCGATCAGCCGCCTCAACGAACCGGGGTTTTCCTGATCACCGAAAAAGATGTCCACCAGGGGTCGATCCTTTTTTTCCCGGCGGGGACCGTAGCTGACCGCCATCGGAACGATGTAGACGGGGACATCGAGGCCCTTCTGGGCGTTGAGCAGCTGGACGAGAGGGTCTGTCGCGTCCTCCCGCTCCGAGCCGCGAAGAAAGATCACAGAGCCGGCGCGCAGCCGCGTCATCCGTTCGAGATCTCCCGCTGCTTGCGAATCGCCGGCGCTTGCAAGAAGGGAACGAATGATCTTCGCGGCGGGCCTCCAGAGAAAAGAAGATATTCCGTGGCAAAGCAACGGCTGCGGAATGCCCTTCCTCTGGGCAAGATCTTGGAGGATCAGGCAGTTGAGGTGGCTGGCGTATTTCAAGGCGTAGACGACAACACCCTTTTCAGCCAGCGCCTTCAGGGTGCGCTCGTATTCGTCAGCCAGCTCGACTTTGGAGAGATAGCGCGAGAAAAAGCGGGAAACAAGACGGGTGATCGTTTCCGCGGCTTTGCCGCTGTTCGGGTCCTCGACGCCGGAAGGCATAATGTGGGGGGCCGAACTCATGAGCGCTCCGGTGTCAGTCAGTGGCCTTGGAGATCGTCTTTGAACTTGCGCCGCATGCAGTCCCGAACGAAAAACTCGATTTCAGAGGCCGTATTGAAGGTCATGACGCGGTTGACGAGCTTTCGGCATTCCTTGATCGTGATGGAACGAATGAGTTTCTTGATTCGTGGAATCACCAGCGCATTCATGCTCAGCTCGT
>DATJPI010000143.1:0-6706 GCA_035506495.1 Syntrophales bacterium
GTCCCAGGCCTCCTGCCCCCTCTCGAGGATCTCGCTCTCCTTGAGGGGATAGTCATGGAGGTTGTACTGGGCCACGTACATCTGGCTGGCCACGACGTTGCGGACCAGCTCGAACTTCTCGTGGTGCGAGTCGACGGGGAAAAAGACGTACTCGCCGGTGCCCACGATCTTCCCGAAGGTGGAGACGACAACGGCCTGGTTGGCGTTTCCGATGTAGTATTTATCGCCCTCGGCCAGATAGGTCCCGTCGGCCTGGGGCTTGAGCATCATGTCCGTCGAGTAGATGTCGGCGCCGTGCTCCCGCTCGGAGAGGCCGAAGCCGAAGATGCGGCCGTACTGCAGGTGCTGGGCGGTTTTCTTCTTGACCTCTTCATTTTTGCTCATCCAGACAGGACCGAGACCCAGGATCGAAACCTGCCAGGCGTACCAGTATGACAGGCTGTAGAACGCGAGAATCTCATTCATCTCGCAGTTGCGCCAGGTGTCCCATCGGCAGTCGACATCACCATATTTCGAGGGCGTCAGGAGGGTCGCAAAGATCTTATTGTCCTTCAGAAACTCGATGAAATCGTCGTACCAGACGCACCACTGGTCGTCCGTCTTGATCCGCTGCTTGCCCTTTCGCTCGAAAAAGTCGATCGTCTTGCGCATGATCTCCTTCGATTTCTCGCAGGGATAGTCGCTTGCGTATTTCTTTGGATTAAACAGCATAATTTCCCCCTCAGAATTGATGCATGCTATTGAATTTTCTCGATTTTTTCATGGAATCAATGCAAGATAACTGACCGCCGGTCAGTATTTTCCTCCTTCTACACTATTTCGAAATCCTTTGCAACTTGAACCTAACTGCAGTGCGGAAAAATACTCTTCGGTTCAACTGCTCCCTTGAGTCCTTGTCCGGAAATGATATAAGAAAGCATTCCGATGCGATAAGGAGGGATCATGAAGACGGTTCTACTTTTATCCTTGTTGGCAATGAGTGCGATGACAGCCGGGAGTCTTCAAGCATTCGAAACGGATGTTATTCCAACCTCGTCGGGCGATCTCAGGATCACCTTTATCGGCCACGGGACACTCATGTTCGGCTTCGGCGGCAAGGTCGTTCACGTGGACCCGTGGAGCCAGTTGGCGGACTACGGGAAACTGCCCAAAGCGGATCTAATCCTCGTCACGCACGAACACCGGGACCATCTCGATCTGAAGGCCATCGCCGCAATCCGCAAGGAGGGGACTGTCATCATCGCGACAGAAGCCGTTGCAAAGCAGATCAAGGATGCCCTTGTTTTGAAAAACGGCGATGTCATGGCCTCCCAGGGATTCACCATCGAGGCCGTCGCAGCGTACAACCTCGTTCACATGCGAAACCCCGGCGAACCGTTTCATCCCAAGGGTATAGGAAACGGCTACATCATTACCTTCGGCGATCGGCGCGTTTACATTGCCGGGGACTCGGAGAACACGCCCGAGATGAAGGCGCTCCGCAACATCGATGTGGCCTTTCTCCCCATGAATCTTCCTTACACGATGACGCCGGAAATGGTGGCCGATGCCGCAAAGGCCTTCCGGCCAGCCGTCCTCTATCCCTACCATTTCGGGGAGACGGACACACAGAAGCTGGCCCTCCTGATGAAGAATGAAAAGGGGATCGAGATCCGAATCCGGCAAATGAAGTAAAAAGAGGGGACCAGGACCGGGGGGTAGGGACGCGTCAAAGCGGATAAAACGAAAACTCACAGGGAGGAATACGGATGATCTACGTGATTGCGACGATTGAACTGACCGAAGGCGGGAAGGAAAAATACCTGGCTGAACTCAAGCGGGTCACGCCCCTGGTGCACAAGGAGAAGGGATGTCTCGAGTATGGGCCTACGGTGGACGTGCCGACGGGCATCCCCATCCAGGTCCCCCAGCGAAACAACTTTGTCACCCTCATCGAGCGCTGGGAGAGTGTCGAGGCCCTGAAGCTTCACCTCACCCAACCCCATTTCCTGGAGTACCGTGAACGCGCGAAAGACGTCATGAAGAACGTCTCGATCCAGGTCCTGACGCCGGCATAGAACAGGGGCGAGGTACGAGGATCGAGGCACAGGATTAATACACGTCATTCCTGAGGCTGTTCGAAAATGCCTAGATGCCAGGCGCCCGACTAGCCGAGGAGCGAGGTGTACTTTGGTCCGTACGTTGAGCGACGAGGCAGGAGGGCAACGCCGCAGATGGGCGTTTTCCAACAGCCTCGTTAGAAGTGGAAGTTGATGCCGAGCGTCACCGCCTGCGCCCTGTATGTGGTATTGATTGCCGTGTACGATGGGTTCGTTCCAAAATAGCGGTACCCCAGATCCGCAGACAGGTTGGGAGCCAGTTCGAAGTTAACACCAGCGAGAACCTGCCAGGCAAAGGCCGTAGAGGTTTCGTTGGCGACATTGACCACAGCGCCAGTGCTGGTTCTGATCTCCGTGTTCTGGATATTCACCGAGGATCCGCCAATCCCGCCCCCGACATAGGGATGAAATCTCCCCTCGGGATACCGCAGGATGAGATTGACCAGGAAATTGTTCAGGGCGACGTTGCCTGATTCCGTAAACGCGCCGGCGTTCTGAGCGGGCATATTCTGCTGGAACATGTAATTCCATTCAAACTCGAAGGCAACGGCCCTGGCCTGGGGAAGGATGTATCCCAATTTCAGCCCTACCAGTCCGCTTGAATCCAGAGAGAGGTCGGTTGACGCACCGCTTGTCTGGGAGCTCCAGTTCATGTTTTGCGGGGCGACGTATCCGCCAAATATCCCGAAATAGAGAGGGCTTACAGGAGGGTAGTAAGGCTGGGCGTAAACTGCGCCCGTCGCGACAAAAACGGTAAGCAGCAGGACGGGCAAACCAATCTTAATCTGCGTTTTCATGTCTTATCCCTCCGTTCAGTTGATCTTCTTAAGATAACGATCAAACCCTGGAGAGGTTGACACCCTTGCACGCAAAAAGACGGGTATTAGCCCGTGCCTTTCTGCATTGTGATGAATAATCCTGATTATCTGCCTTTTTTCCCGAAGATGGAGCCCAGCACACCGCGCATGATCTGACGACCGATCTGGCTTCCGATGGCATGAGCGGCGCTCTTGGCCAATGCTCCGACGAGTACCTCCGTCTCGGATTTGGCCTCCTTTTTCCCGGAAGCGACAGTGGCTTCGGCGGCGGCTTGATCGGCTTTTGCCGTCAGCTTTTCATAGGCCGAATCTCGATCGACGGTGTTCTCGTAGGTCCCATAGAGGACTGAGCCCTTGACAATGGCGGCCATCTCGGGCGGCTGAAGGGGGGTTAGGTTGCTGTGTGGGGGCACGATCCAGGCCCGCTCCACCATGGCGGGTATGCCCTTTTCGTCCTGCATCGACACAAGCGCCTCGCCCACACCGAGTTCCAGGATGGCTTTCGTGGTATCAAGCTTGGGGTTGGCCCGGAAGGTTTCGGCGGCTGACTTCACGGCCTTCTGGTCGCGCGGCGTGAATGCCCGCAGGGCGTGCTGGACACGGTTGCCGAGCTGCCCCAGGACAATGTCGGGAATGTCGAGCGGGTTCTGCGTGATGAAGTACACCCCGATTCCTTTCGATCGGATAAGCCGGACGACCTGCTCGATTTTGTCTTCGAGGGCCTTCGGGATGTCTTCAAAAAGCAGGTGCGCCTCGTCGAAGAAAAAGACGAGCTTCGGCTTCGGTGGATCCCCCACCTCGGGAAGCTGCTCGAAGAGCTCCGACAAAAGCCACAGAAGGAAGGTGGCATAGACCTTGGGCGACTGCATCAGCTTGTCGGCCACGAGGACATTGATCATCCCCCTGCCCTTCGCATCGGCCTGCATGAGGTCATTGATGTCGAGGGCGGGCTCGCCGAAAAATTTCGCTCCCCCCTGTTCCTCGATAACGAGCAGATTGCGCTGGATGGCACCGACACTGGCCTTGGAGATGTTTCCGTACTTCACCTTGAACTGGTTTGCGTTGTCGCCCACGTATTGCGACATGGCCCGGAGGTCCTTCAGGTCGAGCAGCAGCAGGCCGTTGTCATCGGCGATCTTGAAGACAATGTTGAGAACTCCAGCCTGCGTTTCGTTCAGGTTCAGGATGCGCGAGAGAAGCAGAGGCCCCATCTCGGAGATCGTCGTCCGGATCGGATGTCCCTTCTCGCCAAAGACATCCCAGAATGCGAGCGGATAGGCCTCGTAGGCAAACCCCTCCATCTTCAAATCCTTCACCCGGTCGGCAATCTTGGGGTTGTCGCCACCCGCCTTTGCAATGCCCGACAGGTCTCCCTTCACATCGGCCATGAAGACGGGAACGCCCATGGTGCTGAACTGCTCGGCGAGCACTCTCAGGGTGACCGTTTTCCCGGTACCGGTGGCACCGGCGATCAGGCCGTGGCGGTTGGCCATCTTGGGGTAGAGGTAGATTTCTTCCGTGCTCTTGGCGACGAGGATGGGAGAGGGCTGAGAAGCCATAGATCCTCCATGGATTCCATTCGGGGTCGGGGATAAATGAGATGGCGGCCCGACCTGCCGGTAAAGCCGCCATCGTCTGGTGCGAGGTTAATCCGTTTCGTTACTTTTTCGCAGGGGCTTTTTCGGCAGGTTTCTTCTCGGCGGCCTTCTTCTCCTCCTTCACGTCGATCGTGGCAGCCGTCATCGTGTACTCGATAGTGACCTTGGAGCCGACTTTCGGGTCGCCCTTGATCTTCGTGTCTTTTGTCGTGGCGATTTCCCACTTGTCCTTCCCCTTCTGCACCACGATCACGCCGTCTTTCTTCTCCAGTACGGGACCGGTGACCTGATAGGTTTTGGGGCCGGCAGCCATGGCGACCGATACGAACAGAAACACGATGGCAAAGGCAATAATGATTCGCTTCATAAGCGCCCTCCTTATGTTTGATTTTTCTACTATAAGAGATGGGAAAGAAATGTCAAGAAGCTCCTTTCCGGCCCGCGGTGGACCCACATTTTTTAGCTCTTGTACCCCTCTCCGATTCCGGTTATTACATATGGGGTCCATTCCCCGGACTCTTTGGATCGGGGGTTTCCGTTCAATCGCAGCGCATGAAGGGGCCACGATGAAAGAAGGCGGCACCGCAACGGCTATGGAGATTGTCTATGGCGGATACCGTCCGGGGGTGATCGGAGAGATCACGGGGCTTCACGGCATCTACTATCATGAGAATTGGGGCTTTGACATCAGCTTTGAGACCCAGGTGGGGCGGCAGCTCTCGGAGTTTCTGCGGGATTTCCGCGACGGGAGGGATTTCTTCCGGACGGCACGGGCCGGGAACCGGTTTGCCGGATCTATCGCCATTGACGGCAAGGAGGCAGGCTCAACGGGCGCCAGGCTTCGCTGGTTCATCGTGGCACCGGAATTCCAGAAGCTCGGCATCGGCCTGAGGCTGATCAGCGACGCCGTTGATTACTGCCGCCAGGCCGGATACCGGCAGATCTATCTCTGGACCTTCAAAGGACTCGACAGGGCCCGTGCCCTTTATGAATCGCAAGGATTTCGGCTTGCCGAGGAACACGATGTCCGGCAGTGGGGAAACGACATCACCGAGCAGAAGTTTTCTCTTGAATGGAAGCGCTGATGGGAAAGCGCCGGATCAAACGGGCGGTCCGGCATGGCCGAGCCCTTTAGACTTCATCCGGGATCTTGACCAAATACCGAGGCTGGAACGGGGTTGCAGCCATATTGCTCAGGTGGCAGGTAACAGGTGACAGGTTGCAGAAAGGGGAAATCCCCTCACTTTACTTCTGACACCTGCTACCTGATACCTGTCACCTCTCGGCGATAAGAGATCATAATACGGCATAAAATACGCAACGACAGGCCTCTCTGCTCGAAATGAAGAAAACGAGTCCTTGGTTTATCCTTCTGTTTCCAATAGCCATCCCGGCCATGATCGTGCTGGATTTTTTCGGGTATCGGATCATCGCACTCATTATCCTCATCGTTCTCTTCCTGTCTCTTGCATACTATCTATACTCCGTTATTAAGAAATTCCGGTCGCTGAGGACCCATTTCTTGTCTCTGGCCGAGGCATTCTGCCATCCCGGGAGCTGGTCCGTCCGGCATTATCCTTATCATCACACGCTTTCCGGTTCGGCCGGCGGTCATCGCTTTCATTATTCCCTCCTCGGTCATGACGAGCGGGCGATGTTCCAGTTGTTCCTCGAGTGTCCCGTCGCGAAGGCTTTCGTTTTGGAGGTCGGCGAACAACCCTCGAAACAAGCGATGGACCTGCCGGAGGCCTTCAGGCCCATTTTTCATCTTCCCGGCTTCAGGAGCCTGAAGGTGATCCCACAAAAAGTCCCCCTCTTCAGCCGGCTCCTGGGCGGCCTCGTCGGTTCGGGAGGCCCGGGGCTCGTCCTGCGAACGCAGGGCGATGAGCCCTTTTCGCCCCAGGCTCTGAAACGGGACCTCAGGCTCCTGCTCGATCTTGCCGAAACCCTTGACAGTGAACCGCCACAGCAGAAGGAAGGGATCTGACATGCCGCTGCACGTCGAACAGTTCCGCTACGGCCTCGACAACCTGGGATACCTCATCTTCGGCCCGACGGAGGCCATGGCCGTCGACGGGGGGGCCTGGCAGGATATCCTCGAATTTGTCGGGAGGCATGACCTGAGGCTGCTCTACATAACCCACACGCATCGTCATCATGATCATATCGAGGGAAGCGAGCAGCTTCTCGA
>DATJPI010000144.1:0-4990 GCA_035506495.1 Syntrophales bacterium
GTGATGATCTTCCCGTTCATCTTCTTGGCCAGGGCAACGAGTTTCGCGTCGACCCCTTTGATCTTCGGGAAGTCCTGATCGACAATCTCGATGTTGATGTTGTTGTTTTTCTGCATCCGGTTGAGGATGTCAAGCCCGCGCCTTCCCCGGGATCGCTTCATGGAGTCGGAAGAGTCGGCGATGTGCTGAAGCTCATCCAGGATGAACCTCGGAACAATCAGGTTGCCTTCCATGAATCCCGTGTCGCAGATGTCGGCAATCCGGCCGTCGATGATAACGCTCGTATCGAGGATCCGGTAATCCGACACGCCCCGAAACCCTTTGAAGGGCCCGAAGGACGGCAACGAGATCTCTTCACTCTTCTTGGAACCGATGACGAGGCCAAGGTAACCGAGGATGCAGGCCATCAGGGCGTACGCCCAGGGAACGATCTCCTGCTTCTCCCAGATACTGACGAAACTCAGCCCGTAGGAGAGCAGGATGGCAATCAGAAGACCGATGATCGTCCCGATGACACCCCCTAGAATGATCCGGAGAGAAATCTTCCGGATGATCTGCTCGATCTGGATAACGATAACCGCGGCAATGAAGCCCAACAAAAGGCCGATCAAAGAAAGCTGGTATGAAGCCAAATATTTATAAGCAATAAAGTATCCGCTGATCGAGCAGGCGAGAATGAGCAGAGAACGGATAAGCAAACAACATTCCCCCTTTCTAATGGATTTTCCTGTTCAAAATGTTCAACTCCCCGCACTCACGTGCCGGGATTTCAGAAACGCGATGCTGTTTTCTCTACGCTATGCTGCCCGCTCTGCCTTCAGAAGCATTCCGCGCCTTAACGACGACGTTCGAGAGAACGTATGCTTAGGGCAAGCACTCACGGCAAAAGCCGCTGTGATGTACGGGCAATGATGTCAAAGAACTCTGGGAAAAGACCGGATAACGAAAAAAGCCCTAGAGAAACCCGTTCATCACGTCCCGAACACCGACCGACTTGCTGAGATGCACAATTCATCTCAACCTCTCGAGAAGGAGCGTCTTCAGGATAAACGACTCAGGCGCTTTGATTTCTCAGAGCTTTCTGGAGCAGTTGATTGTACGTCTTCACCGCTCACTGCACGGGAAACATGGCATTGATCTCTGCTTCAACCTTTGCCTCTGCTGCCCGGCTGGCGATTGATATCTCTTTGATCAAGAGATGCTTCGCCGTATCCATCATCTTCCTCTCGCCGAAGGACAGGTCCTTGCCGTGCTTGAGGATAAACAGGTCTCTGAGGACTTTGGCAATTTCGAAGACGGATCCGGTCTTGATTTTTTCCAGGTACTCGCGATAGCGCTTGTTCCATGCCTGTTTGTCGATGGTGACGTCCCTCGCGCGCAGGATCTCGTATATCTTGGGAATTTCCTTGGATGTAATCAGTTCCCGAAGCCCGATCGCCCGGGCTGTGTCGATAGGAATCATGATCTTCATCCCGTTACCGAGGATCTTCATCACGTAGAACTTCTGCCAGGCCCCCATGATCTCTCTGTCTTCAATTGCCTCAATAACCCCGACTCCCTGTGCTGGATAAACCGCCAATTCCCCTATTTTGAACATATTACCCCTTTACCACCTCTCTTGGATTCCCCTATATGGCACTCCAATAGCCTAAAAAGCATAAATGATTTCGTTTGAAAAGTCAATGGAAATCGAATCACCGAGGTTGTGTTCTGGAGTTTATGAAGACGAGGCGAGACACTATTTTACTTCAATGATGAATACTTACGGAGTATTGCTAAAGAATATTGTGAACGTATCGGGACGATCTGGGACTCTTCCAGGCTTCTAAATCGTCAGATGAAATTCTGGCGGATCCGGTCGAGATCGCGGTCTAGTTTCCCTGGTTCCTCTTTCTGGTAATGCTCAACGGCCTGCCTGAGTTGCCGGTAGGTGTTCCGGTCGGTCAGATCGTCCAGCGAGCGGTAAATCCCCCGCCGTCGCCCCAACCTGAAAATCAGGCGATCCTCGTCGCTCAAGTCGAAGTACCGGTCGATGAGTCCCAGCAGTCTTTCCCTGTCCTCGGGGAGTTTCCCCTCCAGCTCTTCCAAAAGATTTAAGATGTGGTCGCTGACGATCCGGCTTTCGATGCCCTCAAGATGCTCGATGAACAGGCGGATCTCCCGGAGTATTGCTTCGTCGCCGATGGCTGTGAACTCGCCCTGGTGCATTTGTTCATAAAGGGCCGTCCCCCGGCGCACGGATAGCGTGCGAAGACGGATGTGATCCGGCTTGATTGCATTGAGGACCCGCGCCGTCTCGATGGCGTGTTCGCGGGACCAGCGAACCCCGCCCAGTCCGGGCATGATATATTCGCAAAGCGAGATGCCCGCCGCCACTATGTGCTGTCCTCCCTTCACATGATCCGCCGCTGTTGCCCCTTTCCGAATGAACTTGAGAACCTCGTCGCATCCGGACTCGAGGCCGATATGGATGCGGTTGAGCCCGGCTTCGCGGATGATCTTGAGATCCTCCACCGACTTATGGCTCGCGGTCCTGGACCTGCAGTAGGAAGTAATGCGGCTGACCGCGGGGAATGTCTCCTTTAGTTTGCGGAGCACATCAACAAGATCGTCGGTCTTCATGATCAGCGAGTCGGCATCCTGCAGGAAAACCGTCTTGCCCCCGAAGTAAAGCCATGCCGCCACGTGCCGGAACTGATCTCCGAACAGGTATTCGTTGCCGAAGACATGGGATACAACCGCATCATTGACTTCTCCACCCTGCCCGAGCTTCATCGAGAGATCTGCAACGGCATCCGCAATGTCGCGAACTGCGTCGATGTCCTTCTTGACTTCCTCGACACCGCGAAGCGCAAAGCGAGTGTCCTTGTAGGTGTGGCAGAAGGCGCATTTATTCCACGGACAATTCCGCGTCGGGCGTATGAGAAGGCTCCTGGCCTCGCTGGGCGGCCGAATGGGCCCTTGTTCAAAACAAGCATTTATACTCATGCGTTTCTTCCAGAGTGCGAACTGAAAACGGCTATACCTTTCGTATCCTTACTATATGCACGACAAGCGCTTCCGTCAATGAACGGCAGTGTCCGCTCTTCATACCTCGTCCCTTGTCCCGACACCCTTGTCCCGGTCATCACGGCAGGAAGAACAGGGGGTTCCTCGCCTTATTCTTCTCCCGAATTTCAAAATACAGGTAGGGCTCGCCACCCGATTGCTCCGCCGGCCCCACTGAGGCAATTGTTTCCCCTTTCTTCACGTGGTCATCCTTTTTCGCGACGATGCCTTTCAGGTATGCGTAGACGGAAGTAAAATTCTCGTCGTGCTTGACGATGATTGTATCGCCGTACCCTTTGACATACGAGGCATAGATGATCGTCCCGGCCCCGGCCGCTTGGACCGTCGCGCCTTCCTTTGCCGCAATCTTGATCCCGTTGTATTTCATCCCGCTGGGCTGGATGCCGAACTGGGTGATCACGGGGCCCTTCACGGGCCACAGGAATTTGCCCTTTTCAACCTTTATCTGTCCCTGTGGCTCTTCGGCTCTGAGCGCCGGCTCGGGCTTTTTCGGCGGCGACGCCACGACCGCTTTATCTTTCAAAGACGCATCAGGGGTCTTCACCGGTGGCGGAACTGCCTGCGGCTTCACGGCGACCTGGGTTCTCCCGACATCCGTTTTCTCCGGCGCTTCAACGGGCTTCGTCGCGGTTTTCTCCTGGGGCTTTGCCGATGAGGGAACTCTGTCCGTTTTTGCCGCCTGCGTGCGGTCCATGATGACCTCTTCCTTGACTTTGCTTCGTCCAGCAACAGGGGCCGCTCCCATCGCGCCGGCTGACGCTTCCGTACCTGTCCCTCTCGCCTCGGGTACCGCCTTGGCCGTCACCGGTTTCGCCGGCTGCTTTACCGCTGCCGGCTTTGTCTCTACAGGGGGTTTCGCCGGGGGCAGATCGATGACCTGGGGCGCATCGGGAATGAATACGACACTGCCTGCGGTAATACGGGAGGCATCGGTGATGTTGTTGATCTCTGCCAACTCCTGAAGATCGACGTTGTAGGCCTTTGAGATACGCCAGAGCGTTTCCCCGGGTTTCACGCGATGGTAGACCCCTCGCATCCGCTCGGAGGACTTCACGCTGTCACGGATCTGGATGGAGCAGGAAAAAAGAAGGGCACCCAAGAGGATCAGTAGAATCACATTCGAAATGCGAGAAAAGAATTTCATCAATAGGCTCTCAGGCTCTGGATCAAGCATTTAAGGCAGCTCAAAAATGCCCAGACGCAAGGCGCCCGCCATCCCGAGGAGCGAGGAGGCGTACTTTGGGCGTACGTTGAGCGACGAGGGACAGGGGCAACGCCGCAGATGGGTATTTTTCAGCTGCCTTACGTTTGCTCCATTTTCCAGCCAAACTCCCCTATCAAGTCCACAAACCGGCAGCCGCCGAGGTCCTCTTTTTTCACATCGTCGGGATTCTCGGAGAGGCGGGTCAGCTTGATCAGGCTCTGCGAATAGCGACCCCCCACGGGGATGACGAGCCGCCCGCCTATGCTGAGTTGTTCCACCAGCAGCCGCGGGATCGACGGCGCGCCTGCTGTGACCAGGATGCCGTCGAACGGCGATTCTTCGCGCCAGCCGTAGGTCCCATCGCCGACGCGGAAAACCACGTTGTAGTAATTCAGGGACTCGAGCAACTTCCTTGCCCTCTGGGCAAGCGCGGCGATCCGCTCGATGGTGAACACCCGGTCGGCAAGCTCGGCAAGAATGGCCGCCTGGTATCCCGATCCTGTACCAAGCTCCAGGACCTTTTCATGCCCCCTGAGTTCGAGGGCTTCCGTCATGAGCGCCACGATGTAGGGTTGCGAGATGGTCTGCTTTTCCCCGATGGGCAGCGGGTTGTCGCTATAGGCCTGATCGAGAAGCCCCTCGTCGACAAAGAGATGGCGCGGGATCTTCTCCATGGCCCGCAGGACGCGCGCATCCGCAACCCCGCGGGCGCGGATC
>DATJPI010000145.1:0-11589 GCA_035506495.1 Syntrophales bacterium
ACGGCCATCTCCTCGATGGCCCGGGCCACGGACTCATGGTCGGGGCAACGAAGCGGCACGATCTCGCCGGGAAGCCTGCGCCGGTCGATGACGACAAGCGAGTCGCCCTCGAGAAAGACATTGTCCTCCAGGTCCATGAGAAGGGGCTTTTTCATGGGTGTTGTCCTTGGCGTTGGCATCTGCCGGGACTATTACCACATCCGGCCGTGTGTGTAAATCCGCACGGGATTCCGTCCGTTTTCCCGCTTGATCGGGTCCCGCAAATGAGATATGGCGAAAGAGGCGCGTAGGGTACCGACTTTACGGGCGCTGTCCTGGAGAAGGGGAGATGAAAAAATCCGCTGCAACCGGCAAAACAACCCCGCAGATCCGCGAAATCGACAAGAAGTACCTCCGGCTGTTTGAAGAACTCAGCAAATCCGAGCAGGAAAAGGCGGTCATTCTCGATGCCATGACCGAGCTGGTCCTGTACCTTGACACGGACTTGAAGGTGATCTGGGCCAACAAGGCAATGCGCGAGGCCTTCAATCTCAAGCCCGGCCAGCTCAACGGGAAACACTGCTACAGGGCGCTGCACAACCGGAGCAGGGCCTGCAGCATCTGCCCGGCTGAAAAGACACTCAAGACCGGCGAGCCTCACGATGTCGTTGATATCTCCTCGTACAAGAGAAACTGGGTCTTGCGCAGCTATCCCGTGAGGGACGAAAAAGGCTCGCTCAGCGGAGTGGTCGAGATCGTGACGGATATCACCGAGCGCAGGCGGGCCGAGGAGGCCATGCGGCAATCGGAGCAGAAGTACCGCGAGCTTTTCGAAAACGCAAACGATATCATCTTCATCCTCGACTTGGACGGCAGGATTCTGTCCTGCAACGATGCCGCCTGCAGAACTTACGGCTACGAACCCGAGCAGATGCAGGGCCTCAATCTGGAAACCCTTCTCGATAAAAGATATCTTCCTGTCGTCAGAAAACTGTTCCGCAGCCGGTTCGGCAACATTGACGTTCCGAACCCTCTCGAGTTTCTCACCTATACCCGGGCGGGGGAAGCCGTGTGGGTGGAGGTCAATGCACGGGGCATCCGGGAGAAGGGTGTCCTGATTGCCATTCATGGCATCGCCCGGAATATCACCGAACGCAAGAGGATGGAAGAAGCCCTGAAAAAGCGGGAGCAGGAGCTGGAGGAAAAATCCCGGAACCTCGAAGACGCCAACACGGCCCTGAAGGTGCTGCTCAAGCGCAGGGAGGATGACAAGGCCGAGCTCGAGGAAAAAGTCATTTGCAACGTTCGGGAGCTCATTCTTCCCTACATCGAGAACCTGAAGATCACCCGCATCGACAGCCAGCAGCTCAACCAGTTGAAGATCCTCGAGAGGCACACCACCGAGATCGTTTCTCCCTTCCTGCGCACTCTTTCGCTGAAGTACTCCAATCTCACCCCCATGGAGATCAAGGTCATCAACTTCATCCGGGAGGGACGCACGACCAAGGAGATGGCGGAGCTGCTGAACGTCTCGACCAGGACCATCGAGGTCCATCGGGACAATATCCGGAAAAAACTGGGCCTGCGGAACCGGAAAGCCAATCTCAAATCGCATCTCATGGCCCTTTAGAGAAAAATACGTAGTTGCAATACGTATTTTTTACGTATATTTTCCGTATTGTGCTTTCAGCAGAGGGATGCTTGTAATAAGCGTCCCCGGGAGGTCTCTCTCCGGTCTGTATCCTGCCTCTCACCTCCTGTAATGGAAAACATCAACCCGAAGGAAGGAGGACTTACCGATGAGCAAAGAAGAAAAGATTGAGGCTGTCCGTCAACGCGCCAGGAAGAACTTTTCCCTCGGCTACAACTGCGCCGAGTGTGTAACCGAAGCCGTGTTTTCGCTGCTCGATACGGGGATGCCCGTTGCGGTGAAGAAGTGTGCCACGGGGTTCGGCGGCGGCATCGGGCTTTTCGGGGACACCTGCGGGGCCCTGGCCGGCGCCGTCATGGCCGTGAGCGCCGTGCACGGAAGGGAAGGCCTCCCTGAGGGTGCGGACCCCAAGGAACAGGCGATGAAGTCCAAGGCGCAGTTCTACGGCAAGCCCGGTGTTTACCGGATCTTCAACCAGGTCCCGAACCGCTTCAAGGCAAAACACGGCAAGACCCTTTGCAGGGACCTGACAACGGCGTGGCAGAGCAGCTGGCTGTGCAAGGAACACGCGCTTTTCTGCCGCGACATCATCACCGATGCCGCAGGGATCGCGGCGGAACTGATCCTTTCCGACAAGAATGAACTTGCCGCTAAGCCCTTTGGCGAAAACGTGGAAAACCTCAAAGACTGAGAAAATGCGAAATTGAGTTCCACGAGGAGGATCATTCATGAGCAAGAGGCTGGTGGTTGTAGGCGGCGGGGCGGGAGGGCCGTCGAGCGCCGCCGAGGCAAAAAGGCGCGACAAGTCACTTGAAGTGACCATGATCGAACGGGGCGACTTTGTGTCCTATGCCGCTTGACCGATGCCTTATTACATCGGTGATGTAATCAAAGAATCCAAGAGGCTGGTCATCCGGACGCCGGAAGAGTTCAAGAAGACGGGAATCGATGCCCGGGTGAACACTAATGTTGAGAGCATCGATGCTCAACAAGGGGTGCTCTACCTGTCCGATGGCAGCAACCTGCCCTATGACTATCTCGTCATGGCCACGGGGGCAGACGCCTTACGCCTGGACATCCCGGGCAAGGACCTGGAAGGGGTTTACGTTATCCGGAACCTGATGGATACCCTGAAGATGAAAACCTATCTCAGCGGGGGGACCTGCAAAAAAGCCGTCCTGATCGGAGCAGGCTATATCGGCATGGAGATGTGCGAGGCCCTTCGCAACCTGGGCTGCGATGTGAAGGTCATGGATATGCTTTCCCGGCCGGCATACCGGTGGGATCCCGAATTCACCAAATTAATCGTAGAGGAGCTCGGCAAGAACCAGGTGGAGTTCCTCCCCGAGACAAAACCCCTGTCCATCGAGAAAGGACAGGACTGCCGTCTCAAGCTGATCACCAGCAACGGCGATCTGGATGCAGACCTGGTTCTCATGGGCGTCGGCACCCGTCACAATACCGCGTTGGCCCAATCCATGGGGATTGCCATGGGGGACAGCGGAGCTATCAAGGTGGACTTCCACCAGAAGACTTCCCGCGAGGGAGTCTGGGCCGTGGGAGACTGCTGCGAGGTCTTCCACAAGGTCGCAGGCCGTTGGGTCTATTTCCCGCTTGGTGACATCGCCAACAAGCAGGGCCGTGTGGCCGGCCAGAATGTCGGCGGCGCACCTGTTGAGTTCCCCGGCATCGTCGGCGCCCAGGCATTCAAGGTGTTCAACCTCGAAGTAGCCGCCGCAGGCCTCATGGAAGAAGAGGCCCTCAAGTACGGGTTCGAGCCGGTAAGCGCCCTGATCTGGGGGCTTCCCATTGGCCGTCCCATGGCGAAAGGCGAAAAGCTGGGGATCAAGCTCGTCGGCGACAAAAAATCAGGCAAGCTTCTCGGCGCCCAGTGCATCGGCATGAAGGGGGCCGTCCAGCGTGTCAGTGCTCTTTCCATCGCCCTCTGGTCGGGACTCACCGTCGACGAGCTCGGTTATGTGGATCTGCCGTATGCACCGCCCTTCGGCGGGGCATGGGACGCCATTCACATTGCGGCACAGGACCTGGCAAGGAAACTCTAGCTGCTTTGCAGCGGGTACAGGGACCAGGGTATAGGGTCCAGGGAATACAGGGAGAAAGGTAAAGGCGAAAAAGAATGTTTCACGAAGACCGATGTGATTTTTGCGGAGACTGCCTGGCACGTTGCAAGTATCTCGAATTCGACAAGAAGAGCGGGTCGGAGGCGATCCGGAAGCTTGCGGCAGGTGAGAAATCGCCGTGGATCTACGAATGCGTGACCTGCATGGCCTGCGACGAGTACTGCCCGACAAAAGCACGGCCCTTCGATCTGATCATGCAGCGCATGGAGGAGGCGGGGAATTTCACGGACCCGAAGATGCGCGCCGATATGGCTGAGCGGTTCAAACCCGAGGGGGAGCCCAAGCCCGTAAAGCCCGCTGAGCGCGTCATGTCGGTCTGTGTCATGCAGGGCAACATGCCCTGGGCCATCCAGGGCGAGCTCTTCGAGACGATTCCACTTCTGAAGGGCAAGCACTACTTCTGCAATGTCCTGTTCTCCCACATGGGCGACGAGTCCGTCCTGCGGGAGCGCCTGCAGGGCATGGTGGACAACCTGGCCAAGTCAGGTGCGAAGGAGATCGTCTTTGTCCACGACGACTGCTATGCCGCCCTCAAGGGAATCGCCCCCGAGCTGGGCATCAAGATTCCCTTCCGGCCGGTTCATATCTTTGAGCACCTCCGCGATGTTCTGAAGGAGAAGAAGGGAAATCTGAAAAAACTCAACATGAAGGTCGCCTACCAGCGGCCCTGCGCGTCACGCTACACGCCGGAGAAGGACCCGGTGGTCAACGAGATCTTCGAACTGATCGGGGTTGAGCGCATGAAGCGTCAGTACGAGGGCGAGGATGCCCTGTGCTGCGGCGTGGAGGTCGCGGGCCCGGGCCTCAAGCTCTTCCCCCGCGGCAAGAACTACGAGCCCTTCCGGGTGAAAAATATCGAGGACGCAAAGGCCAGCGGCGCCGAGGCGATGGTATACCTCTGTGCCATGTGCTTTACGGTCCTCAACAAGAAGGTCCGCGAGGCGGGCCTGAAGAATTACATGATCAGCGACCTCTGCCGCCTCGCCCTCGGCGAGGAAATGCCGGCGGAAAAACCCGTATGATGATAAACGGATGAGAGCGAGTCTGGAATGGAATTTATCGAGGTGAAAATCGGAAAAAGCGGCGCAGGTACCTATACGGGACTGGGAGGGACATTTGCAACCATCGTGGAGTACTGTCTGCGTAAAAAAGTTCTGCCGGGTTTTCACAAAAAGGGTTTCATTACCTACGCGGAGCTGAAGGACAAGACCCTGACGCTTACTTTGTCCGGCAAGCACACGGGAGCCAGGCTAAAGGAAATGATGGAGATTGCCCTGCTGAACATAGGGGCTTATCCCGATAGCGGGAGCGGGGCGATGTATTTCATAGACGTGAAGTCTGAAAAATAAAAAAGAGGGAGGACACTATGGCTTTAATGACGTCACAACAGTATCTGGAAAGCGTAAAGAAGCTCAAACCCAGGGTGTACTGCGGCGGGAGGTGGGTGGAGAGCCTGCTAGACAATCCTGTCACAAAGTCCATGGTCATGGCCAATGCGGCGATCTACGATCTGGCGCAGGAGCCCGAGCACCAGGGAGTCATGGTGGCCAAATCCCACCTGACCGGTGAGCCCGTCAACCGCAATCTCAACGTGGCCCGCAATATCCACGATCTGGACATGCGCCAGGAGATGGCCCTTCTGACCAGCCAGACCGTGGGCACCTGCAACTACCGCTGCGTCGGCTGCGATGCCCTCAACGCCCTGGCTTCGACGACATGGGAAATGGACCAGGCCCTGGGCACGAAGTACAACGAGCGCTTCAACAACTGGCTCAAGATGGCCCAGTCGAAGGACCTGGCCGTCTCCGGCGCCATCACCGACGCCAAGGGCGATCGCAGGAAGAGGCCCACGCAGCAGGATGAACCGGATGTTTACCTTCACCTGGTCGAGAAGCGCGACGACGGGATCGTGGTGAGGGGCTACAAGGTCAGCCAGAGCGGCGCGATCGGCGCGCATGAAACGCTCGTCCTTCCCGGCGGCGGACTGAAAGATGACGAGGCTGCTTTCGCTTTGTCCTTCGCCGTGCCCAACGGATCCCCCGGGCTGACCTACATCTGCCAGTACAATGCCTACTCGGCCGAGCGCGAGTACTACGGCGAGGAGATCGACGAGATCGGCAACCCCATCTACGGCCAGCGCGAGACCTCGACAATGGTCTTCGACAACGTCTTCATCCCCTGGGAACGCGTGTTCATGTGCGGCGAGACCAAGTACGCCGGCAGGCTTGTGACCCGGTTTGCCAAGGCCCACCGCATGAACTGCGGCGGGGCCTGCAAGGTCGGGTTTGCCGACGTGATCATCGGCGGGACGATGCTTGCCGCCGAGTACATCGGTGTGGAGAAGGTGCCCCACATCCAGGAGAAGATCATCGACATGGTGCGCCTCAGCGAGACGTCCCATGCCTGCGCGATCGCGGCAGCCATGCGCGGCCGCGAGGAACCAAAGGGCTCCGGCGTCTATCTGCCCGATGATCTCTTTGGGAATGCCGCCAAGCTCAACATCGCCCACGGGTTCTGGGAAATCATCAAGAACGCGGGCGACATCGGCGGCGGTCTCGTCGTGACGATGCCGAGGCTGAAGGATCTGGATAATCCGGAGGTCGGACCGACCTTGAAGAAGGTCTTCGGTGCCGCGGCCCCCGCCGAAAAGCGGCTCAAGGTCGCCAAGTTCCTCCAGCACTGGTCAGCAGGGCTTCACGGCGCAGGGACCTGGCACGGCGCAGGCGCTCCACAGACCCAGCGGTTCATGTTCCAAGTGCTGACGGACTTCGAGAAAAAGAAGAAGATGGCCAAGAAGCTCATGGGCATGAAGGATGACGACGCCCCCAAGGCGGCGGCAAAGAAATAGCCCAATTGTAAAATTGTTCAGGCGAGAGGCAGGGGAAACCCTGCCTCTCTTTTTTTGTCCCTGTTTCGTAGAATTCTAACGGCAGCGAATAGATTTTAAGTTGACAATTATGAGCATATGCTTATAATAAATTTAAGCGGAGGTAAACCATGCCAAGACCGAGAAATTGCCGGCGGGTCGGTTCCATGCCGGGAAGCAATTACTTCAAGCCCAGGGGAGTTCCCCTCTCCATGCTGGAAGAGGTTGTTTTATCGGTCGATGAGTTTGAGGCGATCAGGCTTGCTGACCTCGAAGGCTTGTACCAGGAACAGGCGGCTGAACGGATGAAGGTCTCTCGTCAAACCTTCGGCAGGATCATCGAGTCGGCGCACAAGAAGGTTGCCGAGGTGCTTGTTACAGGCAAGGCATTGAAGATTGAAGGAGGAGCGGTTGAGATGGCTTCCATGAGAAGATTCAGGTGTGACGGTTGCCGGCACTCCTGGGAGATTCCATACGGAACGGGAAAACCGGGGAGTTGTCCTGCTTGCCAAAGCGGCGACGTTCGCCGGGCAGAAAATAAAGGCAGCGCAGGAGGGCCTGGAAGAAGACAAGGCAGATGTTTCTGCGGGAATAAAAACAATAACAATAAAAAGGGAGAAAATTCATGAAGGTAGGATTTGCAGTACAGGTTGATAAAGGTATCGAAAGCAGGGTGTTTGATCATTTTGGTTCAGCGCCCGTGTTCATCATTGTCGATCATGAGGGGAAGGACTTCGTATCGATCAACAACAAGGATCTCCACCACGTTCACGGTGCTTGCAATCCCATCATGGCCCTCGACGGGAAGACCGTGGATGCGATGGTTGTCGGCGGCATTGGCGCCGGTGCCCTGCGAAAGTTAAATGCGCTGGGAATCAAGGTGTTCGGGGCCGCGGCCCCGACCGTCAAAGAGAATCTTTCGCTGCTGAACGAGAACAAACTCCGTGAGCTTACAGCCGATCAGGCCTGCAGCGCCCATCAGGGCGGGTGCGGGCACTGAGCAGACGGATACACTGCCGAGCTGATTCACCAGGCAAGAATGGACAGGAGCTGACATGACTTCAAAGACAAAGATTGGAATCGTGATCTGCGATCGCTACCGTCGCTGTGCGGGCGGGAAGTGCCTCCGGGCCATGAGAAATAAGGAAGGGGCCTTCAGTATATACGCGGGTGCCGATCTCGAGCTGGTCGGTTTCACAACTTGCGACGGCTGTCCCGGCGGCAATATAGAATATGCAGGTGAAGAGATGGTGAAGAACGGCGCAGAGGTTATCCATTTGGCGACCGGCATGATCGTCGGCTATCCTCCCTGCCCCCATATCGAAGCATTCAAAGACTTTCTTGAAAAGCGCTATGGCGTCAAGGTCGTTGTGGGGACGCACCCCATACCGAAGAAATATCATGTGATGCATACTTCTCTCGGGACATGGGAGGATCCCAAATGGAAACCGCTTCTCACACTGACCATGACGGATGAAAAGACTCGTGCAAATTACGATTAAGAATAGTATCTCCTGAGTCCTGCAAGGAGATAAGCAAGAAGGAATAATCTGTCCAACCACGTGTCGGGTTGTCTTTATCGCAGCCCTTGCAAAAAATAACACAATGGCGAATGGAATGGGGAGAACATGAACGGCAGCTTGAGAGAAGTCGACCGAATAGAGGTGCTGACGCTCATGGATAACTATGTGGATATACTCCTCGGAAATACGAAGGTGGTCCGCCGGGCAAACCATGCAGGGGGCGGTGAGATTTTCAGCGACACCCTTGTTGGCGAGCATGGCCTTTCTCTGCTGGTGACCGTCCACGAAGGCAGCAATGGGCATTCGATCCTATTTGATACAGGATACAGCGCCTTGGGTGTGCCGCATAATATAGAACAGCTGGGATCGGATCTGAAAAAAATCGAGGCGATCGTGCTCAGCCACGGTCACATGGACCACTTAGGGGCCCTGAATGTATTACTGGAGAAGATGCCCGGGCCCATGCCCGTACTTGTCCATCCCCATGCCTTTGCTTCCCCTCGTTATGTGACCCGCAAGGACGGGGGAAAAGATCGCTTTCCCATCATGCTGGACCGAAGGGAGATCGAAAATCGGGGAGGAGCGATCAAGGAGACTACCGAGCCGACGCTGATCTGTGAGAGCATGATCCTGGTGAGCGGCGAGGTGGAACGAACCACAACCTTTGAAAAGGGGATGCCCCACGCGGTGGTGGAAAAAAACGGGAAACTGGAAAAAGATCCGATCCTGGATGATCAGGCCTTGTTCCTTCTTCTGAAAGGCAAGGGCCTGGTGGTGATCGGCGGCTGCAGTCACGCAGGCATCGTCAATACGGTGCTTTACGGAAAGAAGGTTACCGGCGTCCGAATCGTCCACGCGATCCTGGGAGGATTCCATCTTGCAGGCCCGCTTTTTGAGCCGATTATCGGTGATACGATTGATGCATTAAAGGCGATGGCGCCTGAGGTGATAGTGCCGATGCACTGCACCGGCTGGAATGCCATTCGGCGTTTATCCGACGCATTTCCCTCCGCTTTTGTGCTCAGCAGCGTCGGATCGACGTACACTCTTTCTTCCGCTTAGAAATTCTAGAAAAGGAAAATCCATTACGGAATGATCTTGTTGTGTTAGATTCCGTATTACAAAAAGCAAAGGAGGATATTCATGTTTTATAGTGAAAGATGTGATTTCTGTGGAAAATGCCTCGAGTTCTGCCCCTATGTCAATTACGACCTGGAACGGGCCCAGAAGGAAATGAAGGAACTCGTAGCAGGGGAAACACCGCCTATCGTGGGCCTCTGTGTCACCTGCGCATCCTGCAATCTGGTCTGCCCCACCCAGGCCAACCCCTTTGACCTGCTCAACGAGCGCCAGGAAAAGACGGGCGCGTTGAAGATCCCCGAACAGGCCATGCAGAATTTCTCCAAGCTTCACAACCTGCCGGTAGTGATCAAAAAGGGCAAGGAGGGCAAGCCCGTTCTGAATCTCTGCATCGTCGGGGACATGGTCCGGGAACTCCTGGACAACCCGCTCTTCGAGGATCTGACGATCGTCGAGGGCGCCGACTATTTCTGCACCGTCGGGTACATCCATCTCGGAAAACCCAGCCCGGTCAAAAAAGAGGCGAAGCGGTTCATCGATAACCTGGCCGCCCTCGGGGCAAAGGAGGTGGTCTGCTTCCACGATGACTGCTACACCCTTCTGACAACGCTGGCCCAGGAATATGGCCTGAAGGTCCCATTCCGGCCGATCCATATTTTCGAGTATCTCTACAGGGAACTGCTGAAAAGAAAGGACCAAATCAAAAAGATCCCCCTCAAGGTCGCCTACCAGTCTCCTTGTGCCTCGCGATATACACAGGGAAAGGACATCTATCTCGACAAGATCTTTGAACTCCTCGGAGTCGAGAGGCCGGCCCGCAAGTACGAAAGGGTCAATGCCCTGTGTTGCGGGGCCCCGCTGATGGCTCGCGACAAGGACCGCGCGGCGGCGGTGAAGAAGTGGAACATCGACGACGCGAAAGACGTCAAGGCCGGGGCCATGGTCTTTCTGTGTCCCATGTGTTACCTGAACCTGCGAAAACTCTGTCGGGACGAGGGCATGGACCCCGTGTTCATCACGGAGCTGTGCAAAAAAGCCCTGGCAGCCTGAGCAGGCGACATCCGGCCTTATCATGGAGTTCTGGCCTTTGATTGAAAAATCGTCAAGCAAGTGCCTAAAAGAGAGGCAGGGTTTCCCCTGCCTCTCTTTTGTCTTGCGGGGGGGGGACGTAGCATTCCTGCATTGACACCGGCCGGAATGGACGGCAGAATGCGAGGTCAGAGGAGGCACGGTCCATGAAAATCAGCGTAGTCGTTGATAACGCCGTTCCGATTCGCGTGAGGAAGCCCTTTGTCGCGGAGCACGGGTTCTCCCTTCTTCTCGAGTATGAGAATCGAAGGGTGCTTTTCGATACAGGCGCATCATCCGCCGTTGTGTCCAACCTCGGCCTTCTCGGGATTCATCCTTCCACAGTGGATATCATCGTTGTCAGTCACGGCCATTACGATCACACGGGCGGCCTGTATTTTGTTCTGCAGCATGCCGGAAAGAAGATGCCGGTGTATGCGCACCCCCATATCTTCCGGCCGCGCTACTCCACGGGCGAGCAACGACATTTTGTCGGGGTTCCGCACACGAAAGAGCAATTGACGGAACTCGGGGCCGATTGGCGGTTTTCGGACGGCCCCCAGGAATTGCTCCCCGGGTTGTGGGTCAGCGGAGAAATCCCCAGAGAGAGCGGCTTCGAATCGGTGGATTCAAAGCTGGTAGTCTTCGATGCCGAGGGATGTGATTGCCAGGATGACCTCCCGGACGATCTGTCTCTTTTCTATTCCGGCCCGAAGGGCCTGGTGGTTATCGGGGGATGCACACATTCCGGTCTTGTCAACACGGTTCGCTGGGGCCTCAAGCTGACCGGCGCTTCGCGATTGGCAGGATGGGTCGGCGGCACTCATCTGGGCCCCGCATCGGTGGATCAGCAGGAAAGGTCGATTGGAGAACTGGAGTCCCTTGCCCCGGACTTCATCGCGGCCAATCACTGTACGGGGTTCTCGATGATGTCAAGGCTTCATGCCCGCTTCGGGGACCGGTTCATCCCCGCCTTTGTGAGTACGACAATAGGGATCTGAGTTCATCTTGAGACGAAAAGGCCGGTTGCCCCGGGGTCGTTTTGCATGCCTGAAAAGAATCGAATTTTCCTGATCTGCAATAATCGGGGTGCCGCTGAAAGGCAAGGGAAGGGGCTGTTTTGATTTCAGGAGGGCCTGTCAATTAGGGGATTGCCGCAGCTATGAGGGCGCAAAGAGGGCGGGAGTCTGTGAGTAGTCGCCGGCCCCCGCCAAAACGCAGTCCATGATGCAAAACGAAGAAAAAAGAGGCGGGGTTTCCCCCGCCTCTCTCTTCGAAATC
>DATJPI010000146.1:0-3431 GCA_035506495.1 Syntrophales bacterium
CGGCCAGGACCTGCAGAAGGCCGAAGGGGCCGACCCGGTTGGGGCCGTAGCGGTCCTGCCAGAGGGCAAGCAAGCGCCGCTCGAGCCAGATATTCCACCCGGCGACAGCAAGGGCCGCAACCAGTACAGCGGCGATGAGGATCAGGGTTTCCGTCGCGCTCACGTCATTCCTTCTCCTTGTCCGCCGGCAATCGGAGGACACACCATTCGGGAAGCGTGATCCCCGTGAACCCTTTCAGGCCCGCAGGCAATCCGACAACGCCGCAAGGCAGCGATGGTTCGTATTTCAGCGGGACCCGCAATTCCCGGCCCCCCAGGGCGATGCAGACGATCCGCCCCTCGCCGAAGCGGTCCTTCTCATCCGTGCCGGGATTCGCGGCCACATAAGGCTGCGGGCTCAGCGCGGCGACGCCCGGGGCAAGATTGCTCAACTCTTCGGAGCCGAAGACATGCCAGAACGGCACCGCCAGCCACTCCCCCTCGCGGGCTTCGAAGGCGGATGGAATGTCATGGCTGTAGGCGGACTCCTCCATCCCGGCCGGCGCAAAAAGCCTCAGACCGGGGTCATCACCCCGGAGCGCTCCCCCGACTTCGTTCTGGAACTTATTGACGGACTGCACCGAGTTCCACCCCGGCGCCCAGAACCGGGGAAGCAGGGCAGGCGGCGGGGCTGTCTCGCACCCTTCCATGGAGAAGGCCAGCGGCGAGTCGGGATCATCGGGCGGTTTCGGTTCGCGTACATCCAGGTTTGCTGTCATGGCTGTGCGTCCGCTGTACCGGTGGGACTGTCTCGGAATCTTTTTTCCCGTCATCCGGAAATCGGAGGCGGGCGCCACGTAGCGGAGGATCTTCAGGGCAGGGACGGCATCGATCATGGCGGCGGTGACATCGTCGAGATTCCGCCAGCCGGGGATATGGGAGTGCCCACTGGCGCGCATGACGTCCACAAGCCAGCGCCAGCTCTCCCGGATATCCCCCACAGGGGGAAGCGCACTGAAGAACCGCTGGGCTCGGCCTTCGAGGCTCACCAGGGTGCCGCTCTGCTCGGCGAAACTGACCGCGGGCAGGACCACATCGGCTCTGGCAGCGGTTGCGCTGTCGGTGTGATCGATGACGACGACGAGCCGGGCCGCACCCAGGAGACGATCCACCCGGGCTGCATCCACCCGACGATAAAGATCGTTCTCCATCACGAGGACTGTTTGAGCCGCTCCGCTCTCCAGGGCGCTTGCAGCCTCCTCCAGCGGTTTCCCGCCCAGGAGGCCTGCCCCGAGGCTGTTGCACTCCGGCGTGACAAAACACAGAAGGGCCTCTTTCCCGGAATCGCAGAGGGCACGGGCCACCTGGGTCGCAGCCCGTATTATGGCCTCACTCGAAAGGGAGCTGCCGGAGAGGACAAGGGGCCTTTCGGTATTGCGCAGGGACGCGGCAATGGTTTTAGCCCGGGCCTCCATCTCCGCGGAGAGGCCAGGGACAGGGGGGGCTTTGTCACAGAGGGCATGGGCCACGGCAAACCCGAGGCGCGCGAGGTCATCGGGCGCCGCATGGAATGTGGCCGTGGCAATCGCATCGAGACGACTTTGCGCCGCACCCGCAACGAAGAGGAATCCCCGTTGTTCCTGCAGGGCCTCCCGCACGGCGGCATCGTCCCAAGAGGGGATATGCAGCCTTCGGGCAATGGCCATAGGGGCCTGTCGTACCGATTGCCGCAGAGCCAAAGCGACCCGGGGCGCCGTATTGGATACATCCTCACCGAGGACGAAGACGGCGTCGGCCTCGGACACGTCCTTCAGAGAGGGCGTGCGTGCCGGCCCTCTCATCAGGGTCTCGAGTATCAGGGCGATGAGGCGATGCTCGGTCTGGCTGTGGCCGGAGAAGAAATGGTCCGCGCCCACGAGCGCTCTCAGGGCGAAATTGGCCTCGAGAGAGGCCCGGGGGGAACCGATGCCGATGACACCGGCTGAATCCCCGGGAAGAAGGAAGGGACTGAGAAAAGCGATTGCCTTCTCGGGGCTGACGCGTTCTGCCGCTCCGTCAATGCCCCGGACTTCCTCTCGCAGCATGGGATGACGGACCCGGCTTCTTTCATTGACGAACTCGTAGCCGAAGCGGCCCCGGTCGCACAGAAAGTAGCCGTTCACTTCGCCGTTGAAGCGGTTGCGGATCCTCCTCAGCGTGCCGTAACGCTCTCCGGCGATCGTGTTGCAGCCTGCACCGCAGTGGACACAGACCGAGGGTGCGCTCTGCAGGTCCCACTTGCGCGTGTAGTGCTTTTTGAAGGTCTTGTCGGTGAAAACGCCCGTGGGGCAGACCTCGGCCAGGTTGCCCGCAAACTCGCTCTCCAGGGGGCCGACGGCGTGTCGGCCGAAGTAGACGTGGTCGCGAGAGGAAAAGACGTCGAAATCGCGCCCCCCTGCGTAATCCCGGTAGAACCGGACACAGCGGTAACACTGGATGCAGCGGTTCATCTCGTGGTTCACGAAGGGGCCCAGGTCCTGGTTGACATGGGTCCGTTTGAGGAAGCGGTACCTGCGGTAGACGTGGCCCGTCATGACGGTCATGTCCTGGAGATGGCATTCGCCCCCCTCGTCGCAGACGGGGCAGTCGTGGGGATGATTGACCATGAGCCATTCGATGACGCTTTTACGGAATGCCTTTGCCTCGGGGTCGTCGATGGAGATCCGCGTCCCTTCGGCGGCCGGTGTCATGCAAGACATCACGATCTTGCCTGCCCGATCCTTCTCGTCGCGGAAGAGCTTGACGGCGCACTGACGGCAGGCCCCGACGGAATGCATGGCCGGGTGCCAGCAAAAGTACGGCAGGTCAAACCCCAGCGTCAGACAGGCTTCCAGCAAGTTCTTCCCGTCCGGGACGGTGTAGGGCCTGTCGTCGATGAAGATGGTTGTCACCAGTTACCTCCAGGGGCATTTCCTCTCGCGGATGTGCCGCTCGAAGTCCTCGCGAAAACAGCTGAGCGCGCTCTGAAGCGGCTCCATGGCGCCGGGCGCCAGGGCGCAGAAGGTGTGCCCCGACCCCAGAAGACGGGTGTGGGCTTCGAGGATCTCCAGATCGTCGCTCTGCCCGTCGCCCTCTTCGAGCGACCTGAGAATCTTCTCCAGCCACGCAAGCCCCTCCCGGCAGGGAGTGCACCATCCGCAGGACTCGCGGGCAAAGAAACGAATCAGGTTGTGGACCAGGCCCACGGGGCAGGTCCTGTCATCGAGTACGATCAATGTCCCCGTGCCCAGCCGGCTCCCTGCCATCTGGCAAGAGTCGTAGTCCATGTTCACGTCGATATGCTCCGGGAGCAGGAACTCCGTTGAGGCGCCGCCGGGGATGATGCCGCGCAGGGTAAACCCTTCCTTCATGCCCCCGGCGTGCTCCTCCAGGATCTTCCGGATCGGCGTCCCCATGGGAAGCTCCCACGTGCC
>DATJPI010000147.1:0-6288 GCA_035506495.1 Syntrophales bacterium
AGAATGTTTTGGCCGGAATTTGGTCGGTACGGGAGGGTCTGGAGCCCCTGGCGGGAGATGGAGCGGCTGCAGCAGGATGTCAATCGTCTTCTCTCACAAGAGAGCACGCCGTATGCCACCACGTTTCCCGCTGTCAACATCTGGGCTTCCGAACAAGATGTCATTGTAACTGCTGAGGTCCCCGGCGTCGATCCGGACAGTCTCGATATCACGGTCGCCGAGAACGTCCTCAAGCTGACCGGCTCGAGAAAACCGGAGGAGCTCAAGCCGGGCGAAGTATCCCATCGTCAGGAGCGCGTAAGCGGCGAATTCAGTCGAACCTTCCGCCTGCCCTATGCCGTGGACTCGGGAAAGGTGGACGCGATCTGCGAAAAGGGAATCCTAAAAGTCAAGCTTCCGCGCGCCGAAGCGGACAAACCAAGAAAAATTGCGATCAAATCGCAGAAGTGAAGAAAGGAGGCAACCCTCATGGCGGAAAAAGAGATGCAGAAGCGTGAGGCGTCCTCGCCCATTGAGACGGAGAGGACGACCGCCCGAAAGGTCTTCATTCCCCGGGTGGATATCCGAGAAGTCGGGGATGCCATCGTCCTGCTCGCGGACATGCCCGGCGTGGATGAGAAATCCATCGATATCACCCTTGAGAAAAATATTCTGACCCTTGCGGGCAGGGTCGAGCCGGAGGTGTACGAAGGCTACCGCACCGCCTACGCGGAGTATGAGGCGGGCGACTATGAGCGGGCTTTTACATTATCCGACGAGATCGACCGCGACCGGATTGAGGCGTCGGTGAAAAACGGGGTACTGAAACTCACACTTCCGAAAGCGGAGCCCGTGAAGCTCAGAAAGATCAGTGTGAAATCAGCATAAATCCGATTCAAACCCAGAAACAGGAGGCGGACTATGGCAGGCAAGATCAAGGATATAGTCCCGGCGGGCAAGGGAAGCGAGGCCCTGCCGGCGAGACGCGAGGAAGAGTATCCCCTCTTTTCCCTCCAGAGAGACATGAACCGGCTCTTCGATGACTTCTTCAGGGGATTTGACCTGAAGCCCCTCCGGATGGCCGATGAAAGATGGGCCGGATTCAACCCCAGGATGGACCTCGAGGAGACGGAAAAGGAGTACCGCATCACGGCCGAGCTCCCCGGTATGGAGGAGAAAGACGTGGAGGTTTTCCTGACGGGCAACTCCATCACCCTCAAGGGGGAGAAGAAGGAGGAAAAAGAGGAAAAGGGCAAGAACTACTACCACACGGAACGCTCTTACGGTTCCTTCCACCGGACGGTTCCGCTGCCCGATGGGATCGACCTCAAGAAGGTCGATGCCGAATTCAAAAACGGCGTCCTCACGGTCAAACTGCCCAAGACGGTGGAGGCGAAAACAAAGAACAAGAAGGTTCCCGTCAAGAGCGGGAAGAAGTGATGAAAAAGGCCGGCGAGCGAAAGCAAGCCGGCCTTTTTCATTCCTGTGCCGTTATTCGGTGTGTATCATTTTCACAAACACCTGCCGGGTCCTGGGACCGTCGAATTCGCAAAAGAAGATTGACTGCCAGGTCCCGAGAACGAGGTTTCCCCCTTCCACAAGCACTGTTTGCGAAGCTCCGAAAATTGATGCCTTGATATGGGCCGCCGAATTGCCCTCGCTGTGCAGGTAGTCTCCCTGTCGCGGGATTGTCTTGTCGAGCTGGGCCAGGATATCCCGGGGTACATCGGGATCGGCGTTTTCGTTAATCGTTACAGCGGCTGTCGTGTGAGGGATAAAGATGATACAGAGGCCGCTTTTGATTCGGCTTTCCCTGAGGATCGATCGGATGTGATTCGTAATGTCGATCATCTGACTGCGTGCCTGTGTCTTAACGGAAAACTGTTTCATCGCGGCCTCTCTGTTTGTGTCACGAAACCATTGCCCCGTCTGCGCGATCGCAACGAGCCGGCTGGTGAGCCGCTTTTCTACGGCGGCCCGCTTTTTCACATACCAGATTTATCTGCCCCCTGTCATGAAAAAATCAGGGAAAGTCATTGTAACACTGCCTATTTTTGAAATTTTCCGCTCAAAGGTGCAAATCGGGCCGCTCACAAGATAGCATCAAAGCGGCTTAGCGTCTCCCGATCACCCTGTCTCAGGATAACTATGCGTTTTGTGGCATGTATCGTGCAAAACGTTGCGTTGGTTGCCATTACCTAAAAAAGCTTGACAAACTGGATAAAATGGATAATGGTTTCAATGGCTTTTCATTTCTTTCGTAACTGTCTATTATTATTCTGTATTTCGATCATCGGGGAGGAACTCTATCCTGGCTGGGGTTCGACGGAATTTTATTTCCGTGAAACCTGATTGGGTATGGTGATGTCGAATTCCGGACAAGCGGGACTTATTCGAACGAGAAGGTGAGCATGGCCTCCAATCAAGATATTTCTTCCACGGAAAAGCTACTAAACGTAATTCGGGGCAAGGCGAAGGCGGCCTCCGAGGAGGAACCCTCCTACAAGCCTGTTGCACGAAAGAAAAAAGCATCTCCCTTTTTATCTCTTGCCCCCACCTTCCAGCGTCCGATGACAGTCGGCGTAGACATCGGCTACCAGGCCGTACAGATGGTGAAGGTGGAGGAATCCTCTGCCGATCAATGGAGGCTCATCGATTTCCGGCGGGTGCCGATTCCATCCGCGATGGCCCAGGGAACCCATGAGTTCACCAACTTCCTCAAATCCGAACTGGGAAAGTTTATCGGGACGACTAAAGGAATCCAGATCTGGAATCTTATGTCCTCATCCAACGTGGACGTGCGATTCATCAAAATTCCCAAGGTTCCCCGCAAGCAGCTCGAGAACGCCGTCTACTGGACGGCCAAGCGCGAGCTCTCCTTCGAGGATATGGACACGATCCTCGATTTCGAGGTTCAATCCGATGTGATGGAGCAGGGTGTCAAGAAGACCTCCGTCATGGTCTACACGGCGCCACGAAAGGAAGTAGAGGCGGCTGTTGAGCTCTTTTCCGATGCCGGCTATCAGTTGAGCGGCCTGACCGTCGCCCCCTTTGCCGTTCAGAATCTCTTCCGGACCAAATGGATGCCCGCCTACGGCGAAACCCTGGCGTGTCTGTACATCGGCCGCGATGGAGCCCGCATCGACATTTACTCCAGGGGGAGCATCATCTTGACCCGCGATATCAAAACGGGCATGAACAGCATGGTGGAATCCCTCGTGGAGAACTTTATAGACCGCAAGCGCTCCTCGGCCAGAGATCTCCGATGGGGCGGGGTACCGTCGGATTTGGCCATCACACCCACACAGGCCCACAAGCTGATCATGAGCCTCGACCCGGACTCGCCGGCACTGAGCACGGACGACGCCGGGCATGACCTGTCCGAAGACGACATATTCGAAATGATCCGGCCGGCCTTGGACCGCCTTGTCCGCCAAGTGGAGCGAACCTTCGCGAACCTTGGCGGCGAGAAGGTGAACCGGATCTACATCTCGGGGATCGTCAATGCGTACAAACCCCTCATCGATTACATCGGGGAACAGCTCGGAATCGAAAGCGGCGTCATGGACCCGCTGGATCCTTCCATTCCCTACATCACGGGCTATACGGCGCCTGCCACGGCTTCCGAAAAGGTCTCCCTCGCCGAGGCGGTGGGTCTTGCACTTTCGGACAACGCAAGAACACCCAACCTTCTGTTCACGTATAAAGAAAAAGGAAAGATGGCCACGGTGGGCCGGGTGAATCGGGTCATCCTCATCTCCCTTGCTGCGGTCATGATCTCGGGGCTCGCGGTTTTCGCCTGGCAGGAGCGCGTTGCCTCAAAGAAAAAAGCGACGATTTCCGATCTCAACCAGCAGCTCTCCTCTCTCAACCTGATGGTTGATACGAAGCTGATCCTCCAGATGGCCGCGAAGGACCGGACGGATCGTCGCTTGAAAAAGGAATACGGGGAGCGGTACATGGGGTTGGCCGTGATCAGCGAGCTTTCCGCCCTGACTCCCGAAAACATCCGATTCCTGAAGTTGAAAACGACTCTGGGGGCCAAGGAAGCGGAGAAGACAAACCCGCCGGCAAAACCCGGAGAGGTCGGTGTCAAAACACTTGAAATCGACGGTCTTGTCCTGGGAGAGCGGAGCATGCTCGAGGGGTACCTATCGAGCTATGTGCTCAAGCTGAAGGGATCGCCGCTTTTCAAGGATACGACGGTCCAGCGAAGTACCGTCGAGATGCTCCCGCAAAACAAGGCGGAGGGTGAAGTCCTGCACTTCGTCCTGAACGTCAAGCTCCAGTAGGACAGATCATGGAACGAAAAAGACGTATGCCCGTTGTGACACACAGCCTGACCCTCCTCGCCATGGGGGCGGGCGTCATCTTGATTCTCGCCTATATCGGATTCCATAACTACCAGAGCATCGTGGGGCTGGACAAGGAGATCAGCGATCTCAACACGAAGATCAACACGCATCAGAGCTATGCGCCGATGACGAAGCAGCTCTTTGAGCGGATGAAGATCAAGGCAGTGCGCAATCTTCCGCTGCCCCAGAAGGCGAAACTCACGGGGGAGCAGAAGGACCGGATCTCCTTGCTGTTCCGGGACATGGCGCAAAAATCGAAAATGGAGCTCGTTTCCGTGAGTCCCGACATCAACTCCATGGCAAGCGGGTCGACAGGGATGTTGGTTCACGCGACCCTGAAAGGCGACTATTACAACTTTCGGACATTTCTCATCGAACTGGGTGACCAGGCCTTTCTCGAGAAAGTCGATGAGATCGAAATCCAACAACTCCCCGGGACGAAGGAGTTCCGGCTGAAGGTTTGGCTCGCCGTCGGATGATTGACTGCGGCCGTTACGGGTATGCTCGACAAGAGGAATGGCTGAATGAGCAAGCGTGAAAAGATCATCGTCGTCGTCATGGTTTTCTCAGTCCTTTTCTCCCTCGCGTACTACCTGACGCCCTCGCTTACGGGAACAGGGGAAAAGCCAGGGGAACAATACGTGGACTCGGAAAAAATCATCCAGGAAATCGCAGTGGAGCTTAAAAAAGTGGCTGCATTGCCCAATGAAAACTATGTCATTGCCAGAGCGGAAGCGGCTTGGACGAAAGACCCGTTCTATAGGAAAATGCAGCAAGCTCCGGAGAAAACGGCAGCAGGCGCCCGTGAAATCGTGTACTCGGGATTCGTCGACATGGGGGAAAAAAAGCTGGCCGTCATCAATGGCAGCACCTATCAGGTAGGTGAGAAGCTCGACTTCGGCACCGCCTTCTTTCTCAAAAGCGTGGAGCCCTTGCGGGTGGTGATCGCCGACAGGCAGAACCAGCGGAATATCGTCATCAAACTGAAAGACGAATCATTTTAGAGGAGACAGGCCTTGAAACCCAGAGCCCTTTACCGGTGGATGTGCTGGTTGTTCATTCCTGTGATCGGTCTTGCGTTGGCGGGATGCGCGAAGGACCTCAAGCAGGTAAAGGACCCCTTCTTCGAAAAATGGAGTACCATGACGGAGACGTCACAGGGTCATTCACCTTCTGCGCAGGATCGGATTATGCAATTACCGCCCCTTGAGGAGGACGAAATGGTCACCGACGAGGCGGCCCGGAAAGAAAAGCCGCTGCCCACAAGGCGTGTGACGCTCCGTATGCACAACGTGGACATCAATGTAATTCTCCGGGCCCTCGCACAGGTCGCAAATGTGAACATCATGCTGCGCTCGGGCATCAAAGGCGAGACCTCCATCAACGTCGAAAGCAAGCCCTGGGACCAGACGTTTCTCGGAATATTGAAAACCAACGGCCTGTCCTACACCTGGGAGGGCGATATCATCCGCGTCATGACGGTGGAGGACATGGACAGGGACTTCAAACTCGATGCGGCCCGTGAGCGAATCAAAGCCCAGAAACTGCTTCCCATGGTCGTCAGCGTCAATTATGCCGATGTCACGAAATTGAGGGACAGCTTGAAGGAAGTGCTTTCGAAGAGCCCGGATGGCAGAGTTCGAGGGTCCATTCAGATCGATCAGCACACGAATTCCATGATCATCCAGGCCACGCGGGACGACCTGAGGCGGATGATTCCCATGATTGAACAGCTTGACAAGCCCACGGCACAGATTCTCATCAAGGCCAACATCGTAGAAGCGACGAAAACGACGGCCCGAAACCTCGGTGTCCAGTGGGGGGGCATCTACGGCAACACCTGGGGCGGTCAGAGCTACTATATCACCCCCGGCGGCTCGGGCGGCTCGACGACGTTACCTCCCACGTCGGGCAGCTACACGCCGACGTTCGGCTCGACGGGGATCGCCGGCCA
>DATJPI010000148.1:0-3897 GCA_035506495.1 Syntrophales bacterium
AGATTATCCCACCACGCGCAGCCGGTGAGCGACGAGAAAAAAAACATCAGGATGGCTGCCGTCAGCAGGGTGCGTCTGTTCATGGTTGTTCTAGCGGTGTTTCTTTCTTGCATGTGTGACAACGATGCCCCGGACAAATAAAAATGGAGGCCCGTGCTTGAAACACGGGCCTCCATGTACCGTTTTTTACAGGGCCTTGTCCATCAATTCTTTCAGGCGCTCCTTGGGCACGAGGCCGATGAGTTTGTCCAACACCTTGCCGTTCTTGAAGAGGATCATCATGGGGATGCTCATGACGCCATGATTGCCTGCAAGTTTTCTGTTTTCATCGACATTGACCTTCGCAACCGTGATCTTGCCCTTGTATTCATTGGCAAGCTCTTCGAGAACCGGGGCGATGGCCCGGCATGGACCGCACCACGGCGCCCAAAAATCAACGAGTGCAGGCTTGTCGGATTTGAGGACCTCGGTATCAAACGTCCCTTCATTGACGTGGATAACGGATTCATCACTCATATCGCTACCCCCTTGTCATTATACGTTTAAAAATATGCCACCAATGTACGGCGATGTCAAGCAGTCTGGTCGGCATTGGACAAAGGGCGAACGGACCCGACGATTTGAAACTTGGCGCAAATGATTCACACAGGCACGAAGGTTTTGACACGCCCCGTCGATTCTGATAGGAAAGCACAGGCATCGGGCATCAGGCGTCAGCATCAGGAAAAAAGGAGAATCCCATGCCGCCCATCGGGATCATATCGGGAACGGTTCTTCACGGCTCAAGCGCCTTCCAGGGTCTGAGAGAAGAACACATGGTCAACGAGTTCGGGCGGGTGACCGTCCGAGTCTCCCCGAAGATTGCCCACATCTCCCGGCACGACCGGGATCCGGACGAATATGTCCTGCCCCACCTCATCAACCACCAGGCCAATCTCACAGCCCTGAAGGCCCTCGGCATCCATAACGTTGTCGCCGTTAACTCGACAGGGTCCCTGAAGACGAATCTGCCACCGGGTTCCATCGTCGTGCCCGATGACTTCATCCTGCTGACCGACACGCCCACGGTCTTTACGAACAAGCCCGTTCATGTCACGCCGGAACTGTCAGGGGAGGTACGTCAGCGGCTCATCGAGGCGGCCGGTGCATGTGGGGTCCCCGTTGTCGGGCGGGCCATCTACTGGCAGACCGAGGGACCGCGGCTCGAAACAAAAGCCGAGATCCGCATGATGGCCGCGTTTGCCGACATCGTAGGAATGACCATGGCCTCGGAGGCGATCATCGCAAAGGAGCTCGGGCTTGCCTATGCCGCTCTGTGCTCTGTTGACAACTACTGCAACGGGGTCGTGGATGCTCCCCTCACCATGGAGATGATCATCGAGGGGGCGAGAAAGAACCGGGAAACGATGATGACCATCGTCAGCAAATTCATCGAAAGGAGCGATGCATGAAGTTCTCAAAGAAGGGTGATACGGGAGAGACGAGTCTTCTGGGCGGACAGCGGGTCCCCAAGTTCGATGCGCGTCCGGAGGCCTATGGGACACTGGACGAGGCCAGTTCGATTCTCGGAGTGGCCCGGGGAATGACGGGCAATCCCAGGATCAAGGACATCATCCTGCAGGTCCAGAAAGACCTCCTCGTCATGGGGGCCGAGATGTCAACCCTTCCTGAGGACATGGGCAAGCTCACCCAGCGGATCGGTGCTGCTGAGGTGGACCGTGTCGAGGATCTTATCGACAAGCTGCAGGAGGAAGTGCCCTTCCCGCGCGAATTCATCTACCCGGGGAAGAATGCCGTCTCCGCGCAGATCGACGTCGGGCGAACGGTCATCCGCAGGGCCGAGCGCCGAGCAGCGGATCTCAAGCAGAAGGGGCTACTGAACAATGCCGAGATCCACAGGTACTTAAACCGGCTTGCCGACATGCTCTTTACACTGGCGCGATACGCCGAGGAAAAAGGATAAAGGACAAACAAGACCCGTCCCATGAAGATCATCAAAGCAGGGGCCATCGCGCTGGCGGTGGCCCTGGTTTTCTATCTCGGTTATCGTCAGTTCCTCCCGCATCCACCGGTCAAGAACGTCCGGCCCTCCGGCGAGAACATCATCTGTTTTGGCGACAGCCTGACCTACGGGACTGGCGCGTCACAGGGAATGGACTACCCTTCCCAGCTCTCCCGCCTGATCGGAAAGCCCGTCATCAACGCCGGCATCCCCGGCGACACGACTGCCAGCGCCCTGTCCCGGCTCGAGCGGGACGTTCTCAACCGGTCCCCGAAGATCGTGATCATTACGCTGGGGGGAAACGACCTGATGAGAGGCGTGAGCCGTGAAGAGGCATTCCGCAATCTGAAGTCGGCAATTGTAGCCGTTCAGGATCGGGGGTCCCTGGTCATTGTCGGCGGGATCGATCTGTCGATCCGGGGCCGCGGGTATTCGGAGGGATATCGAAAGGTGAGCGAGGAAACCGGGGCGGTCCTGGTTCCGGACGTTCTGAAGGAAATCCTGGGAAATTCAGCAAGGATGAGCGATCCCATCCATCCCAACGACGCCGGCTATGCCGTCATGGCCGGGTATTTCCACGAGGCGATCAAGCCGTACCTATGAAGACAGGGTTCAGGGTCAAGGGACCAGCGTACAGGGGAAAAGCAGACAGCAGACGGCATACCGCAAACAGCCTGAAGCAAGATTAAATCCCCCTCCGTCCCCCCGATGAAGACCTTTTCCTCTGTTCTCCTCCCCCGGTGGGAGGAGGAAGTGGAGGAGGGGGAACATTCCCCCTCACCTCAATCCTCTCCCTCGGAGGGGAGAGGAAGACTAAGGAATTGATCTTCATAGGGGGATTTTCTTGTCCTGCGGCAACGCAAAACGCCACAGATGCAAGGCGCCCGACATTCCGAGGAGCGAGGCGTACTTTGGGCGTACGTTGAGCGACGAGGAACGAGGGCAACGCAGCAGATGGGGTGTTTTCCGTTGCCGTCAGAAAGCGCCCAGCTGGCAGGCACTTACCCTGATCTTCAATTTCTCGCAAGCTGACGACACGCGGATCTTGGCCAGCTTAAAATTGGAGGCGATCTGAAACGCGGCCGCGCAGGGCAGGCGATCCTCGACGAGAGCCGCTCGGATGGCTGTTTCCAGGTCTTCCGGCACCGATGCGGCAGCCTGCACGATCCGGCGAACGGGCGTATAGCCGAAAAGCCCGAGCTGGCATTTGCTGATAGGGATTTCGAGCATGTCCAGCGCCTGGCCAATCTGGACCGTTGTCAGGTTGAGCTCGCCTGCAGCCTGAAAGGCCAGGGGGCACGTCATCGCCCCGTCGACCCTTTTCCTTCTTAAAAGCTCCGCGACTTCCTTCTCCACGCGCGCACCGGGATGCTTCGCGCCATAATGTCCTTTGTCTTTTCGAGTCATAATTTCGTCTATCTTGTCTCTTTGGTCCGTCTGTTTCGCCCCATTCTGCTCCTTCCCACTTTTGTCACCTCTTCAATCGCCTTGCGGCTTGAGGCTTGTGGCTCTTTCCCTTCGTCCCTACACCCTGGTCCCTAGTCCCTTTTGTCGCCTAATGCCTAGTACTTCACGTAGTGAAACGGCTCCACCGATGAGAGGGCCTCGTCGTCGAGCGTTTTGAAGCCTGCCTTCTCGATCAGTTTTTGGGCCTTCGCCGCGTCGTCCACTTCGACGACGAATACTGCCGTCTTCCAGCTGTCAAGAACGAAACCGTATGCATTGTTGACGTTGACGTTCTCCTTGAACAGGAGCTGCGTGAGCCGGTCGAGCCCGCCCGGCTTATCCTCGATGATGACCGCGACAACCTCCTTCGTCGTCACCATCATCCCGTCTTTCTTGATCGCCTTGATGGCCTTCTGGGGATCATCCACAATGAGATTGATAACGCCGAA
>DATJPI010000149.1:0-10785 GCA_035506495.1 Syntrophales bacterium
ATCAGGGAACTGATGGGCTCCTGCGGCACTTCGTCGCGATAGGTGATTTTCCCGCCCTTCAGATCGAAAGCATCCAGAATGAGGGTGGGCAGAGGCCTTTCTTCCGCTTTGGGCTCCGGCCGGGCCGGTGCGGCCTCTTCCTTCTTTGCGGGCGCAAGGGCGAGAAGATTGATCGTTCCGTCTTTGGCTCTGCTCACGTTGGCCTCGGGCGAGTCGATGGCAATTCTAGCAAAGTGAAACTTGGACTGCAGAGGTTCCAGGGACGTCATGACCACGTCGAGACGCTTGAGGCCGGCGATGGGGTTTTTCTTCCTGTCCTGAAGAACGAAGTCCCTCATGGCCACGTTGCCGGCAACGGAGATGACGGGGTGCTTGTCCGGTGACATCGAAAAGGAGACTGTGGACTGCACGTCCAGCTTTCCCGAGGGGACGGAGATATTGAACTCGTGGGGGATATAGGCCAGGTAGTAGGGGATATCGAGATTTTCGATGACGACATTGAAGATCGTCTCGTGGCTGTCCTTGAAGATCTTCGTTTTCCCTTCGAGGGAGTAAGGATCTCCGTTGATTACGGCAGCGAGGCGGGGCTGCACGTACGTGTCCAAGTACTCGGGGATGTCCGAGATGAAGGGGATGGCGATGTGCAGCTCGCGGACGGTGTGTGTCGTGTTGAAGGGACCGTCGACGAAATCGACACTGCCGTTCTCGATGACGATGTTGTTGACCGAGAACTGAAACGGTTCTTTCTTCTCTTCCTTCGGCGCTTCCTTCATCAAGGAAAGCAGGTCGGAAAAGTTGTATGTCTTGTCCACGTTCCGGACAAGGTGAGCGTAGGGCTTGCGGACGATGAATTCCCCGATGACAGGAGCCCGCCGGTATACGGATCGGATAGCGAGATTGACCACGCATTCGTCGAACGATGCGAACGTCTTATCTCCCTGCGGTTCCTTGATCTCAAGCCCCCGCAGGGTAAGCGTGAGCGTGTAGGGGTTCAATCTGATATCCGTGAGGCTCACCTGGCGGTTGAGGGTCTTCGACAGGGTCTCCAGCAGGTAGGACTTTAAAATCGGCGGTACGACAAAGAAGCCGATGACCGTAAAGAGAACAAAAAAGATGACGACGCCTAAAATCCATTTCTTGTATCGGCCCATGGTGGCCTCCGGTGAAATCGATATTCGATGAGTTTGCTATAGGAAAGAAACACAGACAGGAATTGACGGACCTTCACACCCATAATTATAATTTTGCACCAGGCCGTTTTATATTGCAATACCCTATCGACGTCAGGAAGGGACCCGCATGCGATTTTCATCGATAAGGTGAAAAGCGGAATGGACAGCGAGGTCATAGGCGGCGATGCGCAGAAAATACTTGTAAAACAAAATGGAATCGTATAGATTTTTTCTAACTCCTGAGAAAAATATCCTGAAGTCGTGAAACACAAAAACCAAGGAGGAGATAAAGATGGCAAAAGCGAAGAAGGGTGATCGGTTCACTTGCGAGCTGTGCGGTCTGGTCGTCGCCGTGGATGAAAATTGCGACTGCGCAGTCGGCGAGCTGATCTGCTGCGACGTACCGATGGAGAAAAGCAAGGCCGCTAGGAAACCAAAGAAGAAAGCCGCAAAACCTGCCAAGAAAGCAAAAAAGCCCGTCAAGACGAAGAAAGTGAAAGCCGCGCCGAAGAAGAAGGCAAAACCCGCCAAGAAAGCCAAGAAGGCAGCGAAGCCGAAGGCGAAAGCCAAGGCGAAGGCAAAGAAGAGATAAAGCGAAAACACAGAACAGAAAACAAAGAAAAAGCCCCATTCCCGATCGGAACGGGGCTTTTTTTCTTTATACCGTATACCGTCAGGGGACAAACCTACTCTGCAATCCGGCTAAAACCGTTTGACGTAAACAGCATAATCTTTTATTTTAAATGCCGTCGGAGGTTGCTCAGCCTGAAATTAAAATTCCTCGCACCAAGGTGCCAGGAATTTAGAAACTTAGGGAAGTTGGATTAACTGTTATGATGCTCGCTTACCACGCAGCGAGCTGCGGGAGATGCGCGTGCAATCGTTTTCGAACCGTGCGGTATGCCGTTATATGTGATAGGCTGTGATCATTCCCCCGATCGAATCGGCCCACTGTGGGAATGGGAGATACAACAATCAAAGAAGGAGGTCACCTATGGCCAGCAAGAAACTGTTGGAGCTGTTGAACAAGGGAATCGCCCGGGAAATTCAGGTGTCGGTTCAGTACATGTGGCAGCACGTCCAGTGGTCCGGAATTGCTCACTACGCCGTGAAAGACGAATTGAAAAGTGTTGCCATCGCGGAAATGAAACATGCCGAGGCGATCGCCGAAAGGCTGTTCTACCTCGGAGGAGTTCCGACGACGAAACCGGAGCCGATCTTTGTCGGCAAGACCTTGAAGGAGATGCTGACCAAGGACATGAAGGACGAGGAAGGGGCCATCAAGCTCTATAAGCAGACCATTGCCGTCGCAGAAAAAGAAGGAGACATCACGACGGCACAGCTGTTCAAGAAAATCCTCGCCGACGAGGAGGAGCACCACGATTTCTTCCAGGGCGTCCTCGAAGGGTTGAAGTAAACGCAACCGCATGCGAGGCAAAAGCCCACCGATCGGTGGGCTTTTTTTTCGTAACTTGCCGCATCGAATCGCGCAGAGAGGGAAGAAGGGGAGAACCGAGATGCGAAAACGTGAAAGGGAAATTAAAGATATACAGGACATCCATGAAATTCTCGAGAAGAGTCTTGTCTGCCGCCTGGGTCTTTGTGACGACGGGCAGCCTTATGTTGTCCCGATGAATTATGGTTACCGGGGTAGTCGCCTGTATTTTCATTGCGCACGGGAAGGCAGGAAGATCGATGTCCTGAGAAGGAATGACCGGGTCTGCGTCGAGGTTGACACGGACATCCGGATCGTAAAAGGGGATGCGCCATGCCAGTGGACGGCAAAGTACCGCAGTGTGATCGGGATGGGCAGGGCGAGGATCATCGAGGACGAGAAAGAAAAGAGAGCCGGCCTCGGTATCATCATGGACCACTATGGAGGGGGCGGGGACGGGTTCGACGAGGGATCCCTGCAGCGGACCCTCGTCATTGAAGTCGTCCTGGAGAGCTTGACGGGCAAACAGTCCCTCTGATCATTTGCCCCCGATTCCTCATCTCGCATGCTGCGCAGGTCGCCATTGTATTTGGCATGCAAAATAATCATTGACAGGATTTATTTGGCATGCCAAGTAAGTGGAGGAGCGATGACCAGGAGAAGAATCGCGTGCGATGAAAAGCGGAAACAACCAAAAACAAAAAGGACCGGCGCCGAAGGATGACCGTTTGATCTTTCTTCTCTTCACGGCGCAGCTGAAGCTGAAAACCTATCTGAAGAATGCCCTTTTGCAGGAAGGGGTTACGACGACAACGGCTCAATCGGGAATCCTGTTCCTCCTGAAAGCCAAAAACGGGCAGACCATGTCGGAGCTTAGCCAGGTGCTCTCCCTGGACAACTCGACCCTGACAGGGCTTGTGGACCGACTCGAGCGTGCGGGATTCGTGAAGCGCAATGCAGGCACAGCAGACCGGAGAGCCTCACACGTATTTATCACCGAGAAGGGATACGAGGAGACCGATCGAGCGAAGGCTGTGATCCGGCGGGTGAACGAGCAGATCAAGGCGGATTTCACAGTGGATGAGGTCGAGGCATTCAAGAAAATCCTGAAGTCGTTTTTCGTGCGTTTCGGTGCACAATAAGGGGCGCGTGATGACAGCGCGGCGTGGAAAAAAGGAACGGGACTTGCGGCTTCTAGGGCAAGCAGTTCGCCTTACGTCAGAGGACATCGCCGTAAGAGGGAAGCCCGGAGGCGGGCAACTCCCCGGGACTCTTTGGGGAACGATGGCGCGACGGGGGCTTTTGGGCTGGAGCATCCCGGCAGCGTATGGAGGGACGGGAGCCCCGTATTCCGAGATCCGACGGGCAATCGAATCCTTCGTCGAAAGCGGCGGAAGACCCGGTCTGGCTCTTTCCTGGATCGTCCACCTGATCGTGGCGAAACTCTTCATCTCGGGTGCCGGGAGGAGGGACCAGAAAAGAGACATTCTGCCCGCGATGGCAGCCGGAAGGGCTACGACTTCCATTGCTCTTTCGGAGCCAGGGGCGGGGAACGACCCGAAGCGGATTCGCTCGAGTGCCGTGAAAAAAAACAACCGGTACGTCCTGAAGGGAGAGAAGGCCTGGCTCACCAATGGGCCCATGGCTGATTATTTCGTTGTGTTTGCCGCAACGGATCAGCGGGGAGACAGGAAACCATTCAGCGCTTTTCTTGTTCCGAGGAGAACCCCGGGACTTACCATAGTAGACGTTCCTCCCCTCGGGTATCTTGAGCCCGCACGACACTGCGCCATCCGTATGGATTCCTGCGCCGTCCCGGAAGCGGCGATTCTCGGAAGGAAGGGACGTGCCTGGGAGGACCTCTCGAAGCCTTTCCGGATCGTCGAGGATACGCTCTTGTCGGGGGTGATCCTCGGGGGATTGGGCAGACAGCTCAAAGAGATCGTCCGGAGTCTGCAGGACGGAAAGCGACCCATGAACAGCGGGATGCGAGAGCGCATCGGGTCGGCCGCGGCCATGCTTGAGGCTGCAAAGCAGATTGCACAATGGACCGCCGTGGATCTCGACCGAGAAGGCCCGGGCACAACCGTGGACCAAAAACTCGCCTCGCTTCAGCTGATGGAGCAGGCGCTGCAGGAAGACATTGCTTCGATTCGTGAGGATATCGGTGGCACATTCCCATCTGCGATCGAGGCAGCCGGGGACGATATCACGCGGCTCATCGGACTGGGAATGCTTGCATCACGGGCCCGGCAACGAAAATGGGGAGACACACTTCTGATGGAGAGGAAGACGTTATGACGGATGAAAACGGGAAATTCGAATCAGTCGAGAAGGTGAGCGAGGGCTTCAGGCGCGCAGGATACATCTGCAACACGGATATTGCCACGACGGTCTATCTCGCCTTCCACCTGGAAAAGCCGGTCCTCGTCGAGGGACCCGCCGGTGTGGGGAAAACGGAGCTGGCCAAGAAGGCGGCAGCGTTCATGGATGTGCCGCTCATCCGGCTTCAGTGCTACGAGGGGCTGGATGAATCGAAGGCCCTCTACGAATGGAAGTACGGAAAACAGCTCCTCTACACTCAGCTGCTGCGGGACAAGCTCGATCAGGTCATCGACAGGGAAAAAGACCTGGGCGAGTCGATCCGGACGTTGCACCGCTACGAGGACATCTTTTTTTCACCCCAGTTTCTCGAGCCGCGGCCGCTTCTCCAGGCGCTTCAAAAGGAGCAGGGCGCCGTGCTCCTCATCGACGAGGTGGACAAGGCCGACGAGGAGTTCGAAGCGTTTCTGCTGGAGATCCTCTCCGATTTCCAGGTGTCGATTCCCGAGATCGGCACGGTACGTGCGAAGACAAGGCCCTATGTTTTCCTTACGAGCAACAGCACGCGCGAGTTGAGCGAGGCTCTCAAGAGGCGTTGCCTCCATCTCTACATCCCGTTCCCTGATCCGGATCTGGAATGCCAGATCATCCGCCACCATGTCCCCAGCATCCCGAATCGGCTGGAGAAGCAGCTGGTGATGTTCATTCACGAAGTGCGGAAACTCGAATTGAAGAAGGCGCCCTCGATCAGCGAGACGATCGACTGGGCAAGGGCCCTGATCCTTCTGCATGCCGGGGGTCTCGATCGGGACCTGACACGGAAGACCCTCAATACCTTCCTCAAGTTCGAGGAAGACATCCGGGCCGTGGATGAAAAACTCCCTCTGCTCATCGACAAAGCCCTGAAGGAAACTGCCTGATGGATCGTGTTTTGAACCAGTTCATTGTCTCCCTCCGGGGCGCGGGGGTACCGGTCTCCGTCTCGGAGAGCATCGACGCAACGCAGGCACTGACCATCTCCGGGTACGGCAACCGCCAGGTTTTCAAGAGCACCCTGGCGGCGACCCTTGCCAAGTCCGTTGCCGAAAAGGAAATATTCGATGACTGCTTCGAGAGGTTCTTTACCTTCCAATCTCCGACGGCAACTCTTGCAGACCGGCAGGAAAGCCCTGAGCAAGAACAACCGGGGGACATGCCCATTCCCGGCATCGGGGGGATGATCCGGGAGGGCGATATGGGCGGCATCGCGCTTGCCGTCCGGGATGCTGCCCGGTCCGCGGACCTGCAGTCCATCCGTTTTTTCACACAGCGCGGGATCTTCACCTCGAGAATTCTCCAGGCCATGCAACTGGACCAGCTGGACCGTGTCGTGGCGGATCTCTACCGGCAGGGCGGAGGCGGTGTTGCGACGGCGCGGCAGCTCGAGCGGGGCCGGGATGCACTCATCGACATGGTGAGGCGCTTTGTCGACGAACAATACGAGATCTACGCACGGGAAAGCACCGAGCGGATCATCGAAAGATACCTCTGGGATGCCAGGCTCACGGAGCTCGAGGAGCGGCACTACGACCGCATGCAGTTCCTCATCCGCAAGCTGGTGAAGCGGATGAACGACCGGTACTCCCGCAGGCGCAGGAGGGCAAAGCGGGGTGCCCTCGATTTCAAGCGCACCCTCCGGGCCAACATGCACCACGGGGGTCTTCTTTTCGAGACACACTGGAAAGAGAAGCGGGTCAACCGGCCTGATGTGGTTATTCTGTGCGATGTGAGCCGTTCCATGTCCACAGTGGTGCGATTTTGCCTGCTGATGCTCTACGGACTCAATGAGGTGGTGGCCCGCATCCGCTCGTTCATTTTCTGCTCGAGCCTTCTCGAAGTCAGCCATGTCTTCGAAACCAGTCCTGTGGCCGTCGCCATCGAGAGGCTCCGGACGGGGGAGGGGCTCGACATACACATGGGAAGGACCGATTACGGAAGCGCCCTCTGGGATTTCACGAGCAAGCATCTCGATGCGGTTACGGGCAAGACAACGGTGATCATCTTGGGCGATGCCCGAAGCAATTATGGTGATCCGGCTGATGAGCTGCTCAAGAAAATCGCCGAGCGCTGCCGCCGTCTCGTCTGGCTCAACCCGGAAACTCCTGCCATGTGGGGGACAGGGGATTCGGAGATGAGGCGCTACATGCGTCTTTGTGACCATGTGATGGAATGCAGCACGCTGCGCCACCTGGAGCAGCTCGTCCGATTTCTGGTCAAGATCCCCTGATGGGGCCCGTCGCCCGATTCTTCTGTTTTTCACGTTTTTTCCATGCTATCTTAATCCAGATGCTCGACAGTGCGGAGTTCAATCCGTAAAATGAAGGGTGAGGATTTCAAAGAGCAGTACCGGCATGCGCAGCGGATCGCCCGGCGGATCACCGGGGAAGTGGGAGACCCGTCGTTTTATACCGAGCAGAAATCTGCGGTGGATACCTCGGAGCGACTCTTCAGAGAACACCCCCTTGTGGCGCAGGCCATCACCGTACTCGGAGCCGATCCGGACAGAATCGGTCACGGACTGAACCATGTAACGAAGGTGGCCGTCGATGCAGGAGCGATCATCCTTGTCGAGCGTTCAGAAGACCGCGAGGGGGATGGGGTTCTCCGGCTCGTTACACTGGCCCATGTGGCCGGGGTCCTTCACGATATCAAACGAGAGGAAAAAGACCACGCCAGAAAGGGAGCCGACGAATCGGTGCGCATCCTGCGAGAATTCGATCTCAGCGGGGAGGAGAGAACGGCGATTGCCGATGCCATCGGCAATCACGAAGCCTTCCGGCCGGTGCTCCCCCTGGATAACGCGGACTGGCGGCTTCTCTCCGACGCGCTCTATGACGCGGACAAATTCCGCTGGGGACCCGACAACTTCTCCGAAATGCTCTGGGACATGGTATCGAGAAGGGGGGTTCCCCTATCTGCCCTGCTCGGCAGATTCCTCAAGGGGATGGAAGGGGTCGGGAGGATCCGTGAGACCTTCCGCAGCGAAACCGGGAGACGTTACGGCCCAGATTTCATCGATCGGGGATTGGAAATCGGCGAGAGGCTGTATGCGGAACTCACGCGCGAACAGGTAACAGGTAACAGGTGACAGGTATCAGGTATCAGGTATCAGGTGTCAGGTTCCCTCTGTCGATCGTCTTTCCTGATACCTGACACCTGACACCTAGTACCTTGCACCTGGAGATAGAACGAAAAAAATGTAAACGCAATAAATGCACGCATGAAGAGGGAGGCTCATCTATGATTAAAAGGATTCTCATGGCGACCGATGGCTCCAAGCCGTCCAGCAGGGCTCTCAAGGTTGCCATCGAGCTGGCAAAGAAGATCAGGGCGAAACTCATTCTCGTCGGGGTGATCGACAACCGCCTCTACATGGGGCACGCGATGCTTGCTGAGGATTCCCCCACGCGGCTTGCCGAGCCTGTCGAAGACTATCTGATGCAGGTTACTGGAGCCTATCTTGCCGATGCAACCGGGCTTTGCAGGCAAGGGGGCGTCAAGCCTGAAATCGTCATCAGGACGGGTCATCCTGTCGAGGAAATCCTGAAGGAAGCCCGCCGTTCCAGGGCCGATCTGCTGGTCGTGGGTTCCCAGGGCAAAAGCGGGATCGGCTCCGTGATGGGAAGCGTCGCATACGGCGTACTCCACGGTGAATCGCGGGTGCCTGTGCTGGTGGTGAGGAAGTGAGGCACCGGAGATGAACAAGGGGAAATCAGAAGGACCGAAATCAAAACTCCTCTACAAGGGGCCTGTTTTCCAGCTCTTCGAGGATGAGATTGAACTGCCGAATGGCCGCGTAGTCCAGCGAAGCCGAGTCGAGCACCGGCCCACGATCGGAGTCGTGCCCTATATCGGCAACGGTCAGATTTTGCTGATCCGGCAGCACCGCCACGCCGTAGGAAAGATGTTGATCGAAATTCCGGCAGGGACCATGGACAAGGAAGAGGAAACGCCCGAGGAATGCGTTCAAAGGGAACTCGCCGAAGAGGCGGGCTTTCGGGCAGGTCGGCTTGTGAAACTATTCGGCGGGTATCTCGTCCCCGGGTATGCGGACGAGTTCATGCACTTCTACCTGGCTTTCGATCTCATCGAGGCGCCCCTTCCGCCCGATGAAGACGAGTTCATCGAGCCTCTGAGCTGCTCGATGGCCGAAGCGTTGCGCATGATCCGGGATGGGAGGATCATTGACAGCAAGACGGCCCTGGCTCTTCTTCTTGCAGCGGATTATCTCCGTGAAAAGGGGATGATGCCGTAAGAGCAGCACGGAAAGTGCGCGAAGCCTTCTAGCTCTTGCGGCTTGTTTTCGTCAGGAATGTGGAGATCTGCTGCTTCACATTCTTTTTCTTGCATGCCGGACAGCTGACTTTTCCCTTGTCCCGCTCCGCCATGCTCATGACCCGTGCGAATACTTGCTTGCAGTCTTCACAACGGAATTCATAGGTCGGCATCGCTTTACCCCTCCTTTCCTGATTTTCAGAATCCAAAACATTCACCACGGCTCGATTTCACGATGAGTCGGACGCGCGATCATTTCCCTGCGCTTTTCCCTTGATACAAGTGAATCCGCAGGTGCCACATGAAGATATTTTACAGGCCCTAAAGCGGCCGTCAAGTATCATGTGAACCTTTCTGCCGTTAGGGCCGAGGTCATTGCGGGAACCGGAAAATGGCACGAATCCTGCTCAAAAAATCCTTGTTTGCCTACCATAGCTGAAAAATCACCAGCGGGGAGGAATTCGTGGTTACCTACAAGATTCAACGAGGGGATACGATCGATCGCGTTACGAAAGCGCTGGGCATGACCTGGGACGAGTTCAGGCAAGTGAACCCAGATGCCGTCGGGCGGTCCGCAAAGACGGGAAAATGGATCATCAAGGCAGGAGCCGAAGTCAAAGGGCCTACATCTTTTCGGTCGGTGCTCGAGGATCAACAATTGGTCGCCAAGGATGCTACAAAGCCGGAGGGAACCCGGGCTGGGGAAGAACGATGGACCGAGTACACCGTGAAGCGGGGCGACACCCTTTGGGGGCTTGCAAGGGATACCTTTGGGGTCAGCGTCAGGGAAATTGTGAAAGCGAACAATCTTGTCAGTGCCGACCGCATCCACCCCGGGCAGAAGATCCGTGTCAGGGTGCCGGATGCGGCAGAAAACGTGAGCCCGGAAGCGCCGGAAAGATCGGAGGTCGTTGCCAGCTGGTATGGGAAAGAGTATCACGGCAAACCCATGGCGAACGGCAAAGCCTATGATATGTATGCCAATACGATCGCCCATCGAACACTTCCCCTCGGTACGAAGGTGGAGTTGACGAACCCTGATACGGGACAGGTGATCCGTGCCGTCGTGACGGACCGGGGTCCCTTCGTTAACGGGCGTGATGTGGATTTGTCCTATGGAATTGCCAAGAAGCTCAACATGGTGGACAAAGGCGTTAGCAAACTGATCATGGAGATTCTGTAGGCGTCACGAATGCCGCCGGATTTGCGGCGTCGGGCTTCGAGCATTGGGAAAGAAAGAAAAAGCCCGCCCCGGTGAACCGGGGCGGGCTTTTTTTCAGGAGGACCTGTTTCGTCTATCTCGTCTCTTTAGTCTATTTCGTCTGTTTCGTTCTTTTCGTTTTTCGCTCTTGGATGGGCCTCGATCCTCTGTCCTTTATCCTCGAGCCTTTTTCTTCGTGCCGATCCGGTCCCAGGCGTCCTTGTAGAGCCGTCCGATGCAGAGCAGCAGCGCCAGGAAGAACAACCCCAGCATGAACGTCGGAGGCGTCTGAAGCATCTCGTCGAGCAGGTGCCCCATGTACAGGGCCAGCATCGAGGCAA
>DATJPI010000150.1:0-10745 GCA_035506495.1 Syntrophales bacterium
CTTGTATCAACGAGCCGCAAACCGTTTTCAAAACGAGGCGGGCATTCACGTTCACCACGGCGATTCGAGTAAAGTATTCCCGGAGTTGCTCCGGCAATTGCAGGGCAAAGCTCTTTTCTGGCTGGACGGTCACTACAGTGAAGGAGTCACGGCAAAAGGCGATGAGAACACGCCCGTGATGAATGAAATCAGGGCCATCCGGGACTCGCGTATTACAGACGCGGTGATCCTCATCGACGATCTGAGGTTTTTCTATACCCCGTGGGATGTTGTTCCGGATCATTCGGCGGCAAGAGGCTACCCTTCCGTCGTCTCCTTATGCAATGCCATTCTCGAAATTGATAAAGCATACCAGTTCGCCGTCATCGGGGATGTCCTTATGGCATATCCTCCATCGGCCAATTTTGAGGTGACGCCGGTCGTCTCTGCCTGCTCGATCAGTCGGTTATACGACGGAAATAACTTCGATCTCGTGCAGGTGATGGAGGCGGAAGCCACTATCGGCAAGGCGAAAGCAGCTGAATTGTTTGCCCTGCAGCGTCTGTTTTCGACATGCGTGAACATGGAGGCTTACGGCTTGAGTAAGCATTACCGGCTCTGGCATGCCCTGATCCGGGCCTCTCATCAGGATCACATGACGGCCTGCAAGGAATTCCTGATGGCCATAAACCTGGGACTCGATCACTGGAGGGTGAAATTGTATGCGGCGCAGTCTGCACACCATGCCGGATATTTCACGCTGGCCCTGGAGCAGGCAGAGGCCGTGCTGACGGCCGTGCCGGATGATGAAGAGGCGCGGCTTTTGCTCCGCCGGGTCAAGAGGAGCAGGATCCATGGGTCCGCGGAAACCGTATTCAGCACTGCGGACCGGATTGAACTGGCTCAACACTACCTGTATGCGGCTGAATACGACAAGGCGATGACCGAACTCGAAGCAGCCGAACGTCGGGATCGCGAAAACCCCGATGTCCACTACAGCTTTGCCCAGGTGTACGCATCGGTCAGGCAATATGAAAAAGCGATCGCGGCGCTCCGGAACGTTCTGGAGATCAACTCCGATTATGCCCCCGCGCATCATGATCTGGGGCAGATCTTTTTTTCGTTGGGCGAGCGGGACAAGGCGCTGCATCATTTCAGGAAAGCCGTATCGATCGACAGCAAGCACTATGCAGCCCTGTGCAACCTTTTGAATATGCTGGTCAAAGATGGCGATTTTGAGGGTGCGGCGGGCATTCTCCAGCCCATCCTTGAACAGTCACCCGATGACGCCAATCTTTTGGCAATGGCCGAACAGCTCGTTTCCGCCGCAACAAGGGAAGACAAGACGCCCGGTAAGAAGCCACCGTCCGCGGAATCATCGCAACGTCCGGAAACCGCCGCTCCACGGAACGACGCAACGCAGACGCAGGCCGAACATATTCAGATCATGAATGGAACGCAAATCAGCGCGGACAGCCGGATCGGCGATTATACCTATATCGGATACAATTGTTTCATTACAAAATCCGTCATCGGGCGTTATTGTTCCATCGCCAATAATGTGAGCATCGGACAGGGCGAACATGACGTCAACCGGATCTCCACCAGCAGTTTGTTTTACGAGAATCCCTATCAGGAGCTGACCGGCGGGGATTGCAGGATCGGCAACGATGTCTGGATTGGTGTGGATTCGGTCATCAAACGGGGAGTCACGATCGGCGACGGCGCCGTCATCGGCGCAAATTCGTTTGTCAGCAGTGACATCCCCGCGTTTGCGATCGCCGCCGGATCACCGGCCAGGATCATCCGCTTCCGGTTTCCCCCTCATAAGATCGCTGCGATCAAAACGTCAAACTGGTGGAACCATGAGATGGAACAGGCGAGGAGGATCATTGAAACGCTGGAGAAGGATCATCAGGGAGAAACAGGCGCCGATTGCCGCATGGTGAAATCCGGAAGAAAGAATGAAGTTCTCACGATCCTGTTCAGCAAAGATCGAGCCATGCAGCTCGATTGCACTCTCCGGTCGTTTATGGAGCATTGCCAGGACCCGGGCCGGACCGCGATGAAAGTCCTTTACACCACATCCGATGACCGGCATGAGAATCAGTATCAGGAGATGAAAGCAGCATATCCGTCCATTGAATTCGTCAGGGAGAGCGATTTCAAAAAAGACCTCCTGTCTTTTGCCCTTCCGTATGAATATTTACTGTTTCTCGTGGACGACAACATGTTTGTCCGGGATTTCCTTTTAGGCGATGTCGTTGAGGGCTTGAAGCAGAACGGTGATGCCATCGGATTTTCCCTGAGATTGGGGAGGAATACCCATTATTGTTACATGCTCCAGAAGCAGCAGAAAATCCCCCGCTTCGAAACTCCTTCCCAGGGCGTACTCCGATACGAGTGGATTGAGGCGGAATGCGATTTCGGCTATCCGCTGGAGGTATCCAGTTCGCTCTACAGGACGGACGACATCTCACCGCTCCTGGAGCAGCTGGATTATAAGAACCCAAACACGCTGGAACTCGCGCTTGATGCCTGCAAGCATCTGTTCCGGACAAAAAGGAAGACGCTGTTATGCTTCGAGCGGAGCGTCGCGTTTTGCAACCCCATTAACATGGTGCAAACCATGTGGAAGAACCGCGCCGGAGGATCTCCGCAGAATTCCGCGGACGGCCTGGCTTCGATGTTCGATACCGGCTACAGAATCGATACCCGGCAATACGACGGGTTCACACCCGGTGCCTGTCATCAGGAGATGGAGCTGCACTTTTTCAGGCCGGGCGATATGTTGCGTGCGCAGACGCCTCCCCGGCCGTTTGTCTCTATCGTCATCCTTCATCAAAACGGCCTGGATCATCTTCGACTGACTCTTGAATCCATAAGAAGAAACACACCCGAACCGAACGAGGTGATTGTCTTTGACAATGCTTCTTCGGACGGCTCTAGGGAATATCTGCGATCTCTCTCCGAAATCCTCCTCATTGAATCACCGGAAAATGTCGGGTGCACACCAGGCCGAGCGAGGGCCATGTCCGCTGCGCGAGGAGATTATCTGGTGTTGCTCGACAACGACACGATTGTCACGAAAGGGTGGTTGACCAAATTCATTGAGCATGCGCAGAAAAACCCGCACATCGGAATTATGGGACCCTGCTCCAACTACGTTTCGGGCCCGCAGCTCGTGCCGAACGCGTCGTACCAGACGGTAGATCAGATGGAGGCATTCGCCGAGGAATGGTCGCGGCAGCATCGTGATGAGCTCATGCCCGCCTCTCGGCTCGTCGGCTTTTGTATGTTCATGCGAAGAGAAGTGGTTGAAAAAATCGGCGTCAGCGACGAGGCCCTGGGATTTTTCGGCTTTGATGACGATGATTATTCTTTGCGCGCATCCATCGCGGGATTCAATCCTTCCATCGCCAGGGACATCTTCATCCATCACACGGGAGGGCCCCAGGGCCGCGGAGATCGGCAGGTCAACCGTGCGCTTCTGGAAGCGTGGGAACGCTATAAAAGAAAATGGGGAATCGATCCGGCCCTGCCTTACGGGAATCCATGCGACATGTCCCCGATACTGGCCCAGCCGTTTGATTCAATCAAGCACTATTGCCGGCCCTATCCGGCCGCCGACATCGTAAAGATGATGTATGCAAAACCATCCGAATCGAATCCGACCCTACCTGCAGCCGATACGATCTCGGAGCGAACTCCTGTCAGGGAACAGCCCGGGGATTCGCAGAAGTATTTCGAAAAAGGGAATGAATGGATTCAGAAGGGCGACTTCGAGAGAGCTGCGAATGCGTTTCAGGCCGCGATCGATCTTTCCCCTCAGAATGCGTCAGGATGCTATCTGAACATGGGCTATGCCCTGAAGCAACAGGGAAAATATGACGACGCGATCCGGTGCTATGAACATGCCATCGCGCTGCAGCCGGGATACGCCGATGCCTACTGCAATCTGGGAAATGCCTATAAGGGAAAAGACGAACTGGATCGGGCGATCGGCTATTACGAAAAGGCCCTCGCCCTGAACCCGGGGGACATAGACAGTCTTTACAACCTCGGCAACGTGTTCCGGGAACAGGGAAGATTTGACGAGGCCATTGTCTGTTATCAAAAAACAATAAAATGGAAGAGGGATCACCTCGATGCGCACAGCAATCTCTGCGTGGCCCTCAAGGAGAAGGGCGACCTCAAGGAAGCTGAGCGGTGCTGCAGGAAGCTGATCAAGATGGCGCCCGATTTTCCTGAGGCGCGGTGGAACCTTGCCTTGATCCAGCTCCAGGCTGGAAAACTCCGGGAAGGCTGGAAGAGCTACGAATGGCGCTGGAAGAAGCCGGATTTTGCCCCGGCACAGAGAGGATTTCAACGACCTCTCTGGAAAGGCTCTGACCTTGACGGGAATACCATCCTGATTCATACGGAGCAGGGGTATGGAGATGCCATTCAATTCATCCGCTACATCCCGCTGTTGGCAGAAAGGGGCGCCCGCGTCATTCTGGAATGCCAGCGGGAATTGAAAACGCTGATGGCTACGGTCGATGGCGTCAGCGGGGTATTCGCCAGGGGCGAGACCCTCCCTGACTTCGATGTCCATTGCCCGATCCTGTCTCTGCCGGGGGCTTTGGCCACCACGTTGGAAACCATCCCCGCGAAGATACCCTATATCGCCGCAGACCCGTCCGTCTTCAGTCAATGGAGGGAAAGGATTCGTCCTGATCGCAGCGCCGACCTGAAAGTGGGGATCGTGTGGGCCGGCAGCCCTTCTCACAAAAACGACAGAAATCGATCGTGTCCCTTTGACCGGCTGTTACCACTGTTTTCACTGAAGAATGTCACGTTTTACAGCCTGCAGAAAAAGGATGGCAGGCATTCTCCCCCCGTATCGAACACGGACATGGACAACTGGGTTGACCATACGGGGGAGATCCACGATTTTCTGGACACGGCCGGATTCATCCAAAATCTTGATCTTGTCATCTCCGTTGATACGGCCGTGGCGCATCTGGCCGGCGCATTGGGAAAGGAAGTGTGGACCCTGTTGCCCTTCGCGCCGGAGTGGCGCTGGATGATGAATAGAGAAGACAGCCCCTGGTATCCGACCATGCAGTTGTTCAGACAGGAGCGGTTCGGCGACTGGCAGGGGGTTATTGAAAAGGTCAAGGGTGAGCTGGAGAACCGGCTGACATCCACGGTTGAAAACAGGGAGAAGGCGACTGGAATGGTTTCACGGGGTGACAATCGTTCAACAAGCCGGATGGTTCCGGGGCTGACCTCGATCATTCTTCATGGTCTGAACGATCTGAATAGTCTGAAAAACTGCCTGGGCCGATTGAAAGACAACACGCCCCAGCCGTTTGAATTGATCGTTGCCGACAACAACGGCCCGGCAGAAATCAGGAAATGGCTGAAAAAGCAGACCGGGACTGCCGGCCATTTCAAGCACGAAGCCGGCAGCAACCCGTGCGTCGCTCATGCCATCAACCGCAGCATCCGCGCATCTTCCGGTGAGTACATTGTGCTGCTTTGCTCTGACGCAATGGTTTCAGAACATTGGCTGCCCGACCTGCTTTCATGCCTGAACCGCACACCCGACGCCGGCATCGTGGGCCCGATGATGAACGCGGATGCAGGAAAACAGAAGGTCAGCAACCCGGATTATGAAGGCCTGGAGCAGCTCTCGGCGTTTTCCAGAATGTTCAGAGAGAAGTACCGGAATCGCAGAATTGCCTCACGATCCGTGTCCGGATGCTGCATGCTGTTTACGCGCGGTCTTTTTGATCGTGTCGGGTCCTTCGACGAGAATCCTTTTTTCCTCAAGTATGCGTTCGAGGATTATTGCTTCCGGGCTCAACTGGAAGGACACAGGAACTCCCTGTGCGGGGATGTCTACATTCATGTTGCCGGCGGGACGGACAAACTGGAAGCTGGCAGCAGGAAGGCGTTTCAGGACAAATGGAGTCTGGCCGATAAGGACGCTCAGCTGGCGGAGCAAATCAGCTGCCTCAAGCAGATTGAGATGGCCGATCACCTGATCCTGCAGGGAAAAACGGGCCAGGCCATCGATGCACTGATCTGGAGCATCGGTCAGCATCCCAACGTGAAGGATCTGTACTATCTGCTTGCCGAGCTGCTCCTGGAAAGCAAACGGTACCCGGACGCCCTCGGCGCCATGAATGCCCTGCCGCCGGGTGAAACCGATGCAAGAGCACATGAAATCATCGGAGTCTGCAAGGAAGGCCTCGGGCTTGACCGCGAGGCGGAACAGTCTGCCGATCGGGCCCTGTCCCTGACGGAGTCCGCGAGGGCCCATAATCTGAAAGGCGTACTGGCCGTCAAGAAAGGGGACCTCGAACAGGCCGAAGCCTGCTTCAAAAAGGCCATGGATTGCGATCCGGGGTACGGTGAGCCCTGCACCAATTCCGGCATACTCCGGTGGTCCAGGGGGCAGAAGCAGGAGGCGCTGACCTGGATGGAAAAAGGATTCATCCTTTCTCCACACATCAACGATTTATCTGAACGGTATTATTCTGCGTTGATCGACGTCGGCCAATACGAGCGGGGCGAAGCGATTTTGAGAGAAGCCATCCATGCCTATCCGGCCAGGAAGATCGTCTTTTTATTCATCGACAGCCTGTTGAAACAGGGCAAATTTAAAGAGGCGATGGCCGAGGCAGAGGATGCCATCCTCTCCTTTGGGCTGGATGAAGGAATGCTGGAGGCCGCGCTGGAAATCCGAAGCCGGATCGGCCCCAAAACCGTTGATCGCGGCAACGGGCGCCCATCCCTCTCTTTATGCATGATCGTCAAAGACGAGGAACCGTCTCTGGCACAGTGCCTCAGCAGCGTCAAAAAGCTCGTGGACGAAATGATCGTCGTGGATACGGGGTCCAGTGACCTCACGAGAGAGATCGCCCTGGCCTATGGAGCAACGCTCTATCACTACGAATGGACAAACAGCTTTGCCGACGCCAGGAATTACTCCCTCGACCACGCCCGGGGAGACTGGGTTCTGCTGCTCGACGGCGACGAGACCATTTCGGAACTGGATCATGACGCCATCCGAAACATCGTTGCTGTGAACGATCAAAACAGGGCTTTTGCCATTACAACCCGGAATTACATCGACCAGATCTCCATTGAAGGGTGGACGCCCAACGATGACCGGTATTGGCGTGAAGCCGCGGGCTGCGGTTGGATGCCTTCGGAAAAGGTGCGAATGTTTCCGAACCGGAAAGGCATCCGCTTCGAAAATCCCGTTCATGAATTTGTCGAAGCCTCCCTCGTGAGGGCCGGAATCGAGGTGCACCGGTGCGCCGTCCCGATTCATCACTATGGAAAATTGAACCATGAAAAGATGCGGGCCAAGGAAGAAAAATACTATCAGCTCGGCATCAAAAAACTGGAGGAAAAAGGGAATGACCTGAAGTCCCTGATCGAAATCGCCGTACAGGCCGGTGAAGCCGGCAAGTACGAGGATGCCCTCCGGTGGTGGCGGAAGGTCATCGAGATCGATCCGAATGAAGCCGCGGCCTACTACAATATGGGCAGCGTTTATCTGTTCATGAAGAGATATGCCGAGGCGATCGAGGTCACAAGGAAATCGCTCGAGATTTCCCCGGATCGCAAAGAGGCTATCACCAACCTGGCGCTGGGCGAAATGGTCGGCGGGGACAATCGCAATGCCATCCGGCTCCTCGAGGGCTTGAGCAATGGCAAGGGCGAGTATCCGATCGCGACGGGTCTGCTGGCAATGGCTTACTGTATAGACGACAAAACGGATTCAGGGCTGAAACAGCTTGCCCGTCTGAAAAAAATGAATTTCCGTGTGGCGCCGATCCTGCTGGACACAGCGCAAAGACTGGTCGATGCGGGCAGGAAGGCCAACGCGATGAAACTGCTGAAGGCACTCATCGCAGGCGGGCAGGCAGACTATGAACTGGTGAATTATTATGAAGAATGCCTGAAACCGGGCCTGTAGAAATCACGGCGCACAACCGGCGAGCGAGGGTCCCCCGCCCCGCTCGTTCTGCAAAGACTATCCGCTCAGTCCCGCCGCGAGATTGAGATTGATATTGATGATGACGTTGAGCTTTCCCGGATCCGGGGAAGACATCACCTCAAAGATCCGCCGGTCGATAAACGCACTCAGGCTCAGGATATCCGCCCGAAGTTGCCTGGGAAGGGGGTTTTCTTCCTTCAGGAGTTCCCCCTGGAAGATGCTCCATATCCGCTGATTGTACTGGAGCGCCTCATTTAATTGTTCATCGCGATCGGGAGCATCCCAGTTGTTCTGGACTTCGGCCAGTTTTTGGGCTGCCCGGCTGAGAACGAGCGCTTCGATCTCGCGACCGGATGAAGTGATCTTCTGAACGTTTCTATAGGCTGCCAGCTGTTGCGCTGCGGACATGATTCATGACCCCCTGTTCGTAATCGATCAATTGATTGGTCAGTTTCAGCGCCTGATAGTAGCGGTTGTGCAGGATCTGCTCGCTGATCTGATCGATCAGGCTAATGGTGCTCGGCGCTGCGTGGGTGACATCCCGGACCAGTTGCCAGTATGTCGCCCGGTGTTCTTCGATATTTTTCTCATCCACATACATGAGCTGGATAGCAAAATAGATCCTGCGGCATGGTGAGTTCGCGTCCGCGAGCCCCATTATGTCTTTTTCCCGGAGGACGGGCACGCTGTTCTCGATGACGAGATCGCTTCGCGTGCCGCCGTTTCGGAGGACCGCCCCGCCTATGATGATCCGTTCGTCCGGTTTCAGGCTTATCTTGAGCGCCACGGGATCTCTCCGAAAATATTCTGAGGGGAGGAGAATCCCCTCCCCTCAGAATGGCTTGGTTTAGGCAAACAATCTCAGAACGGACTGAGCCGCTTGGGCGGACAGACTCAGTGCGGTTGTGCCAAGGGTCTGGCGGGTTTGCAGCATCAGCATGTTCGCGCCCTCTTCGTTCATGTCGGCGAGGGTCAGCTTGTCTGCGCCTTCCGTCAGGGTATTCACCATGCTCTTCACCCAATCCTGACGGGTGTTGATGATGCTGAGGCCGGAGGAGAGTGTCGAACTCTGTGACTTGAGGGTCGCCTCAGCGGCTGTCATCGCGGTAATGTCCGTATCGATGTTGGCATTGAGGGCCCAGCTGGCAGTCGCCGTGAGCGACAATCCACTGGCCGCCGATGCGTCAAAGCCATTGATGGTGATCTTGTCTGCAGAATCCGTTCCAAAGAAGACATCCAGGGTGTTTCCCGTAGCAAGGAGGTTAACGCCCTTGTAGTTCGAATCCGATGCGACCTTGTCGATCTGCGTGCGGATCGTCAGATACTGACTGTAATAGGTGCTGCGATCTGTCGCCGTCGGCGCCAGCAGAGTCTCCGTAACGGTCGACGAATTGGCGCCGCTGATTGTGACCGCGCCCGCCAGAATCGTGGTTGTCACGCCGGTCAGGTTGATCGTGTTGCCGGAAACACTGCCCAGCGAGATGTTCGTGGCCGCTGTCGGACAAGCGCTAGCCATCATGGTGATGGCGTTTGCAAGGTTGGTGGTGGCTTCGTTGTTGCTGGATCCGATATAGAACTTAACGGTGGCATCGGCCGCGCAAAAAGACGTTGACGCGGTAATAGCGCAGTTCGTAGCCGTGAACGTGGCGCCTGCCCACGAAATGACGACTCCATTCGTCACGCCGGAGAGGGTGAGCTGCTCCCCGCCGTAGGTGGCAGAGATGCCGGCCGCCGTCCCTTTCGCGGAGGAGGCAACGGCCTTGGCCTGGGCGATGAGTCCTTCAATCGCCGAGATGCCGGAGTCCGCGGTCTTGATCGTCTGAACGGCCTCGCTCATGGCGTCCTTGAAGGAATCGAGGTCGCTGGCGCGGCTGTTCAGGGCCTGTGCCGTAAAATAGTTGAGGGGATTGTCAAGAGCGCTGTTGACTTTCTTGCCCGTGGACAATCTGTTCTGCGTTCTGTTGAGGAGGTCGACGGTTCCCTGAAGACTGATGAGGTTGGACCTCATTCCCGAGGTCAACGAGATATCATTGATGGCCATGGATATTTCTCCTTTTTCTAAGGTCTTTGGTCTGGCAATTCTTGCCAGGTTCTGCCGGTGAGCCGGCCTTTGCGAAGCGTTCGAGCGGTCTTACTGAATCATTCCTCCTTTCGACCTATATTTCGCTTGCCTCAAGAAAAATATCGGCCTTTTCCGGTCCAAACTTTAGTCGCCGACAGCTATTATTTTAAAAAATGGCATCCTGCCGTAAGGAGAAAATCATGTGAAATCGGTTCTTTGCGTCATACCGTTGAAAGACGGGATCTCTGCTTTGGCTGGATTGGCAAGATCGCGACTGGATTCCTGCTTTCGCAGGTATGACCACTGCCGGGCGGAACGCCCGGCCATGTAGGGGGAGGACCGCTGGAAGGACGGGTAGTGTCTTATTGCAGGAAATTCAGGATCGAGGTACTGTCGAGCTTTGCTGCAATGGCGTAAGACGTGTTCAACGAAACTTGTTTCATGGACATCTTCATCGCAAGTTCCGTGACATTTGCGTCCTGCGCATCGGAGAGAAGCGAGCTCAGACTTTCATCGAAAGCCGTTACGTTGTTTTTCACCATTTCGAGATTTGCCGTCTTCGTTCCGCATTTGGCCTGGTTCACGAGAATCTGCTTTTGTGCCTTCTGGAGGTCCGTAACCTGGTCGGAAAGCACCTTCTGCTGGTCTATAATGGATGTGTCTCCATCATTAAACTGGAGGGTGGCGTCGGAGGAGTTGTCC
>DATJPI010000151.1:0-5370 GCA_035506495.1 Syntrophales bacterium
ATTCCGTTGTGGGCTATACGGCCACAGACATAAACATCGATGTGAGCATCTGGGATCTTACGAAGGGCGACGGACCGCCCGTGCTGCGCCTTGTCTACAAGGATGTCCGGGAACCAGACGGTTTGCTCAGGCGTCCATACGGGACGAGCTATTAGTGTCGCGGAGCGGTAAAAACAGGTTCGAGGTCCGAGTTCTTCGACAGGCTCAGAATGTAGAACGAGGACCGAAGCACGAAGCAGGAATCCTCGAATCTCGTGCCTCGATCCTTGTCCTTTTATAGGTTTCTAGCCTCGAAAAATGCCTCGTGGATGGCTTCGTAAGCTTTTCTCGCCTTCTTCGCATCGCCCACGACGATGATTTTCTCGACGAGTCCATTGAGTCTGTCCTCTAGCGGATTCACCGGTACGGTTCCGCAGGCCATCACGACGGTGTCGCAGGGGATCATCTCGCGGCCTTCCTTTTTTTCCACCCAGAGCCCCTGAGGCGTGATCTCCATGGCTTTCGTGTGCGTCTGCACACGGATACCGTACTGGGACAGGTGGCGAAGGGCAATCCAGCGCGTCGTAAGCCCGATGTCGCCACCGGCGCGGTCGAGCATTTCAACGATGGTGACCTTCTTCACGCCGCGGGTGGCGTATTCCCTCAGACGGTCCGGTTCCTCAGCCTTTGCGAGGAACAGGAACTTCAGGGTCTCGGCGTCGATGGTGCCGTACTTGGCAAGGCATAGGGCCGTTTCGATCCCGACAGCGCCGCCGCCGATAACGACGATATTTTTTCCTGTGACGGCTTTTCCAGCAAGCACGTCCCGGGCGTATTCCACGTTTTCGCCCTCGATGCCGGGGATCGGCGGGCAGAGCGGCTCGCCGCCCGTAGCGAGGATGACGACATCGGGCTTTTCGGATTTTACGAAGTTCTCATTGACCTCGACGCCCGCCACGATGATGGCGCCTGCGGCCTTCGCCTGTTCCATGAAGGGTTCCACGAAGGCGCCCATCTCGCAGCGCTCTTCGGTAGCGGCGGCAAGAGGCATCTGACCGCCAAGATAAGCTTCTTTCTCGTAAAGGGTTACCCTGTGGCCGGCCTCCGCTGCTGTCCGTGCCGCCGATAGGCCTGCAGGGCCGCCGCCGACAATCATGACCTTCTTGAGTTTTTCCGCTTTCTTCACGGGTGGGACTTCGAACTCGCGCCCGGCCCGTGGATTGACCATGCACTCCACCGACTCCATGTTGAAAATACGATCGAGGCATCCCTGGTTGCAGCCGATGCAGGGAACGATCTCCTTGGAACGACCTGTGACGGCCTTTAAAGGGAACTCGGGATCGGCAAGAAGCGCCCGTGCAAGACCGACGAGATCGGCGCGGCCGTCGCGAATGATCCCCTCGGCAAGGTCCGGATCGTTGATCCGGTTGCAGGCGATCACGGGTTTTGTGACGGCGGCCTTCACGCCGCTTGCGAGATGGACATAGGCCCCTCTCGGCACATCCATGGTGATCTGGGGCACCATGGTTTCGTGCCATCCTCCCGTGACGCTGAAGGCGTCCACACCGTGCTGCTCAAGCATGTAGGCGAACTGAGCGGCTTCCTTGTTCGTGTTTCCGCCGGCCATAAAGTCGTTTCCGGAGATGCGGAATATGACCGGGAATGCGGGCCCCACAGCTTCACGGATCGCCCATGCCACCTCGATTCCGAAGCGCATCCTCTGGGTGGGGCCGCCGCCGTAATCGTCGGTGCGCTGGTTGGTCAAGGGTGAGAAGAACTCTGAGATCAGATATCCCGTACCCGCGAGGACCTCTACGGCGTCAAAACCCGCCTGCTTCGCCCTTACGGCCGCCTGGGCGAAGTTGAAAATGGTCTGCTGTATATCGTCGAGGGTCATCTCCCGCGGGGCTTCCCGCGTAATTGCCGAGGCGATAGGGGAGGGAGCGATGGGTTGCTTGCCGATCATACCGGAGCGGACATAGCGGCCGCCGTGGAATAGCTGAGCGGCAACGAGGGTGTTGTGGCGGTGCACGGCATCCGTCACTTTTTTCAGGCCGGGGATGTAGCGGTCGTCACTGAGGCCAATCATTTCTTTCATGCTGCAGGCATACTGGTCGATGAAACATCCCCCCACGAAGATCAGGGCCGTGCCGCCCCTCGCCCGCTCCTCGTAAAAGGCAACGAGACGATCGGTCACCTCGCCGCGGTCGTTGCAGTAGCCGAGGTGCATGGCCGGCATGACGATGCGGTTCTTCAGGGTAAGCGATCCAACCTTGATGGGTGAGAAGAGATGTTGCATAACGTCCTCCTTGCAAGTATCAAAAAGCGACGAGCAAAAAGCCTCAAGGTTCAAGGTGACAGGTATCAGGTGACAGGTGGCAGGAAAAAGGGTGTAGGGCTTCCGGCTTCCGGATATTTAATGCCCAGTACCCAATACCCAGTACCTTAAACCGAGGTGATTTATCGGGTCGTCACGTTCGTTGATTTAGCAAAATTTACGGAAAAATCCCAACGATTATTTCTCGGGAAGTGATGCCGGGTTGGTGGCCGGAAAACGCCGGAATTCACGCTTCGTGAGATACAGCGCGCCGAGGAACAAGCAAGCGTTTGCCATGGGCTGTGCCGCCCAGACCCCGGCGAGGCCGAACTGCATGGAGAACAAGATCAGAAGCGGGATAAGAAGCACGATGTCGCGAAGGAGGAGCAGCGACATGGAGACGAAGCCTTTGCCAAGGCCATTGAACATGCTGATCCAGGTAAAGTTGGCTCCCGCGAAGGGGAGGGAAAGGGCGAAGATGCGAAGCGCCGGAACGGCGATGGACACCGCTTCGGGGTCTGCCGTGAAAATGTGAATGAGTGGGTCGGTGAATACCTGCAGCAAGGCGCAGCTGACGATCGTAAGGATCCCCCCGTATTTCACGGCCACGTTGACTGTATCGATCAGCCGCCTGTAGAGCCCGGCTCCGAAGCTGAAGCCCACAAGCGGCATCACCCCGTGGCCGATTCCCACCAGCACCCAGATAATGAGTCCCTGGACGCGGAAGATGATGCCCAGCGTGGCCACGGCGGCAGGCCCGTAGGAGCCCAGGATGTGATTGTAGAACGTGAGCACGATGCTGATGATGAAGTTCATGATCATGGAAGGAAGGCCGACGCGATAGATCGCAATGATGACGGGCAGATTTGGTGCGATATGCTCCTTCCGGACGTGATAGGCCGATGTCGGCTTCATGAACAGCCGCAGGGACAGCGCGCACGTAATAAACTGGGAAATTCCCGCCGCATAGGCCGCTCCGCGGATGCCGAGCTCCGGGAAGGGCCCCCAGCCGAAGATGAGGAGAGGATCCAGTATGGCGCCGAGCACGGCCGCCGTCGTTAGCGCGTACATGGAGTAGTTGGGATTGCCCTCGGCACGAAAGAGGTTTCCCGCCGAGATCATGAAGATGAGAAAAGGGGTGGTGAAGAGATAGGCGGTGAAGTATTCTCTCGAAAGCGGGAGGATCTCCTCCGTGGCGCCGAAGAGTTTCAAAATCGCGTCGTGGAAGATCAGCCCGGGCGCAATGACAACGGCGCTGATGAAGAATGAAAGAAAGATAATCTGACCGGCCGTCTGGTTTGCTTTCTCTTTCTCTCCTGCGCCGAACATGCGCGCCGCGAAAGATCCGGCGCCAACCCCGGTGCCGACGCCGAAACCGCCGAAGAGCATCTGGATGGGGAAAGCAATGGTCACGGCGGCGATGGCTTGGGGGCCAAGACGCGAAAGCCAGAAGACGTCGACGAAGTTATAGAAGGCCATCACCAGCATGGCGGTGATGGAAGGCAGGCTCATTTTCCAGAGGAGTGAACCGACGGGCTCGTTGCGTAGATCAAGCTGTGATTTTTTCATTCGGTGTTTGACGGTTCCGGCCACAACGGCTATAAGAAACCTGTAAAAAAATAACACGCCAACTACCAAAAAGCAATGTAGCTGCAGCGGAGCTGCAACCTTATGGGCTCCCTCGCCCCTGGAGGGAGAGGGCCGGGGTGAGGGGGGGCCGCGAAGCGGCTATAAACAGGTTCGGGATCCGAGTTCTTCGACAGGCTCAGAATGTAGAACTAGGACCGAGGTACAGAAGCAGAGCAGCAAACAGCGAGGTTCAAGGTTTTGCATCTACCTGATGCCTGACACCTGATACCTAGCACCTGGTACCTCGCACCTCGACTGGAGAGACCGGACAGACGTTTCCTTGGAGAGCAGATTCATGGATGCGAACAGAGGATACAACCTGATTGTGATCCTCGGGCCGACGGCGTCGGGCAAGACGAGGCTTGCTGCGAGGCTGGCCGCTGACATTGGAGCGGAGCTGATCTCGGCCGATTCACGCCAGGTCTATAGGGAGATGGACATCGGGACGGGCAAGGACCTTGCGGAGTATGTCGTCGACGGCAAGCCCATGCCCTATCACCTCATTGACGTGGCCGAGCCAGGCCACCTGTTCAGCGTCTTCGAATTTCAGCAGCGTTTCTACGAGTGCTTCCGTGACATCGCGGCTCGCGGCAGGATGCCGGTTGTCGTGGGCGGGACGGGCCTATACATCGAATCGGTCCTGCGGGAGTACCGGATGCTTCCCGTGCCGGAAAATAAAGCGCTGAGAGAGGAGTTGAAAGGGCAGGGGTTGGAAGAACTGGCTGCGAGACTTCTTCACCTGAACCCAGCGCTTCACAATACAACGGATCTGACAGGACGGGAACGACTGATCCGCGCCATCGAGATTGCGGAGCACACCTCAAAGTATGAATCAAAGGATGGGATCGAAAGGCCGGAAATCGTGCCCCTTGTGATCGGCGTTCGCTGGGAGCGGAAAGTGTTGCGGGAGCGGATCACAAGACGACTAGAGGAGCGCCTGGGGCAAGGGATGATCAAAGAGGTGCAGCGACTTCACAATTCAGGCGTCCCGTGGGAGCGCCTCGACGAGATGGGACTCGAGTACCGCTACGTCGGCCACTACCTGCAGGGAAAGCTGACTTACGAAGAGATGTTCAAGACCCTGAACGTCCGCATCCACCAGTTCGCCAAGCGGCAGGATACGTGGTTCCGCGGCATGGAACGCCGCGGCATCACGATCCACTGGATCGAGGGTGCCGATAACATAAAGGGGTCAAGTCTGCCCTTGACTCTTGCTCACGAAATTAGTCGAGCTGAAAGGGGAAGCAAGAGTCAAGGGCAGACTTGACCCCTTTGGTTCGCTCGCAATGACGAAAAAGAAAATAAATAAGGGCGAGGTCACTTTGACCTCGCCCTTTCTGTCGTCAGATAGAGATGCTCAGGATCTCTTCCTGAACCCGGCAAGTCCGATCAATCCAATGCAGAGAGAAAGAATTGTCGCAGGCTCGGGGGCAGGTATAGCGGCG
>DATJPI010000152.1:0-19606 GCA_035506495.1 Syntrophales bacterium
GTCACAGGCATCCCGAAGGACAAGGTCTTCCAGATTGCCCAGACCATGGCAATGAACCGGCCCAGCACCATCGTCTGGTGCATGGGTGTCACCCAGCATCACGTCGCCAGCCACACCGTCCGGCTGTTCTGTATTTTGCAACTGGCCCTGGGAAACATCGGGGTGGCGGGCGGCGGCGCCAACATCTTCCGCGGTCACGACAACGTTCAGGGGGCAACCGACGTGGGACCCAACTCCCACACCCTTTCCTGCTACTACGGCCTGGCCGAAGGGTCCTGGAAACACTGGTGCCGCGTCTGGGGCGTCGATTACGAGTGGATCAAGGCCCGCTTCGACATGCGCCAGCAGTACGACGCCGGAGGCGGCAAGATGGCCTACACCATGAACATGCCGGGCATCCCCGTGTCCCGCTGGATCGACGGCGTCATGGAGGACAAGGCCAACCTGTCGCAGGGCACAAACCTGCGCGCCGTCATCTTCCAGGGACATGCCTGCAACAGCCAGACGCGCGGGACGCAGATGAAGAAGGCCCTGGAGAAGCTCGACCTCCTGGTCATCTCCGACCCCTACCCGACCCACATGGCCGTGATGAGCGATCGCAAGAACGACACCTACCTGTTGCCCACGTCCACCCAGTACGAGACCTCCGGCTCGTGCACGGCATCGAACCGCTCGCTGCAGTGGCGCGACAAGATCCTTGAGCCGCTCTACGAGTCCCTGCCGGATCACGCGATCATCTACAAGCTGGCCAAGAAGCTGGGGTTTGCCAACGAGATGTTCAAGAACATCAAGGTCGTGAAGGACGAGCCGGACATCGAGGACGTCCTGCGCGAGATCAACCGCGGCGCCTGGACGATCGGCTACACGGGCCAGAGCCCCGAACGACTCAAGCTCCATGCCCAGCACCGCAGGACCTTCGACACACTCACTCTCAAGGCCGAGAGCGGACCCTGCAAAGGCGACTACTACGGCCTGCCCTGGCCCTGCTGGGGCAAGCCCGAGATGAAGCACCCGGGCACGCCGATTCTCTACGACCCCAGCAAGCCCGTCGCCGAAGGCGGCCTCGTCTTCCGTGCCGCCTGGGGAACGGACTACAACGGCGTGACCCTGCTGGCCGCCGACAGTGTCTATTCAAAAGGTTCGGAGCTCAAGAGCGGTTACCCCGAGTTCACCTCCGACATTCTCAAGAAGCTCGGCTGGTGGGATGACCTGACCCCCGACGAGAAAAAGGAAGCCGAGGGAAAGAACTGGAAGACCGACCTCTCCGGCGGCATCCAGCGAGTGGTCATCAAGCACGGGTGCGCGCCCTTCGGCAACGGCAGGGCCCGCTGCAACGTCTGGACCTACCCCGACCCGGTCCCCGTCCATCGCGAGCCGCTGTACACGCCGCGGTTCGACCTGGTGAAGAAATACCCCACCTATTCCGACCGCAAGGCGTTCTATCGCCTGCCCACGCGCTACCAGTCGATCCAGTCGGTCAACCACAGCCTGAAATACCCGCTGATCTTCACCAGCGGCCGTCTGACCGAATACGAGGGCGGCGGTGCGGAAGAACGCTCCGATGCGTGGCTCGCCAAGCTTCAGCCGGAGATGTTCGCCGAGGTCAACCCGAAAGACGCCGCCGGCGCCGGCATCCGCGACGGCCAGTGGATGTGGCTCGAGGGCGCCGAAGGCGGAAAGATCAAGGTGAAGGCCATGGTCACCGAGCGGGTGGGCCCCGGGACGGTCTGGACGCCCTTCCATTTCGGCGGGTGGTTCGAGGGCAAGGATCTCTATGACAAGTACCCGGAAGGCACGGCTCCCTATGTACGCGGCGAGGCGTGCAATACGGCCACCACCTACGGCTACGATTCGGTGACCCAGATGCAGGAAACGAAAGCGACGCTGTGCCGCATCACGCCGGCATAAAAGGAGGCGAACATGGCCAGGATGAAATTTCTCTGTGACGCCGAGCGCTGCATCGAGTGCAACGGCTGCGTGACGGCGTGCAACAACGAGCACGACGTGCCCTGGGGCATCAACCGGCGGCACGTGATCACCTTGAACGACGGGATTGCGGGCGAAAAATCGATATCGGTCGCCTGCATGCACTGCACCGATGCACCCTGCGCGGCCGTCTGCCCCGTGGACTGTTTCTACTTCACACAGGACGGCATCGTGCTGCACGACAAGGACCTCTGCATCGGCTGCGGCTACTGCTTCTACGCCTGTCCCTTCGGGGCCCCGCAGTTCCCCGAGATGAACGCCTTCGCCGCCCGGGGCAAGATGGACAAGTGCACCTTTTGCGCCGGCGGGCCCCCGCCGGACGGCTCGGTCGAGGAGTATCAACTCTACGGGCGCAACCGGATTGCCGAGGGCAAGCTGCCCCTGTGCGCCGAGATGTGCGCGACCAAGGCCCTGCTGGGCGGCGACGGCAACGTTGTCTCCGAGATCTACATCCAGCGCATTACCCATCGCGGCGGCCGGCCCCAGACGTGGGGGTGGGCCACGGCCTACGATTTCGGCAAGGAGAAGAAGCCATGAAACGCATGATTTGGCTCATGATGGTATCTGTTGTCCTTGCGGGGCTCGCCGGGTGTTCCACGGAACCCCGCACCGTAACCATTCACGAGCCCGGAGCGTACAAGGGCATGAAAGACCCCCTGCTTGCCAGACAGCAGCAGGACCAGGTCCTTGTGGATCGCTTCAAGCTCGTGCAGACTGACCGATGAAAAAGGAGGCCGTCATGTCAACGCGAACCGCAAAACGGGCCGTCGGCTTTCTCGTTGCGGGCACGCTGCTGGTCATCCTGTCGAGCGGCATCCTCACCTGGCAGGCCGGCAGCGCCGATGTCGAGAATCCGCGGGCCAATTTCTGGCGCGTGGTAAGGGACGGGGTCCCTGGCTATACCTCGGTGACGACGCCCGGCCATCACACCCTGATCGTCAACAGCGGGGAGAACTGGCGCGAAATCCGGAACGGCATTCTCATCCGGTTCTCCCCCTGGCTGCTGATCGCGACACTGGCCGTCATGGGTGTTTTCTACTGGCGTGTCGGCCCGGACCGACTGGAAGAGCACACAGGCGTGAAGGTGCGGCGCTACGCGACGTGGGAAAGGGTCATGCACTGGTACACGGCAGGGCTGTTCGTCATTATGGCCGTCACGGGTCTGCTGCTTCTATTGGGGCGGGTGGTGCTCATGCCCATCGTGGGGCACCCTGTCGTCTCCGGGGCCCTGCAGGCATCCAAGGCGCTCCACAATTACTGCGGGCCGCTGCTGCTCGTGGGATTTGCGCTCATTTTCGTGGTGTGGGTGCGCTACAACATCCCCCGCAAGTATGACCTGGACTGGTTCAAGGGAATGGGCGGCCTGCTCCGGGGACCGCGGCCTCACATTGGCCGGGTCAACGCGGGCGAGAAGGGCTGGTTCTGGATCGTGTTTCTCTTCGGTATCATCGTGGGACTGACGGGCATCATCCTGGATTTCCCCGTCTGGGGACAGAGCCGCTTTACCATGCAGGTCTCCCACTTGATCCACGCCACCGTGGCGGTACTGTTCGTCACGGTCTCGTTCGGCCACATCTACATGGGCACAATCGGAGTCGAAGGGGCCTTCGTGGGCATGTGGACGGGATATGTCGATGAGGGCTGGGCCCGGCAGCACAGCGACCTGTGGCTTGAGGAGACGATGCGCGCGAAAGGGATCAAGCCGGCAACCGAGCGGTCTGAAGAAACGTGACATCCAGCCCGAAAGATCAGGACGGCGAGGTGCTCTTTGCAGCCTTCTGATCTCTTGAGGCAAGAGGAGCATCATGACGCTCAAGTCTTGGCACTTCATTTTTACACCATCGCTGATTACCGCGCTGGTTGTGCTGGCCCCAGTACCCGCCTTTGCCGGTCCGCCCTACCAGACCGACGACCCGGAAACGGTCGAGTACCAGCACTGGGAATTTTACATCGCTTCCCAATACAGGCACGACAAGGACGGCGACACGGCCACGCTGCCGCATGTCGAGATCAACTACGGTGTCATCCCCAACGTGCAGCTCCATCTGATCGTCCCGCTTGTCTACAACAGTCCGTCGGGCGAAGCCTCACACTATGGACTGGGAGACGTTGAGCTCGGCGTGAAATTCCGCTTCATCCAGGAGTCGGAGTGGATCCCCATGGTGGGTACGTTCCCATTCATCGAGATCCCGACGGGCAACCAGAATGAAGGGCTGGGAAACGGCAAGGCGCAGTACTTCATTCCTCTGTGGCTCCAGAAAAGCTGGGGACCCTGGACGAGTTACGGGGGAGGGGGGTACTGGATCAACCCCGGCGACGGCAACAAGGACTGGTGGTTCTGGGGCTGGCAGGTACAGAGAGAGATCTCCAAAGCTCTGGCTGTAGGCGCCGAGCTGATCTACAGGACGGCAGACGTCGACAACGGCGATAACAGCTTCGGGTACAACATCGGTGCCGTGATCAATATCAACGAAAATCATCATCTCCTGTTCTCAGCGGGATCCGATATCTCGGGGCCGAATCGCTTTTCCTGTTACGTCGGGTATCAGTTTACGTTCGGTCCGGAGGGAAAGTGATGGCGGCATCAACCGAACGGGATGAAGATGCAGGGCCGGATCGGGCCCTGTTTTTTTATATGAATCCCGAGCAGGTTTTTTCACGCCCTGAGTGAACCGAAAGGTTGCGCAGGGGCACGGCTCGACAGGCCCCACCCTATCGAAGGTGGATTTTTTTCACGGACCAGGGAGGATGGCGATGACGAACCGGATCGACGAACTCATAGAGGAAATCAGGAAGCTCGAGGAAGAGCTCGAAGCCGAGTTCAAAAGGAAACGCGAAGAATTCCACTTCATCGTCGAGCAAAGACGGGTCCGCTTCGCCGAAGAGGTGAGGCGCCTGCAGCAGCAACTCAAGACGGGCCTGTTCCGTTACCTCACCCGGGCGCACCCGCTCAACATCCTGACTGCCCCGGTCATTTACTCCGGCTTTGTCCCCTTCGCGCTTCTCGATTTGTTCCTCTGGGTCTACCAGACCGCCTGCTTCCCGATTTACGGAATCCCCAGGGTCAAACGCTCAGAGTACCTCTTTTTCGACCGCACCGATCTTCCCTATTTGAATGCCATCGAGCGGTTCAACTGCTTTTACTGCGCCTACGCCAATGGGTTGGCCGCCTATACGCGCGAGATCGCGGCACGGACGGAGCAGTACTGGTGCCCGATCAAGCATGCCCGCCGCATCCGCGCCGCCCACGATCGGTACCCGCGCTTCTTCGAATACGGGGATGCCGAGAGCTATCGAAAGGGTCTGGAGCGTATGAGAAGAAGATACGAGGAGCAAGCGGGAGAAGGAAGCCGTTGAATTCCCGGATCGGGCCGCTTCTCGGGATTTCAAAGCCTTCAGGTGCTGCATCTACCCCTGCGCTGTTTGCCGCGAGTGGTCCTTTGCCAGGAACATGTACATGGCGGGGACGACAAAGAGAGTGAACAGGGTGCCGATGGAAATCCCGCTCATGATGACCAGTCCCATATTAAAGCGGCCTTCCGCGCCGGCGCCCGTTGCCAGGACGAGAGGCACAACCCCGAGAACCATCGCCGCCGTGGTCATGAGGATCGGGCGAAGGCGGATGGCCGCGGCGGCCTCGATCGACTCCCGCTTGGCCTTTCCTTCACGCTGCAGGTCGTTGGCGAACTGCACAATGAGAATTCCGTGCTTGCTGATCAGGCCGATCAGGGTCACCAGGCCCACCTCCGTGTAAATGTTCAGGCTGGCATTGCCGATGCCCAGGCTGATGAAGATCATGGCCCCGCAGATCGACATGGGCACGCTGATGAGCACGATGACCGGGTCCCGGAAGCTCTCGAAGAGCGCGGCCAGCGACAGGAAGATGATGATTAGGGCAAAGAAGAACGTCACGAGGAAGGCTTTCGTCTCCTGTACATACTGACGGGACTGGCCCGCGTAATCGATGCTGTAACCCGCAGGCAGGATGTCGGCGGCGAGCGTTTTCAGCGTTTCCAGGGCCTCGCCGAGCGTGACGCCGGAGGCGGTCACCGCGGAGATCGTCGCTGCGTTGAGCTGCTGGAAGTGGTTGAGCGATTCCGGTGCGACCTTTGACTTGAGGCTCACGACGGTCGAAATAGGGACGGAGGCCCCGCTTGCCGTGGTGATGTAGTAGTCCAGGAGGCGCGGGGCGTTGAGCCGGTCGCGCTGTATCACCTGCGGGATGACCTTGTAGGAGCGACCGGAAATGTCGAAGTAGTTGATGTAACCGCCCCCGAGCATGGAACCCAGCGAGGACCCGATGTCCCTCATGGTCAGGCCCAGCAGCGCCGCCTTGTCGCGGTCGATCTCCACGGTGGCCTGCGGTTTGTCGATTTTGAGATCCGAATCCAGGAAGGCGAACATCCCTGTCGCCATGGCCTGTCCCATCAGTTTCTGTTGGACCTCGTTGAGCTGATCGTATGGATCGGTCGTTCCGATCACGAACTGCACAGGCAGGCCCCTGCCGCCGCCGGGCAGCGACGCGCGCTGGAATGCAACGGCCCGTGCACCGGAGATGCCGCCGAGCTGCATCTGGAGCGGCATCTGGAGCTGCATCTGCGTGCGCTTTCGCTCGTCCCACGGTTTCAGCACCATTCCGGCGATGCCCGTGTTGAGGCCTCCCAGCCCGTCGAGCTGGAACACGTGGTCGGTTTCCCGGTAACCGGCCATGATCTGATAGACCTCGCGGGTATAGAGTTGGGTCTGCTGCAGCGTGGCGTCGGGCGCTGCCGTGACGAGCGTGATCAGGAGTCCCTGGTCTTCCTGGGGAGCCAGCTCGCTTTTTGATGTCGTGTAGAGAAAGTAGTTGCTGACAAGGATGATCACGGCGAACACGGCGACGACAGGCAGGTGATCGAGAGTGGCGTGAAGCAGGGTCTCGTAGCGACGTCGCAGTTGCCGGAAGAACCGGTTGAAGAGAGTCAGGAAACGGTGTTTTTCATTTTCGACGACGGGCCGCAGCATGCGCGAGCACATCATCGGAGAGAGTGTCAGCGCGACGACGGCTGAGACGGCCACGGCCCCGGCAAGGGAGTAGGCAAATTCCGTGAACAACGCCCCGGTGAGGCCGCCCATGAAGCCGATCGGGATATAGACGGCGACGAGCACGACCGACATGGCGATGATGGGCCCGGCAAGTTCCCGAGCGCCCGCCAGGGCCGCCTGCGTGGGTGAAGCCCCTTCCTCCATGTGGCGGTCCACGTTTTCCACGACGATGATGGCATCGTCAACGACGAGTCCGATGGCGAGCACCAGGGCGAGCAGGGTCAACAGGTTGATCGTGTAGCCGAGAATCAGCATGATGAAAAACGTCCCGATCAGGGACAGGGGCATGGCAATGACCGGGATGCTCACGGATCGCACGGAGGCGAGGAAGAGGAAAATCACAGCCGTCACGATCAGCAGGGCCTGGACGAGGGTGGATACAACCTCGTGGATTGAGCTGTTCACGTACCGTGTCGCGTCGTAGACGATCCGCGCGTCCAGGCCCTCGGGAAGCTGGGCCTCGATCGGCGGGAACGCATTGCGCACGTTCCGGATCACTGTCAGCAGGTTGGCGCTGGGCGCCACCTGGATCCCGATGTAGACGGCGCTTTGCCCGTCAAAGGCCACGGCCGTGTCGTAGTCTTCCGAGCCGAGGGAAACCATCGCCACATCGCCCAGCCGGATGACGGCCCCGTTGACCTGCCGGATCACCAGGTCGCTGAATTCCTCGACAGTGTGAAGGCCCGTGGCGGCGGTGAGCTCCACAGTGACCATCTGTCCTTTCGTGCGTCCTACGGCGGAGATGAAATCGTTTGCGGCCAGGGCGTTGCTCACGTCTGTGGCAGTCAGGCCGTAAGCGGCCATTTTCCAGGGGTCGAGCCAGGCCCGCATGGCGAACAGGCGCTTTCCGAGGATTTCGGCCGTTTGCACCCCTTCCACTGCCTGCAGCTTCGGCTGCACGACCCGGAACAGGTAGTCGGTGATCTTGTTGGTCGGCAGCTCCTTGCTGAAGAAGCCGATGTACATGGAGTCGATGGGCTCGCCCACCGTCAGGGTGATAACCGGCTGCTGCGATTCCTTCGGGAGCTGGTTCAGCACGGCGTTGACGCGGGTGTTGATCTCCGTCATGGCCTTCGCCGGGTCGTAGTTGAGCCGCAGGGTTGCCTGGATCGTGCTCACACCCTGCAGGCTTGACGAGCTGAGGTAGTCGATCCCGTTGGCCTGGGCGATGGAGTTTTCGAGCGGCGAGGTGATAAACCCGGCGATCAGCGCCGGGTCGGCGCCGAAATAGACTGTCGAGACCGTTACGACTGCATTCTGTGTATAGGGGTATTCGCGCACGTTGAGAACGCCAATCGAGCGAAGCCCCAGCACGAGGATGAACAGGCTGACCACGACGGCCAGGACCGGGCGGCGGATGAAGAGGTCTGTAAAGTGCATGAGGAGTCTCCAGGGCTAATCGTCTGTCGGCTTGGGAGCGGGCTCGTTCGTCGGCGAGATCCGGTTGTCGATGATCACCGGGCTGCCGCTGCGGAGCTTGAGTTGTCCGCCGGTGACCACGAGTTCCCCCTCCTTGATTCCTTCCAGGACGGCGATCTGGTCGCCGCGTTTCGCCCCGGTCGTGACGAACTTCTGCTTTGCCGTGAGCCGGGCCTTGCCGTCCGGCCCCGTTTCGCCCTGTTCCACGACAAAGACCGTGTTGCCGTAAGGGTTGAAGGAAATGGCCGTCTGCGGCAGCGTGATATAGTCGCTTTTCTGGCCGGCGGCGATCTCGACCGATGCGTACATGCCGGGCAGCAGCAGCTGCCTGGGGTTCGAGAGCATGCCCTCGACCTGGATGTTGCGCGAATCGGCATTCACCCGGGGGTTGATGGCCGTGATCCGGCCGCTGAAAGTCTGTCCGGGATATCCGTCCGCGGAGACGCTCAGTTTCTGGTTGATCGCGATGCGTGAAAGCTCCTGCTGGGGAAGGTAGAAATCGATGTAGATCGGGTCGAGTGTCTGCAGGGTGACGATCTTGTCGCCGGGGTTGATGTACTGGCCCGGATTGACCGTCGTGATGCCCAGTTTGCCCGCAAAGGGCGCCCGGATGGATTTTTTCTCAATGAGGGCCGCCTGCTGGGCGGCCAGGGCTTTCTTGCTTTTCAGATCCGCGCTGTCGGCATCGACCGTCGCCTGGCTGACAGCCTGGATGGCCAGCTGCTTCTTGTCCCGCTCAAAGACGGTCTGCGCCAGCTCCGCCGCCGCCTCGAGCGCGTGCAGCTGGGCGATATCCGCATCGGCATTGAGCTGAACGAGCAGCCGTCCGGTCTCGACAACGTCGCCGGACTGGAAGTGCAGGGTCCTCACGAGGCCGCTGATCTCGCTCGTGACATCGACACCGCGAACGGCCCGGAGGCTTCCCACCGCCCTGATCCGCGGCTGCCAGGGCTGGGGCTCGGCCTTCATGGCGGAGACCGTCACCGGGGGGATCTGGCCCGCCATGGATTTCTTCATTCTCTGCTCCTGCCAGGCCTTCCAGCCGAAGACGATGCCGAAGATCACGCCGACGACCACCAGCATGACGATCATGATTCGGAGCTGTTTGCCTTCCATCCGGGGCAGTTTCATTTTATCGTTCATCCTTTATGGCAAGGGGTTCTGTCTCGGGGCGGCTTTCCCACCAGCCGCCGCCCAGGGCCTGGAACAGAGCGGCAGTGTCGGCAAAACGCGTCGCCTGCGCCCGTACGAGACCGATCCAGGCCGTCTGGTATTGCCGCTCGGCGATCAGCAGGGCAAGGTAACTGACGGCGCCCACCTGGTATTGCCCCCGGACGAGTTCGAGGGTGCCGCGTGCGGCCGATTCGGCCTCCTTCTGGGCGCCGAGGGTGCGGGCATCGGCTTCCAGTGCACGAAGAACATCGGCAACATTCTGAAACGCAAACAACACCGTTTCGCGATACTGTGCGCGTGCCTGGTCGAACGCCGCAATGGCAGCCCTGCGCCTCGCCATGAGCTGTCCGCCGTGAAATAATGGCTGTAACAATCCCCCCCCGACGTTCCAGATGCCCGCGGTCGTGTTGAACAGCTCCCCGAACGTGGACGCCTCCACGCCGATGCCGGCCGACAGGGTGATCTGCGGGTAGAGGTTCGCTGTTGCCACGCCGATCTGTGCAGAAGCCGCATGAAGAATGGCCTCCGAAGCAAGGATGTCGGGCCGCTGGCGCACGAGGCTGGACGGCAGGCTCACGGGCAACTCCTCGGGCAGCTTCATCGTGTCGAGTTCGATCTCGGGAAACGTTGCATCACCGGGAAAGCTGCCGACCAGGACCGCCAGAAGGTGCCGGGTCTGTGCGAGCTGTTTTTCCAGGGGCGGTATCGTGGCCCGGGTCTGTGCGACCAGGGTCTTCTGGGCAAGAACTTCCGTACCCGAAACACCGCCCAGGCGGAACTGCCCCTCGGTGATGCCGAGCTGCCTCTCCTGGGCTGCCAGGATCTCCTGCGATGCCCGAATCTGGGCCCGCAGGGAGGCCTCCTGCAGTGCCGTGGTGACGATATTCGATGTCAAGGCAAGATGGGCCGCCTCCAGCTGGTATCGCTGATAATCGACTTGTGATTGAAGCGATTCCAGTTGGCGGGTCAGACCCCCGAACAGGTCGATCGTGTAGGTGACATTCACCGAGGCATTGTAGAGATCGAAGGGGCTGATATCGTTGGACGACCCGAAGGACGCGCCCGATATCTTCTGCCGGTAGACCGAGAAGCTCCCGTCCACGGCGGGAAAGCGCGAGCCGTACTGGGCGCTCCAGTTTTCCTGAGCCAGCCGGAGGGTCGCCTTCGCGGCTTCCAGCGTCGGGCTGTGCTCGAGGCCCCGGACGATCAGCGCGTTGATTGTTTCGGAACGAAAAAGCGTCCACCACTGCGCGGGGATGTCTCCCCCCTGGATGAAGCGTTGTGTCGAGCCGCCGGTACCCGGCGCCGATACGGTTTCGGAAGGCAGGGCCTCGGGTGTGTAGGAACTCACCGCAGGCGGATCCGGTCGCTTGAAATCGGGCCCGACGGCACATGCCGCGAGCGTAAGACAAACGATGATGGACACGGCAGAGCTTTTCACGTGCACGCCCTGGTACTCCTCTTTCGATCCGGTTCCTCCATTTATTAAATTTTCCCATTGAATGGCTCATCCTAAAATCAGCAAATCCCTGACTTGTGACGAATCATTTCCTTAGAAGGCATCAGGAATAAGAAGCTCGTCTCCTGCTTTCCATGCTCCGGTCAGGTGTGTTATCTTGTATCATGAGTTCATGAAGGAGGTTGTGGCATGCCGGCTGTACGAATCAGTCCCGAAGAAGCTTACCGGGACGTGAAATCAGGCGAGGCGATCCTTGTTTGCGGTTACGAGGACGAGGAGACGTTCCGAAAGATGCGACTCGAGAGGGCCATTTCCTTAGACGAATTCAAGAAGATCCTTCCCACAATCCCCAAAGATCGGGAGCTCATCTTCTACTGCGCCTGAGAGCATGAGCACACCTCTGCCGGTCGGGCAGTGGAGTACAGAAAGCTGGGCTATCCCAACACCAAGGCGCTGCTGGGAGGCGTCGAAGGCTGGAAAAAGGCGGGCTACCGCGTGCTGTAGCGATTATCCGCCTGCGGTTATGCTTTCGCATCCGGTTGGGGATTCCTGTTCAGGAAATCGCCGTGCACGGGCGAGGAGATGGCGGTGCGGTGCGTACAGGCTGGTCGATGATGGAACCTCACAGACGGATCAGAAGGGATCGACCATGAGCAAGCTGTTTGAGCCTTTCAGGCTGCGAAATGTCGATTTCAGGAATCGGGTATTTCTGTCACCCATGTGTCAGTACAGCGCCCGCGAAGGAGTTCCCGATGACTGGCACCTGGTCCACCTGGGCAGCCGCGCTGTGGGAGGCGCAGGGCAGGTCATGGTCGAAGCGACGGCGATCACGTCGGAAGGCCGGATCACGCACGGAGACCTTGGCATCTGGTCGGACAGACACACGGAGGCTTTCAGGCGGATAACGGCTTTTGTCGAGGCCCACGGCGCCGTTCCGGCCATACAGATCGCCCATGCCGGCCGCAAGGCCTCTACGGACATTCCCTGGATGGGCGGCGCCCCCCTGCGACCGGATGGGGGCAGTTGGCAGCCTCTGGGGCCAAGCCCGATTGCCTTCGACGAAGCGTCTACGGTGCCCCGCGAACTCACAACCGGCGATCTGCAAGACCTGGTCTCCCAATACGAGGCGGCCGCCCGCCGCTGTCTGCAGGCCGGGTTCAAGGTCCTTGAGATCCACATGGCTCATGGATACCTTCTCCATGAGTTCCTCTCTCCCCTTTCCAACCGGAGAACCGACGAGTACGGCGGCAGCCTGGTAAACCGGATGCGATTCCCGCTCCAGGTGGGGCGTGCTGTACGGGATCTCTGGCCAGCCGATCTACCGCTCTTCGTAAGGCTTTCCTGCACGGATTGGGCGGATGGAGGATGGGATCTGCCTCAGTCCATCGAGCTTTCGCGCCGGCTCAAGGAAATCGGCGTTGATCTGATCGACTGCTCCAGCGGGGGGCTCATGCCCTATGCCCGGATTCCCGCCGGACCCGGGTATCAAACCCCCTTTGCGGCCGAGATCCGATCCCGCGTGGGTATTGCCACCGGTGCGGTCGGACTGATCACGCAGGCGGTGCAGGCCGAGCAGATTGTGGCGACGGGCCAGGCTGACGTGGTGATTCTCGCCCGCGAGATGCTCCGCAATCCCTACTGGCCTCTTCACGCAGCAGGGCTGCTCCATGCGGATGCTCCATGGCCGCCGCAGTACCTGAGGGCGAAGCCATAGACCACCAGCCCGGATGCTACATCCGGAATGATGCCGAGGGGCAGAGGGAGGAATGGGTGATTATTTCTGATCGCCAGGTCAAGGAGATTAGTAGGCCGAGCTCATCATCTTTGCTTCCGTCCTCCTGCAGCTTCGTTACCCACTCGGTATTTTTCGGGGGCAGAATTTTTTCCGGCACGGTGAGCCAGTAGGGGCTGGACATCATTCCGGGGCCCATGCCGTACGCGTCGCCCATCATGCCGCGCCCCATCATTCCCTGTCGTTCCTGGCCCCAGGCGGGCAGGGCCATGAGCACGACGCCTGTCGACAGGATCAGGATGAGCAGAATCCGTTTCATGATCGTTCCTCCTTCCGAACGCTTACTTGAAGAGTTGCTTGATCACGTTCCCGACCCCCTTCAACATTTCGCCGCTTTGGATGATGACCGACTCGCCCGTCTCGACGACGGAGAGCCCCAGGTGTCTGGCCAGGCCAATCGTGAAGCGGGTCACCATGTCCTCCTGCAGATCGAACTTCGGGTTGTCCAGGCTTCCCTCCACAGTGAAGTCCACCTCGATGCGGTCGTCGCCTGTTTCCAGCGCCTTCACGACCATGCTTCTCGGCAGTCCCAGGAATTCGTCCTTCGCGCCTGGCGCTGTCTCGAATCGCAGATCGCGAAGCACGGAATGGGCGGGGGCGTGCAACTGGCGGTTGCGGATCGTGAGGTCCACATCCAGGTCGAAAAATCCCCGGGAAACATCCACGTCGCCCTTCTTCACAAGGTACGGTCTCACACTCGTCAGATCGAGGCCTCGAAGCGTCACCTTTGCGCGGGTGTCGTGTGTCTTCAGCATCGTGTTGCCCGATGAGGTCAGGATACCCGTGCCCTGTTTCCCGGGGATGCGGGCGGAGAGGCGGTAATCTGTCTTCCTCGTGTCGTAGGGAACAGACAGGGTGTCGGCGGAGAGGGAGATGTCCGTGAAGGGTATCGCATAGGGCGGCCGCGTAATTTGACCATCGTAGTAGACGAGTTTTCCTCCCTCTATTGCGAGGTTTTTCACCTCGACCGTGATGGCCGCACCCTTATTCTTTTTCCCCCCCTTCAGGCCGGGCAGGGGGTCGATGATCTTTCCTTTCCGGTCGCTTTCCAGACGCAGGAAGGGCTTTTTTAACGTCAGATCCGTCAGAACGAGGGGCTTCAACGGCAACCCCTCCGAGGAAACAGAGGCCGTGACGGTCTGAACGTGCGATACGGGCCCGGCCGGACCGGTATCCCTCAGGACGAGGTTCTCCCCCTGAATCCAGCCGTTCAGCGCCCACGTCCCGGCATGGATCGTCCCGCTGCCGCTGATCGAACCGGAGAGCAGCTTGCCCTCGGCATGCAGGGAAAACTCAAATCGCGAGGGTTCACCCTTCGGAGGGTAGGCGACACGGCCCAGGCTCAGGCTCATCTTTCGGAACTGGATGCTGTTGGGCGCCGGCAGGCGCCGATCCCGGAAGACGAATGTGCCGTCCCGGACGACAACCTCTTTGATGGTCACAGGACCGGCCCCGGATCCGGGCGTCGGCTCCTGCTTTCGATCAGCCGGAAAGGGAAGCATCCAGGCCCCGTCGGGACCGATTTCAGCGGTCAGGAACGGTTCGACGAGGAGCACACGGGAAATGGATAACCCCGGTTTGAACAGGTCGAGGACATCGGACCTCAGAAAGATCCGATGGGCGGACGCCACCGGCTCGCCGTCGCGCAGCAATCTCGGTTCGACGACCTCAACATGGCCCCAGCCGATGGAGATAGCCTCGACGGAAAAGCCATCACCCAGAGCCTGTTCGAGCCTCGCCTTGATGATCCGGTTGCCGAGGCCGACGAGAATAGCCAGCGCCGCCACGATCACCACGACAACGGCAGCGCAGAGGATTAGGAGTTTCTTTCGCCGGGACATACCCATTCGATCGGGCGATCGCTTTCCGCCTGCGCGTACGACAGGCCGTTGCGGACCGTTTGGCCCATCTTGACGATGGATGGCAACCCATCAGCATGACGGGGTGGAACCCCTGAATGGACGCTCACCCTCGTGCACGGGGGCGATTGCAGTCGAGACAGATCGCGAGCCCTTTGCGGTACATGTAATCCATGACATCTCCCGTCATGATGTCCTCCAGGTTTTCCTCACGGGCCCGCAGCTGCCTTTTGTTGCAGCTGTTCTTCGTGATCAGCAGGTTGCCGGGTTGACGGTCGCAGTGAACCAGATCCCGCCGGTTATTGGCCAGCCACTCATCCATCTGTGCCTGTATGTTCCTCATCACCCTGATCTCCTTCCAAACAGGTCTTTTTCGGACGATGGGTCCGATGCAATCAACGCGATCGGCCATCTCCTGCTGCCCATTTTGAAAGAGAGAGTGAACGAAATCCATCTGTGAGAACATGATCTCCAGCGTGAAAATACCCCAGGTCCCTCTCGGGAAATGGAGGGAAAGAGGGTGCGATTGGACTGAGAGGAGATCAGGCATTCCATGAGATTCTCAATAAGGGACAGTCGCCTCGGCAGGAATCCGGCACCCCGAAGCTGTTCTCACGCTGCTCGAGACGGGACCCGGGGGCAGTGAGCCGGGAAGGGACTCGGGAAGCGGGTGTTGCACCCCCTCATAAAAAGGACAGCGTGCGGACAATGGCATCCGGCAATCGGTCCAGGAAGGCAAGGGTCATGACGAGGAGCATGTAATAATTGATATGACGAAAAATCTTCGAGTGGCTTGCCTCGCCCCGGATGAGGAGTGTGATCCCTTCGGAAACCGGCCACAACGAGACGACGAAAAGAAAGATCTTCGCGAGAGGCGACTGCATCAGGCCGCAAAGACCCAGCAGAAGGGCGCTTACGGCGGTTGCCGCCACCCATTGGAAGGTCAGGCGTTTCAGCTGTGCGTCAACGAAAACATCACTCAACGCGGGAAGCCCCGCAGCCCGGTAGTCCTCCCCGTAGCTCAGAAGGTGCAGCCAGAAATGGGGCACTTGCCATATGAAAAAGAAAAAAGCGAGGGAGGCAAGGGCAGGATCCGCCATGCTGCCGCCTCCGGCAGCCCACCCCATCGCAGGCGGGATAGCGCCGACGAGAGCACCGGGCACCACGGCAAACGCGCTCTTCTTCTTGAGGCCGGTATAGAGCACGTTGTACCAGAGGACCGCCGCAACGCCGAGAAGCGGCACGATGGCGGTGCCCGTGAAAAGTAGCAGCCCTTCACCTGCCAGGAGCAGCAGAAGGGCAATCGCCAGAGCATTCTCCGGGCGAATCCTTCCGGACGGGATCGGCCTTTTCGCTGTCCGGGCCATGCGGGCATCGAGATCGCGTTCCTGGTACTGGTTGAGGGCGCAGGCCCCACAGGATAGCAGGAAAACTCCGGCGCAAAGGGCGCAAAAGAATCCCGCCGCATCACCGGCCGCCAGGACAAAGCCCATAGCCGCGGACAGCGAGGCGAAAAGCGAGATTTTCGCCTTGCACAGGCACAGACTGCATCGAAGGGTCTTACGGAGGGTCATCTGAGGCTCTCCAGGTAGGCAACGATTGTTTTCAGCTCATCCTCCGTCATAGGCACCTGTGGCATCACGGGGGGATACCCCTTGACGGCGGTCGCCCGGGGATCGAGGATGTGCGCCCTGATGAAGACTTCATCGACGGTGATCTCTTTTTCCTGCCCTCCCGCGACGACGATTTCCCTGCGGCCGACAAGCCCCTTGAACGTGGGACCGATCTTTGCTGTCCCATCGAGGGTGTGGCAGCCGATACAGCCCTTGTTCTGGAGCAGTCTCGGCCCCACATCGGCCAGGGCTGTGCTTTCCGCGGTGTTAAGCCAGGTCTGAAAATCCTCGGGTGTCAGGGCAATCACCTTCGAACGCATGTGGGAATGACCGGCACCGCAGTACTCGGTACAGAAGAGGTCGTAGGAACCCGTTTTTTTTGCGGTAAACCACAGGTGGGTCTTCATCCCGGGGACACAGTCCTCCTTGATCCGGAAGGCGGGGATGTAGAGGGAGTGAAGGACATCAAGGGACGTCATGACAAGCCGGACCGGTTTGCCGAGGGGGACTCGCAGAAGATCGCTCTGTTTGCCATTGTCGTAAGTGAAAAGCCACGACCACTGGCGGGCGGTAACGTGGACGGTCGCGGCATCTTTCGGGGGATTGCGGATATAGTCGAAGTCCACCCAGCCGAAATAGAACATGAGGATGACGAGGATCGTGGGGACAACGGTCCAGACGACCTCCAGCAGGAGGCTTTCCTGAACCCGTTCCGGCCGGGGGTGTCTCTTCCGGTTGTACCGGATGAGAAAGAGCACCATGCAGACCGTGACAAGGGTCAGCAGGACCACACAGGCGGCGACAATGACCATGAAAGCGCTGTCGATCCTGCCTGCCGTATTGGAAGGTCCCAGCATCATGAGCCACCTCACCGGTACCAGACGTCGACAAAGGTCAGCCCGATGAAAAGCATCAAAGCGGACAGCGTGAGAAGCAGCAAGCTTTTCAGAAACCTCCCCTCGTACATGAGGTGCATGAAGAAGGCGAGCACGAGCCCGGCCTTCACCGTGGCGATCAGCAGCGACCCCAGGACGCTGTACCGGGCGAGCAGCTGCAGCCTGGCGACAGCCAGGGTGGCGGCCAGCAGGATCAAGAGGACGAGCCAGACGGCCGCGTAGGTCCGGGTCGGGACGATGTGCATTTCCCGGGGTTGATCGTTCACTTTGGCTCCTTTACGTGATCAGGTAAAACAGAGGATACAGGTATATCCACACGATGTCGACGAAGTGCCAGTACAGACCCGTGTTCTCGAGGCGCGCCACATTGCCCCGATGGATGGTTTGCTTCAGCGTGAAACGCATCATGAACGCGATAACGACGCAGCCCACCAGGACATGAAGCCCGTGCAGACCCGTCATGACATAGTAGAGCCCGAAAAAGATGATCTCGCCGCCGGCCATCTTCAGCAGGACCGGCGAATCGGGGTAGATGCCGATGTCGATCTTGGCCATCCACTCGAAATACTTGATCACGAGGAAGGCAATGCCCATGACGATCGTCACGAGCTGCAGCCACGAGGAAAAGAACCGCTCCCCCCGCCGGACGGCCGAGATGGACAGGGCGATGCAGAAGCTGCTCGTGAGCAGGATGGCCGTGTTGACCGTACCAAGGACAATGTTTTCCTCGGCGGCGGCATTGTGGAAATCCTGGGCATACTTGTACCGGTAGATCGAGTAAAGGAGGAACATCCCCCCGAAGAAGAGGATCTCCGTGAAGAGGAAGAACCACATCCCCATCTTTTTCCCGGCGGCGTCGATATGACCGGTCGGCGTGCTCACGGGGCCTCCCTCACTTCTTCGTCGTCATAGGGGTAGGCTCCCCGGGTGATGACAGGGATCTCCCGGAAGTTCTCGGGAGGCGGGGGGGACGAAATGGTCCACTCCAGCGTCTTGCCGCCCCAGGGATCCGCCGGGGCCCGTTGCCCCTTGAAGATTCCGTAAAGAAGGTTGCCGAAGATAATGACCAGCCCCAGTGCCAGGAACCAGGATCCCATCGTCGAGACGACATGACCGGTGTGATATTGGGGAGGATAATCGAAGTAGCGTCTCGGCATCCCCTGGAAGCCGAGGACAAACATGCTGAAATAGAGGATGTGGAATCCAACGAAAAAATTCAGCCAGCCGATCCGGGCATAGCGCTCGCTGTACATGCGGCCGGTGATTTTGGGAAACCAGTAGTGGAGCCCTGCCAGGATCGAGATTCCCGCCCCGCCGAACATGACATAGTGAAAGTGGCCGACGATGAAATAGGTGCCATGCAGGTGCAGGTTCGGCGCCAGCGAACCGATGATGAGTCCCGTCAGGCCGCCTATCGAGAAGGTGAAGATGAACGAACAGGCAAAAAGAAGCGGCGCATCCAGCGAAATGGAGCCCTTGTAAAGGGTTGCCACCCAGTTGAAGATCTTGACCCCGCTGGGCACGGCCACCAGGAAGGTGATGAAGGAAAAAATGACGCGCGCCGTGTCGCTCATCCCGCTGGTGAACATGTGGTGCCCCCAAACGGCATACCCGACGATGGCGATCCCCAGGGCCGACATACATACTGCGACGTAACCGAAAAGGGCCCGCCGGGAGAAGACGGGGACGATCTCGCTGATGATCCCCATGGCTGGCAGCACCATAATGTAGACGGCGGGATGGGAATACATCCAGAAGAGGTGCTCATACAGGATCGGGTCGCCCCCCTTGTTGGGGTCGAAGAAACCGACGCCGAAAAACCGCCCCAGGACAATAAAGAGAAGCGTGATCGCCAGGACCGGCGTCGCGAGCATCTGCACCCAGCCCGTGGCGTAGAGCGTCCAGGGGAAGGCCGGCATGCGGAACCACCCCATCCCGGGGGCACGCATCCGGTGGATTGTCGTGACGAAATTGAGGCCCGTGAGGATCGACGAGAACCCGAGGACAAAGACCCCCAGGACGGCGGTCGAGATGTTTGCCGGAGTTCGGATGCTGTACGGAGCATAGAAAGTCCATCCCGTGTCGGGTGGGCTTCCTTTGAGGAAAAGGGAGAGGAGAACAATGAGGGCCCCTGTGACATAGAGCCACCAGGACAGGCGGTTGATCCTCGGGAAGGCCACGTCCTGTGCCCCGATCAGGATGGGGAGGAAAATGTTCCCGAAGGCAACGGGGATCCCCGGGATGATGAAGAGAAAGATCTGGATGACGCCGTGAACGGTGAAGAACTCATTGTAGGTCTGGGCATCCATGAGCCATCCCGGATC
>DATJPI010000153.1:0-2819 GCA_035506495.1 Syntrophales bacterium
TGTCGATCTCATCCTTTTCGGTGTGTTTGTCCCCTGGGCGACGGTCCGGGTGGGACGCGTGCTCGATGCAACATTCCCCCTTTCTCTCACCATCAGCCGCCACATTCTGGACATCATCGGAATCGCTTTCATCGTGTCGGGCACCCTGTGGCTCCTTTGGGCCTGGTATCTGCTTGTGAAAGAAGGCCACGGATACATGACGGAGCTTTTCCGCATGGAGATTTCGCCCGTAACCGATCGTCTGGTTAACAGCGGACCCTTTTCAGTCCACAGGCATCCGGTGTGTGTGGGCTACCTTTTGGCCCTCGCGGGATGGGGCATGGTGATCGGCTCCCCCGGAGTCGTGGCCGTGTCTGTGCCGTTGCTTTACATCGTCTACGTTTATCTGCGCCTGTTCGAAGAACCGGCCCTTCGAAGGCGGTTTGGCCATGATTATGAAGCCTATTGCGGGCGGGTGCCCATGTTCTTTCCATTCAGGCGAAACAGGGTTCCCGTCGCCTTCAGAAACCTTCATGCCGATCGTATCCGTTTTGCCATCACTGTCGCCGGTGTGGCCTTTTCCGTTCTGCTCATCTGCTTTCAACTGTCTGTCCTCAAGGGAACCCGTGTGCAGATCACAACGTATATCGATCATACGGGCGCAAATATCTGGGCCATGCAAAAAGGGGTGGATGACTTTGTTGCAACCTCCGTCGTGCCGAGGGACAGCGTTGGCGCCCTGGAAAAGATCAAGGGCGTCGAGAGAGCGGCAGGCATCTATGCCATTTATACCCTCCTGGAGATCAACAAGGTGAAATCCAGGGTCTACGTGATCGGTTATGACACCAGGACGGGCGCCGGCGGCCCATGGAAGCTGGGGAAAACCCTTCCCCACGTGAAGGATGCTCATTCCCTCCGGCGGGATGAAGTCCTGCTCGATGAAAATCTGGCCCACCGTCATGGCCTCGAGCCGGGAGATCGCGTCTCCTTTTTCGGCCATTCGTTCACCGTCGCCGGATTCACATTGGAAACAACCTCCATCGGCAGCCAATATGCCTTTCTGCCGAGGGAGACCGTCAGCCGCCTGCTGCCGGGCGGAAGGTTCTCCTTTACTCATGTGCTCGTATGGACGCAGGGGACGGTTTCTGATCAGGAGATCATCCGCCATATTGAAGACAAGACCGGCCTGAGCGCTCTGACGAGAGATGCCCTCGCGGCCAATATGCGCGAATTTCTGGGTATGTTCATGCTGCCGCTGCTGACCGCAGGGGTGGTCATGGGCTTCCTGGTCGGATCCATCACCATCGGCATTACCCTGTACACGGCCGTTCTGGAGAGGTTCAAGGAATACGGCACCATGAAGGCCCTGGGCGCGACGGGCTGGTTCCTTTACGGGATTGTTCTGAAACAATCCCTCCTCTCTCTCGGCATCGGTATCGTCATGGGCCTGGCTTTTGGGGTATTGGCCAATCATTTCATCAATCAATGGGTTCCCGGGATGACGGCCGGACTGGACGGCTCCATCACGATGCAAACCCTTTGTGCCGGTCTGGTTATGGCGGTCTTAAGCACCGCTCTTCCGATGTGGCGGCTATCCCGCCTCGACCCCATGGAGGCCTTCCGGTCATGACAGCGCCTGTCATTGAAGCGGACGATGTGTCCCGGAGCTTTGGCAAGAGCGGCACTGAAGTACTGGCCGTCCATCATGTTTCTTTCCGTGTCAGCGACGGGGAATTGCTTCTGCTCATGGGACCCTCAGGCAGCGGCAAGACTACCCTTCTTGCAATGCTCGGGTGCATCCTCAGACCCACTTCGGGTCACATCCGGGTGCAAGGCAAGGAGGTCGGCACACTGCCTTCAAAGGAACTCGCAAGGCTTCGGGCGGAAACCATCGGATTCGTCTTCCAGGGCTTCAATCTCCTGTCCGCATTGACCGCGTGGGAAAATGTCGCCCTGGCGGGGGATCTTCTCCCACGGCGCCCTCGAAACATGCATTCCCGATCCGTTGAAATCCTCAAGAATATAGGCCTGGGCCATCGTCTCTATCACCTCCCCGAGAATCTTTCGGCCGGAGAAAAACAGCGCGTCGCCTTTGCCCGCGCCCTTGTAAACAGCCCCAGGATCATTCTGGCCGATGAACCCACAGCGAATCTTGATTCCGAAAACCGCGACATGGTCGCCAGCCTGCTGCGGCAGGCCGTCAAAGAACAAGGTGTCAGCGTCATCATCGCTACCCACGATGAACGCATCCTGCAGGCGGCAGACCGCGTCATCCGGATCGAAGACGGTCAACTGACGGATGACCGTAAACACCTCCCTTGAAATTCGGAGCCCCTGTGTCCTTCCCAAGCCCTCTCCATATTCTTCATTTTCATCTAAGAGATTTCCTGATAGTGTTCTAAGGAAAATCCTTATTTCTTTATTAAGGCAATAGGAATAGTACACTGTAGCTGCATTGCAACATCCAACCAATCAATGACCTCGAACATCGCTTGCACAGGGGGAGGGGAATACTCATGGCCGCGAACCGGAAAAAGGCGGTTGAGTTGGAGGGGCTCGAGAAGTGCCCCACGGGGATTTCAGGACTCGACGAAATCACGGGCGGGGGGCTGCCGAAGGGAAGACCCACGCTCGTCGTGGGCAGTGCAGGCTCCGGGAAGACGCTGATGAGCATGGAGTTTCTCATCAACGGCGCGACAAAGTTCAACGAGCCGGGCGTCTTTGTCGCCTTCGAGGAAACAGCCGAGGAATTGTCGAAAAACGTCGCCTCCCTGGGCTTTGACGTCCAGGCCCTGATCGCCAAGAAGAAGCTCGCCGTCGACTACGTCTACATCGAGCGA
>DATJPI010000154.1:0-5638 GCA_035506495.1 Syntrophales bacterium
GCGCGGCAGAGCATCTTCGACTATATCGAGCGGTTCTACAACCGCCAGCGGATCCATACCAGCATCGGGAATCAGCCCCCGATGGAGTTTGAACAACAACTAGAAGCTTTTCTACCTGTCCACTAAATCGGGGCAAGACCATCCCACCACTTCTTTCACTTCCGCACTCACGCACTTCCGCACTTCCTGCCTGCTGTCTACTGTTTACTGCCTGCCGTCTGCTGTTTGCTGCTTGCTGTTTGCCGGCCCCGGCAGGGCGGCCGTGGAGGAAGGTAGCTCCAGCGCCTTGAGCTTCTTAAGGTACAATCCCCTGTAGGTGAGGTTCCGGTAGTTGACGAGATCGTCCTTGAGTTGAGCAACGGCAGGAGCGATGTCCACGTTGTAGCGGTTCATCTTGTCCCGGTTCGCCCTGTCCACGACGAGAACCGAATAGTAGGTGACCAGGATTCTCGTCTTGGAATCCCGGCGCCACAGATAGGACTTGCCGGACAGGGTATTCAGGAAAAAGGCGGCGTATAGATAGAGCTCCTGCTGTGTCATCCGGATCTCGGGGCTCTTCGTTTCCATCCCCTTGTTGATCCAGTCAAAGACCATCTCCGCCGTCGACTCCATCATCTCCGCCTCGTTGGCCAGGATTTCCAGGAACAGGGATACGTTTTCCCGCCCCGTCACGCGGAGGAAATGCTCCTGGTTGAGCTTTAGCTTGTAGGGATCCGTCGATTCGCCGGTCACGATGGGGGGAGAGGCAGCCAGGTCGTTGAGCACCTTGAGGAAATGCCGGAAGGTTCCCTCGGGTAGCCCGTAGGCCTTGACATACTCGCGTTCATCGAGGTTTCTGCAGTACCGGATCATGTCCTGCTCGAGGTCCTCGTAAACCTTCCACTCTTTCGGGCTCCTCTGGTTGCGCAGTTTTTTCCGGTACACCTTGTTGCCTTGGATGTCGGGGGGAGCGCTGGGAGTGTGCTTCGCGATCTCGGCCTGGGCAAATCCGGCACGGACGATGCCCAGATCTTCGAGGCCGCCGCGCTGCAGATACAGCGAGACACTCAGTAGAACGACCAGGACACAGATCGTGGCGATTCCTGTGACGATGGGGCGATTTTCCAAGACGGAATCTCCCGTTCTCAGATGAGGGGTGACAGGGGAAACCATTTCCTGCTGCCCTGCCGGATAAAAGAATGAGCAATTATTATGCCCGGGAGTCAGCCTGCCAGTGGTTCGATGATCAGTTTTTCCGATAGTGTGTCGTTTGCCTGTTTGAGCCGCTCTTCACCGGCATAGACGGCTACCGATGACGACTTCAGGGCGGGCAGGAGGACTCCCTGGGCCGCTTTCAGAAGATCCTCCGGGCAAAGGCCCAGGACCCGGTCCCGAAAGCCCTGACGCTCTGCATCAAAAATCCCTGCAAAGTGACGGACCATGGCAAGGTAGCCCTTTCCTGCCGGATCAGCCGGTCGGTCCAGGGAACCGATCGTCCCGATGATGGTCTTTTCCAACTCCGTCTCGCTCACCCCCGCATCCAGCAGCCAGCGGACGGCCTCGTCGTAAACCTTCAGCGTCTCCACAAGGTGGGGGTCGCGATACGACAGGAAAGAGAAGATCCTCCCGAGAGGGTCGTAAAGGGACATTCCCCCGTAGGCACCGCCCTGCACCCGAATCCGGTTGTAGAGGTAACCCTTCGACAGCTCCCTCGAGAGGACCGTGAGGGCTGCCGACGAGGGGTCGAAATAGCCCGGAGCGTCGGCCACCTGCGCCACATAACAGACCTGGGCGGCAATCGCGATCCCCAGATGCAGCGGGGCCGCCACCATCGAAGTCGTGGCCGTTCCAGGCGCTTTGTCGCCGATCCGTTCCGTCAGGCGCCCCAATTCGGACAGAAGAAGATCGATCCCGGCGGCATCGCCGGTCACGTTGAGAACAAGCCCGCTGCGATGAAGAACGAGCTTCCTGAGGCGCTCCATCGTCTCGACAAGCGGGTCTGCCTCGAAGCGCCCCGCAAGGGCGCTGAGAAGCCGCAGCTGAATGAGCCCGTTCCATTGCTCGTCCCGCAGGGATGCCAAGGTCAGCTTCGATGCGGCCGTCCGCTGGGCAAAGAGGTGGCCCGACGGAATGACGGCGGCATGCAGTCCATTGCGCTTCTCCAGGACCAGGTCTTCCATTCGCCTGTGGTCCGTCAGATCCCCCTCCGCGAGGATGTCGCCAAGAAGGGTCACAGCCTCCGGGATGTTTCGCCGCAGGGCCCGCATCCGGAAAATCATCTTCTGCCAGGTCTCTTTTCCGTCCCGACCGAAGCCCGAAGCCATCTGAACCCCGAGCCCTCCCATCGTCATCGAGATCCTCGTGGCCATCTCGTCGTAGCGCCGGCCGGCAGCCCCCATGCCCCGGGCGAATTTGCCCATGAGCGGCAGGCAGGGTTGCAGCTCCTCGGGCACGCGGGACACGTCGAAGGCGCAATCCAGATAGACAATCCCGTTGGAAAAGATCTCGTGCTTCAGAACAGGGATGTCTGCCAACCGGCCCTCCTCGGAGGGAATCCGCTCCACCTCGCGGGGGATATCCGATCGACTCAGCCGGGGCAGCGTGCTGAGGGCTTCCGGGGAGTCGGGCTGAGACTGCAGTTCCTTCAGCCGGGAGGCTTCTTCACGAATTTTCGCGCGATCCTCTGCTGACAGGGTGGCCTGGAGTTGTGCCATCTGCTGCCGGAATTTCGCTTCGCTTTCCTCCATGCAACTGTGGCGTGGCTCCATGACGGAGGTGATCCGATGCGGATTGTCCAGAAACCAGCGACGGATCACACCCTGGAACAGCTCCGGGTCCTTCTCCAGACGGTTCCGGATGCGGTTGATGAGGGGATTGAACTTCAGCGGGACAAGCGGATCCCCGTCGTAGAGCCATGTATGGAAGACCCTGCTCATCAGGGTGATCCCGTAGGGATAGGCTCCGCGGACGATCTCCCTGCCCTGAAATTCAACCTGGTGCAGGGCCGCCTCGACGAGCGCACGTTCGAACCCCTTCTGCGCTACGCTCTTCAGGGTTCCCAGGATCTTCTCCTCGATCGCTCCTGCTTTGTCGGGATCTGAGCCGCGAAGGCCGACGGCGAAGACCACTTGCCTCAGATCGGACTCGAGCCCCGTGACAGGAGAGAGGTCTTCCCCCAGTCCCGAGTCGATGAGGGCCTTGCGGAGGGGCCCTGCTGCCGTCCCGACCAGGGCGTGGGAGGCGACGCGAAGAAGCAGAACCTCTTCGGCATCCGTATTTTCCGCCATCATCCAGGCCAGGTTGACGGCCGTCTTGCGGGCGAGGCTCTCCCCTTTGCTTACGGGGTAGCAGTTGCTTACCGAGTGCGGCTTTTTCCACCGGGGCTGAAGTCCGATGGCCGATTCGACGCGCACCCTGTCGAAGCCGCGCAGGACGTCGTCCAGGAAAGCCAGGTGATCCTCCGGCGGAATGTTGCCGTAGAGGAAGAAATAGGCATTTGTCGGGGAATAGTAGAGCCGGTGAAACTCCCGGAGCTGCTCCCAGGTGAGCTGCGGGATGACCTCCGGGTCGCCGCCGGAATCGAAGCCGTAGGGGTTTTCGGGAAAAAGGTTCTGCTGTAGGGCTTTGTACATGAGTCCATCCGGCGACGAGTAGGCCCCTTTCATCTCGTTGTAGACAATGCCTGACACGGTGAGATCGCCACCGGGATCGCCGGAGCCGGCAAACTCCAGATGGTGACCCTCCTGCAGAAAGGTCTCCTTCAAGATCCGGGGCTTGAACACAAGATCGGCATAGACCCGGGCCAGGTTGAAGAAATCGACGGGAACCTGGCTGGCCACGGGGTAGAGGGTCTTGTCGGGGTAGGTGAAGGCGTTGATGAATGTCTGCAGGGTTGCCCGCGAAAGCTCGTTGAAGGCATCCTTCACGGGATATCTCTCCGATCCGGCCAGAACCGAGTGCTCCAGGATGTGGGCGATTCCCGTCGAGTCCCCGGGCGGGGTGCGAAACCCCACGGCAAAGAGGTTCTCGCTGTCGTTCGCATGGAGGTGGAGGATCTTTGCCCCCGTGGCGAGGTGTTCCATTTCGTAGGCCGTGCTGCCGATGTCGTCGACGGCCTCGATCCTGCGGACCCGAAAGCCCCTCGTTTCTTCGCCCTGCGTGAGCCGCGGGGCGGGACACTGTCCGGCTGGTTTCACTGTTGCCTCTCCCCTTTTGCCCCACTGCCTTTTCAACAGCGGAAATTCAGAATCATATAAATTATATAACAGCAGGGGGCTTGCCGTTGCAAGGCGAATGAAAAAAAGGGGCTGGAACTTACGTTCCAACCCCTTTTGTACCCTGTGGATGCGGCTCTTATCTTACTTCAGCCACTTCTCCGCCTCCTTGCGGTAGGCTTCCATGACATAGGGAATGCCCGTGACCTCTTCGCACTCGCGGGTAAGCGACATGAGGTCCTTGCGGCCCACAAGCGAGAGGTTGAAGTTGCGGCTTCCGGCCATGAGCTGCTGGAGGCCCTGCTTGAACTTCGTCCCATAGGTGTAGAACCCGATGGCGCCCGTGGGCATCGTCTCGAGTTCCTTGCCGTACTTCTTCCGGAGCTCTTCATAGCTTACGAAAATCTCTTCCATGGAACTGCCGTAGCGGGAGACCGTCTTGGGCAGGTCCTTGTTCTTGATCCACTCGCCGATGTTCTTTCCCACCATGCCGGGGATCATCAGCGCGCGGCCCATGCAGACGGCCTTCACGTAGGGCGCGCCCAGGGCGATCGCCTTGAAAACGCCGGCTTCGTCGGAGAACCCGCCGGCGAAGGCGATATCGGGCACTCTCTTTTTCTTCTTTGCGAGCTTCTGGCAGAACTCGTAGGTCAGTGCGTGCAGGTAAAGCGACGGGATGCCCCACTCGCACATCATGGGCCAGGGGCTCATGCCCGTGCCGCCGGGGGCGCCGTCGATCGTGAGCAGGTCGATCTTCGCATCGGCGCAGAAACGGATCGCCATGGCCAGTTCCACCATGGAGTAGGCACCCGTCTTCAGTGTGATGCGCTTGTAGCCGAGCTTGCGCAGGCGCTGGACTTCCTTCATGAAGCCTTCCCGCGTGACGAAGCCCAGGCGGCTGTGGCGCTCGAATTCCTTGATGGCGCCTGCCTTGTAGGACGCCTCGACCTCGGGAAGCGTCGGGTCGGGCAGCACGATGTAGCCGCGCCGCTTGAGTTCCTGGGCGCGCTCCAGCGAGGGGATCTTGATCTCGCCGCCGATGTTCTTGGCGCCCTGGCCCCACTTGAGCTCGATCGTGTCGAGTCCGTGCTTGTCCATGACGTACTCGGCAACACCCAGGCGCGTGTCTTCCACGTTCATCTGGACGAGGATCTCGCCGTAGCCGTCCCAGTAACGCTTGTAGGTTTCGATCCGGCGGTCCATCTCGGGGGATTTCTTGACGAGGCCGTTCGCCCCGCGCTCGAGCCCCGTGTCGATGCCGCAGACATTCTCTCCGCAGACCACGGTGACGCCGGCCATGGCAGCGCCGCCTGCGAAGTGCTCCCAGTTCTTCCGGGCGATTTCCGTGGATCCCAGCGCGCCCGTGAAGATGGGGAGTTTCATCTTGACCTTCTTCGTCCAGCCGTACTCGGTCTCCGTGTCGACATTGGGGAACAGGGCCGTGT
>DATJPI010000155.1:0-4348 GCA_035506495.1 Syntrophales bacterium
AAGAATATTCGTCCGGAATCACCCATACTCGCTAAACTTTAAAGACAAAAGACGGGATACGCCATGCTCTGATGCCTTATTCTCACTGATGAAAAAGCGCAGATGCCGTCAGACAATGGAGCCCATATCGCCATTCCCCACACGAATGAGACATTCAGGGGCAAGCCGCCTGACAATGCCTTGCATCGGACCATTGACAGATGATCTCAATCAGTAGTCGTGAATCAGATGTAGAAAGGCAGGGTCGATTCTAACCCTGCCTCCATCTTCGTCATCTTTACAAGCAATGTCATTTTCTTTTGGGGGTTTTGCGCGAAGAGAGCTTTCCTGTTGCGGTCTTCGGCAGCATAACGGTCACTTCCGATCCTATTCCCGGTCTGGACTTGATCTGGATGTTCCCGCTGTAAGACTGCACCCTCTCTCGGATACTGAGAAGACCAAAGCCGCCTTCGAGGTAGTCGGGAGAGCGGCTGTCTCTGGCGTCGAAACCCTTTCCATCATCCGCAACGATCGTCCGGATGGAATTCCTTTCCTCCATGATTCGGATATTCGCGCCGCGAGCCCCGCTGTGTTTGATGACGTTTTGCAGAAGCTCCCTCACGACCTGGAAGATCATTATATTCAGGTCCTGGCTGAGGGAGCTCAGATCCCCCTCGAATGAGCACTTCACTTGAATGCCATGCCGGCCTTTTATCGACTCTGCCAGATCCTCCACGGCTGCACGAAGCCCCATGTCGTAGAGCACCGGGTTGCTGAGGTCCATCATCAGGGACCGTGTGTCCTGAATCGAACCGGAGACAAGCTCCCGGGCCTGGTCGAGGGCTTGCCGGTGCTCATCGTTGACGTCCAAGCGCCGAAGAAGGTCTAGCCTCATCCGGGCCGCAGCCAGTGTTTGGGCAATCTCGTCGTGGAGGGTCACTCCGATCCTCTTGCGTTCCCTCTCTTCAGCCAGGATCATCTCCGAGGCCAGATTGCGCAGGTCGTCGCGGCTCTTTTCGAGATTCTCCATGACCGACCTCAGTTCCGTTGTGCGCTCACGGACCTTTTCCTCCAGTTCGTCATTCGATCGCTGGATGATTTGCTCGGCTTGCTTGCGGTCGTCCACATCTGTCGAGGTGCCGAACCACTTCATCACACCGCCCGTCTCGTCGAGTATCGGCGTGGAGCGGGTCAGATACCATCGGTAGCCGCCGTCCGCCCGCTTGAGTCGATGCTCTATCTCGTAGTCCTTCCCGGATTGGATCCCGCTCCGCCAGGCGCTCAGGGTCCGCGGGAAATCCTCCGGGTGAATCACCGGCGTCATTCCCCCGAAGCAATCAAATTCCCTCAGGCGCCGGTTAAAATAATCCACCCTGCCGTCCGGGGCGGCAGTCCAGACCAGTTGAGGCATGGCATCGGCCAGCTGCCGGAATCGATCCTCGCTTTCGCTCAGCGAGCCCGTGAGCGCTTCGCGCTCCGCCATCATCCTGGCAAGCCTGATGTTGCTGTAGCTCAGTTGTGAAATCATGCCGGCCATCTCGGTGAAGAAAGCCATGCATGTGTTGAGGGATTTCCTGTTTACACGCGGAACGGTCTCCAGTGCGGCGATGTACTTCTCTTCATCGAACCCGTATTCCCGTGCCTGAGACCGGAAAAGTTCATAGTCCAGCTGTTCGTCTTCAAAGAAGAACTGCCCCGAGAATACATTGCCGACGTGCTGCCCGCCTAGAATGATCGGTGTTGCAATGTCCCACATGTTGTTCTTGCATTTGTAGAGCCTGAACTCACCCGGCGGGATTCCTGCGGAAAGCTGCGTATCGCTTTCGATGCAGTGCCTGCAGGCGTCGGGATGAACCCGGTGGAATTTCGTGCAGATGTCCTGCCAGCCCACACCCACCAGGACCTTGCCCTGAATATCGATGATGGCGGTGGGAAAATGAACAAGCTCATAGTAATGAACCATGAGCGCCTCAAGCGCCTTGGCATCGATGACGTCGGCAAGTTCGAGTTTCCCGATGTCTCCGTCGGGAGAAAGGATGATGGCCAGTCTTTCCCTGACTTGCTCCTCGCTTTTGCGCAGCATGTTCTCGGCCTGCTTCTGCAGCGAGATGTCACGGGCATAGAGGGTGACATGGCTCTCGCCGACATTGGGCAGCAGCGTGAGGGACCAGACCTTCCCGGGCCGGCAGGTCAGCTCAATCTCCCTGTTCCGGCCTTCCTTCAAGGCGCCTTTGACGGGGATGAGCAACGACTCGGGCAGTGGCAGTCCCTCCCTCCAGCCCATCGGCTCCAGCATCTCGTGCGCAGCCTGGTTGGCGTATAGCAGGGCCCCCTCGTCACGGGCACGCAGGACAGGGTTGGGGTTCTCCTCGGGGTATCGGGCGAGGCTGAGAATCTCTGCCTCGGCGCTCTTCCGCTCGGTTATGTCGCGAATGATGCTGATGAGAGTGCGCGTGCCGTCGATGGTTGTGCCCTGGGAACTGACTTCCACAGGAAACGTACTGCCGTCCTTGCGCCTGTGGACAGTCTCGAAGAGGACGCCCCGGGCATCGGCAAGGGTCAGCTGATCGGCGGTCAGGCTTTTCGTGTCGGCTGCGCGCAGGTCGTGGATCGTCAGCGCCAGCAGCTCTTCCCGGCTGTATCCGTAGGACTTCGCGGCGGCGGGATTGGCTTCCAGGATACGGCCGTCATCGCGCCGCACCAGCAGGACAGTGTCCCGGCTGTGGGCAATCAGCATTAGATCATAGAAACTCTTCCCGGTCTCGCGGGCCTTGCGCTCCATTATCTTCAGCCGGCTCACATCCACAAGGACCGCTCGATACCCAACCAGCCGGTCCAACGGGTCGTGCTCGCCGCTCACGTTCAGGGAGATCTCGAGAACGGTCCCATCCGCCAGGCAAAGCCTGCAGTCCAAAATCTCTTTTGCCCCGGGCTTTAAGGGTTTTCTCAGGAAAAGATGCATTCTATCGGCACTCTCATGATCCATGAAAGACTGGATTTGCCTGCTGATGAGTGCCGTCCGGGGAACGTTCAGCAGGGTGGCCGCCGTCAGGTTCGCCTCGTGGATCAACCCGAACTTGTCCAGCGTGACATACCCGACGGGTGCAAAGTCGTAAAGCTCTCTGTACCGGTTCCTGGACTCCTCCAGCTGCGCCTGGATGTCCCTCATCTGCTCGTTTTGCATCTCCAGCTCGATCTGGTGAACCTGGAGCTCGTGGAGCAAACGCTTTTCCTCATATTTCGGAAGATACCGGAGCAGATCCCTCTCACGCAACGCGGCGATTTTCTCTTCGGCCTGTTTGCGGAGACTTCCTATTGAAGTAGTGGGCTTCTTCATCGGTTGAGCGCCTTTTTCGTCATTTCGATATCGCCATTTTTTCCACCACTGCCGAGATCTCCGTGAGGGTCATCGCGCCACCGGGGACTGCGTTTCCGGCGGTCCGGCATGGAATTGCGCCGATCAGAGAGGGACCAAAGATGTGAGTTAGCCGCTTGTTGATTGGCTGTTCCAATCGCTTCAGAAGAGAAGACGTCCCAGGATGTACCTGATGCGATGGGACATGTATTTACGCTTTTGCAGCATCGAGTTGCAATCATGAGAGCAATTTTATCGAATCACGTCAAGAGGCAATATTGTAACCTTCTGACTCAACAGGAACTCAGGGATGAGGCATGGGGGAAATTATCCTCTTTTCTTTAGTCATCATTCACTTGCTAGTTAGGTGTCATCGCAGACCGAAACGATGATCTGCTCTTTTTCCTTATAGGAAAATAAGGAAATCCCCTATAACGAAAATAAGCCGATTCCGATACTGTCCCATTTACCCGGGCACCTGTCTTAAAAATACGTTCTCGCTGTATTCGGCAAGGATCAGCGTGCATCATGCGTAAATTCCTGTCGTGGCCTGTTCGAGTTCACCTGCTGTTGCTGGTCATCCTGCTGGCCGTGCCATCCATCTTCTTGATCCTTTATTGGGGGATAGCCGCGCGCGATGAAGCCATAAAGGATGCCAAAGACGACTGCCTGAAATTTGTCAACTCCATCGCAGGTGAGCAACAGGCTGCGGTTGCAGGCGTTCAGCAACTGCTCAGTACCCTTGCCCTGCTCCCCGAAGTGAAATCAGGGAACCGCCCTGCCGCCAATGCTCTCCTCGCCGATCTTTTGAAAAAGAATCCTCTCTACGCCAATATCATCATCAGCGACAAAACCGGGCAGATGTGGGCCGCGGGCACACCGCTCGAGGGATCATTCTCGATAGCCGGCAGAAAATATTTTCAGGACGCAGTTCGTTCCGGGACGTTTTCATCGGGGGAATTTTCGGTTGGCAGGATAGGGAAAAGGCCTGTCATGACGTTTGCTCAACCGGTG
>DATJPI010000156.1:0-4435 GCA_035506495.1 Syntrophales bacterium
CCTGTTTGGCAACAGGGGGATTCTGGACAACTACCGCCTGAACCAGAAGCATGCCGATCTCAGAAAGAGCAACGAGGAGATCGTCATGAAGAACGATTCCCTCAAGAAGGAGATCCTGCTGCTCCGCGATGACTTGCGATACATCGAAAAAGTGGCCCGTGACGAGTTGGGGATGGTAAGGCAAAACGACAAGGTCTATCGCCACGTGGACTGATCAACCCCTCGGTGATGCAGGAACAAGGCTTGTCTGTGCCGGGTCAACAGACGGCAGGATGAGCCTTTTCTTTGGCGGGGTGTCAAAAACCTTTACATTTTCCAGCTCCGATGACGCCATTTCTGGAGCCTCTCCTTACGGCCAATTTTCGATCCCGCCGCCTTTCTCATTTTTTTCTAAATTTCTGGACGTTCATGCCGATTCTATAAGCGATGGGGTTTCACCAACCAACTGGCCCGTGAATGCGGCCGCCGGAGTGTCGGAGTGTGAAGGCTTGACAACACCGGTTTCCAGTGGTTTCCAGCTTTTTTCGCCCGACAGATCAATCAGGCCGTGGCACGGTGCTTGCTTAACGTAATGCCCGTAGTGGTGCGGAGGTTATCAGTCATCATCAACTCAGCCTGTTCCGGATCTCCGGCCGGGCGAGACAACAGAACACAGAGGACTCCATGCTCAAACTCAACGGCCTGTTTGCAAGCAAGAAGCAGATTGCGGGGCTCGACATCGGATCCAGTTCCGTCAAGATTGTCGAGATCGCCGAGGGGCCTGACGGATACGTTCTCAAAACCTACGCGAGCATTCCCCTCGGGAAGGGCATCATCGCCGACGGCCTCATCGCCAACCAGCCTGCCCTCGTGGAACGGATCAAGGAACTCCTCAAGGTCTCCCACTGCAAGGCCCGAAACGTCGTCACCTCCCTCTCCGGATACTCCGTCATCGCCAAGAAGATCGGTTTTCCGTCCATGGACGAAGAATCGCTGCGGGAACTGATCAGCGATGAAATCGAAAAATACCTTCCCTTTGGCGACATGAAGGACGTTAACTTCGATTTCCAGATTCTGGGCCCCAGCGAAGTCAGCACGGGCCAGATGGAAGTTTTCCTGGTTGCCGCGAAAAAGGACGTGATTCAAAGCTACGTCGATACCTTCAAGAAGGCCGGGCTGAACGTGGTCATTATGGACGTGGACTCCTTTGCTCTGGAGACCATGTACGAGGAGAACCACGATTATGGGCATGAAGACGTCATTATCATTGTGAACATCGGCGCCAGCATGACCAACATCAACGTCGTGAAGGGCGGTGCCTCCATCTTCATCCGAGATTTTCCTCTCGGCGGTTATTCGATTACGGAAAATCTTCAGGACAAGAGAGGGGTTTCCTTCGAGGAGGCCGAGCGCATCAAACTGGAGAAAGCCGCTTCGGGCGACGAGCAGAGCCGGGACGAGCTTCTCGGTTACGCAGACCCCCTGCTGCTGGAGATCGAACGTTCTGTCGACTACTTCCGCTCCACCTATCCTGGAAAGTTCATCAAGCAGATCCTGCTTTGCGGCGGTACAGCGAGGTTGCCCGGCATCGACGATGCTCTTGTCCAGCGGCTGAACGTAGAAGTCGAGATCGCCAACCCCTTCCGCAAGCTATCGTACGATAAACGATCGTTTTCCGCTGAAGACCTGAAAGAAATCGGGCCGCAGGCCTCTGTCGGCGTCGGGCTCGCCATGAGGAGGATCGGGGACAAATGATCAAGGTCAACCTGCTTCCCTACCGGGAAAAGAAAAAGGAAGTCCAGTCCAAGAATCAGGTCGTCATCCTCGGCGCTGCGGGCCTTGCCTTTGTCGTCCTGCTCGGAGCGTTCCACATCTACACCGTGATGAAGCTCTCCGGTCTCGAAAATCAGGTTCAGAGCACCCAGCAGACGCTCCAGCAACTCAAGACGAGCATCGGCGACATCAACCAGTACAAGAAGGCGAAGGAGATACTGGAGAAGAGGCTCAGTATCATCAACTATCTCGAGAAGAATCGATTTGCCAAAGTCCTTTTCTTGGATGATCTAACCTCCATGGTCCCGGTCAATCAGGTCTGGATCAAGTCGATGAAGGAATCGGAGACGGACGTCAAGATCGACGGCTTCGCGAAGGACAATATCGCCATCGCCAAGTTCATGAGAAACCTGGAGAAATCCGAGCAACTCACCTCCGTCGACCTGGTTTCATCGAAGCAAACGGAAATCGCAGGCAACCGGCTCAAGCAGTTCACCCTGTCCTGCGGTCTCAAGAAGGGGTTCTGAGCATGGCACTGAGCGTTGACGATATCACAAGAATGCCCCTGCGGCAGAAGGTCCTGGCGCTGTTCGTGCTCTTCATTTTGCTGGGATTCGCCTACTTCTCGCTCTACTATCAGAACGCTCTGATGGAGGAGGAGAGACTCGAGCAGAACCTTGCTGCCCTCCAGGTCGAACTTGCCCAGAAGCAGAAGCTGATGGAGGAAAAGATCAAGTTCGAAAAGGATATTGCCGAGCTGCAGGCGCAGTTGAAGGTGGCCATGGCAAAACTTCCTGAGCAGAAAGAAATTCCGGGATTGCTCATTTCCATGTCTGAGGCCGAGGGTCTGGGTGGAGTCGAGTTCCAGCTCTTCGAGCCCCTGGCTCCTGTTGAGAAGGAATTCTATGCCGAACTTCCCGTGAAGATCGCCCTCACCGGAGTGTACCACGATACGGTCACCTTCTTTGAAAAGGTAGCGAAACTGCCCCGGATCGTCAATGTGTCCGATATCTCCATGGAAAAGCGCGAAGGGGTAAAAGACAGCAACGGCGCCAAGGGCCCCGTTCTGGCCACGTCCTTCCTGATCAAGACATACATGTTTGTTGAAAAGCCCGTTGAAGGGAGCAAGAAAGCTGATGGATCCGATAAGAAAGCGGCTGAAAAGAAATAGGCTCTTGGCAGCAAGCCTGGTCATCGCCTTCCTGCTGGCGCTTTCCGCGGCGGCGGTCATGGCCGCTGCTCCTCCTGCGCCGACGCCCCCAGAGGCGAAGCCGGAGGCGCCGTCTGCAGTCGTGCCCCCTGAAAAGCCGGAATATCGATACGATCCCAGGGGAAAGATTGACCCCTTCAAACCGTTCGTGAGACTGGAGGTGCCCACCCCCACGGCAAAGAAGGAATCGGAGAAAAAGCTGACGGGCGCCCTGACGCCGCTCCAGCGGGTTTCGCTGGACAAAATCCGCGTGACGGGTATCGCCGGATCATCGACGAAACGCGTCGCCATGGTCGAAGACGGTGTGGGCAAAGGGTACCTTGTCTATGTGGGCACTGTCATGGGGATGAGCGAGGGGAGAGTGATCCAGATCCTTCCGGATCGGGTGATCGTGGAAGAAAAGCTCGAAGGCAGCAAGGGCAAGGAAAGATCTCATCGCGTGGCGTTGAAGCTCCATAAAGAAGAAGGCGAGGGAAGACCATGAAGAAGTTGAGCCTGTGGGCACTGACGATCTCATTCTGTGTGATGCTGGTTACCGGTTGCGCAACGATGAACGCCGGGCCCGGATCTTCCGATCCTGCGGAGGCGGCACCTGCGGCTGCAGCCGCGGGTGCGAGTACTGCCAGCGTGGGGTATGTCGAAAAGATCACCTTCGGCAAGACGATGGACAAGGAGAAAGTCATTATCTCCACATCCAAGCTCACGGGGTACACGGCCTCGAGGGAAGCAGCCAAGACGCTCGTCATCACCCTTGACAAGATGTATGTGCCCGATGACCTGAAGAAGAAAATCACCGAGGCAGACCTCAAGGCCATCGAGGGCGTCTATCCAACCCAGGAGAAAACGGGCGACAGGCCCGTCACGGCCATCAAGATCGTGCTCAAAGAGGCCATTCCTCATCTGGTGCGCGAACAGGGCAACGAGTTGATCGTCGATGTCGACACCGTCTACATGCCGCAGAGCTTCACCATGACGAAAGAGGTGGATCGGATCCGGGCCACGCAGCCCGAGGCGACGAAGAAGGAGATCAAGGTCGACAAGAAGGACGGCAAGGTTTACACCGGGCAGAAGATCACGGCCGATTTCCAGGACGCCAACATCCGCAGCGTCTTCCGCCTCATCGCGGAAGTCAGCGGCCTCAATATCGTGGCCGGCGAGGACGTCAAAGGGCTGATCACGATGCAACTCAAAGAGGTGCCCTGGGATCAGGCCCTCGAGACGATCCTCGATGTGCAGACACTGGGGACGAAATCGCAGGGAAACGTGATCGTCGTCATGCCCGTTGAAAAGATAAAGAAGGCCGAGGAGCAGCGCCTCAAGGAAGACGTCTCCCGCGGCAAGCTGAAGCAGATCTCCATCGAGGCCCAGATTGTCGAAGCCAACGACTCCTTCGTGCGAAGAATCGGCGTGCAATGGGGCGGTGGCTTGTGGACGACCGCCAATGGCGTGACCCTGGGGGCCCTGGGCGGCTCG
>DATJPI010000157.1:0-5896 GCA_035506495.1 Syntrophales bacterium
CGCAAGCCCCGTCCCCGACGGCCTCGGTAAAATCGATCCGAAGAGCCTGATGGAGGCAGCCCGCGGGAGGCGGCTTCCCGTGAAATCCTTCCTCATGGACCAAAAAGCCGTGGCCGGCATCGGAAACATTTACGCAAGCGAGATCCTCCACGGGGCCGGCATCGACCCCATGCGCCCCGCATTGAGCCTGGGACGGGACGATTGGAAGGGGATTGCCGCCGTCGCGGCGCGGGTGCTGAAGAACGCCGTCAAGTCCCGGGGGACATCCATATCGGACTGGCAAGATCTTTTCGCAAGGCCCGGGGAGTATCAGCATCGCCTGCGTGTTTACGGCAGAGCCGGAGAGCCCTGCAAGAAGTGCAGAAGCAAAGTGCGGCGGATCGTGATTGCCGGCCGCAGCACCTTCTATTGCCCGGAATGCCAGAAATAAAGGATCGAGGCGCGAGGATCGAGGAAATGTATTTTGTCTCGGTCCTCGTTCCTCGGACCTCGCACCTGGGTCCTTGTGCTTCCCTTGCGTTTCGGGTATAGATTTGTTTCGAAAAGCGCTGGGTGCCCCGGCAGGGTTAAGGCGGATATCATCGACGAGTTCGAGACCGGATAATTCACTGATACGTTCTGAAAAGGATAGAGACCATGAAAAAATACGAATGCGCGGTTTGCGGGTACATCTACGATCCTGAGGAAGGGGACTCCGATGGCGGAATCCCCGCAGGTACGGCCTTCGAGAAACTTCCCGAAGATTGGGTCTGCCCGATCTGCGGAGCGGCGAAGAGCGAGTTCCACGCGGTTGATTAGAGAAGGGTTCAGGGTACAGGGAAGAGCGACCCGGACTCGATTCCGGTCTTTATGGCAGCGAGGACCTGCGGCCGGCGGGCCGTTCCACGGCGCGGCTGCCGGAAAACCATGAACGAGCTTGACGGCTTCCCGCCGAAGCCGTCGTCTCGGATGCCCCGTTTATCTTTCCTTTGGCTCTATGCCGAAACTCCCCATCGCCTTGCCCTCTCCGGGGGGTTCTCCCAGGATTCTGCGTCGAGCACCCTTCACTCCGGGATCAGGATTTCATGAAAGAAGATCACCAGAAGAAAAAACATTCTACGGGAAGTCCCATCGGCCGCAGGCTCAGGGAAAGCCTTGAGCGTGCAAGCGACGTCATCGTCCTCGAGCAGGAGCGGACCATGCCCGCAAGGCCTTTCGCTGCCTCCTGGGTCGACTACCGGGAGTACCACGAGGCCCAGCGGCTCAAGAGTGAGCTGCTGCGCAAGTACCGGGGTAAGGCCCTGGAGGATGTCCTGCCCGGCGAAGAGGTAAGCACGACCCGCGGGGTATGCTACCGCCTGGAGAGCCGTGACGGGGGCCGCTTGCGGACCGTCGACCCGTCTGAGGCCGGCCGCCGCATCCTCTCGGATCTCAAGCTTCTCTATGGAGTGGGCGAGGTGACTGAGGAGGCCCTGAAGCGCCGGGGAGTGAAGTCCATCGCCGACCTGTGCGATCACCCCCGGTTCGGCACTCAGGCCCGGGGTATCCTGAAAATGGTGGAGGAAGGCGATACGGCGGGTCTGCTCGACTGGATCGGCCGGGGGTTTCAGAAATCTCATCCATTGGCCCTCTTCTCATCGGGCTTTCACCGCGAAGAGGATTTCATCCTTATCGACATCGAGACCCTGGGCATGTTCCAGCGGCCCATTATCCTGCTGGGGCTTGCCCGCGTGCGTGGCTCGGAGATCTGTGTGGAGCAATATCTCCTGCGGCGCATCGACGAGGAGCCGGCAGCGCTGGCAGGCCTGCTCACCCATCTGACAGACCGGAGGGCCTTCGTCACCTACAACGGACGCACCTTCGACATCCCCTACATCCGCGAACGGCTCGCCTATTATGGTATCCGCGCAAATCTCGAGGGTCCTCACTTTGATGTCCTTCACTTCTCGCGGCGCGCCTGGCGGGACTGTGTGCCCGACTGCAAGCTGACGACGCTGGAGCGCTACTTTTTGGGCATTCAGAGGGAAGACGATGTGCCGAGCGCGCTGGTGCCCGAATTCTACGAGAGCTACATGCGGACCGGAAACCCCGGACCGCTTGTTCCCATTGTCGAGCACAACCGTCGCGATCTGCTCACGCTGGCGAGCCTTTTTACGAAGCTCCACAAGGAATGGCAGCCGTGATCGAGACCGCCCTGGAATCCCTGAAAAGGAGCCCCCGCTTCCGGGACCGCATTGCCCACATCGAAGTCCTGCACCCGCGGGAACCTCAATATGGCGAGCTGCGCAACCCCCTTCCCGTCTCTATTGAGCACTACCTGAACGCGAAGGACTTCCGTCCCTACAGCCACCAGTGCGAGACGATCGAGGCGCTGCGGGCGGGACGAAACGTCGTTCTCTGTACGCCCACCGCGTCGGGGAAGACGCTCGCCTTCAACATCCCGGTCTTCGAGACCCTTGCGGGCGATCGGCAGGCCACGGCGCTTTTTGTCTATCCCACGAAGGCCCTGTCGAACGACCAGCTCAAGGTCTTCAAGGAAATGGAGCGGGCCACGGGCATCCGGGCTGATGCGGCCGTCTATGACGGCGACACGCCGGTTTCGCGCCGCGGGCGCATCCGCGAGATGTCCCGGATTATCGTCACCAACCCCCACGAGCTTCACCACGTGCTGCCCTGGCACTCCAAGTGGGAGCGCTTCTTCCGCAACCTCCGCTACGTCGTCTTCGACGAGGCCCATCGCTACCGGGGGGTCTTTGGGTCCAATGTGGCCTTTGTCATCCGCAGGCTGCGCCGCATCGCCCGCTTCTACGGCTCCTCGCCCCGCTTTGTCCTCTCGACGGCAACGCTTGCCAACCCTGAGGAGTTCGGAGAAAAGCTCGTCGGCCTTCCCTTCGATGTCATCACCGAGGATGGATCGCCCCGCGGCGGGAAGACCTTCCTGTTCTACAACCCTTTCTTCGATGGTGTGGGCACCCTCTCGCCCCACCAGGAGACGAGGGATCTCTTCCTTTTCTTTGTCAAGCGGGGGCTGCAGACGCTGTGCTTCACGGCATCAAGAAGGATGGCGGAGCTCATTGCCCTTTGGTCGAAGGAGGCAACGAAGGCCGGTTCGGCGCTGGCCGAACAGATCGCCGCCTATCGGGCGGGCTATCTTCCCCTGGAGCGCCGGGAGATCGAGGATGCCCTCAAGCGGGGCGTCCTCACGGGAGTCACCTCGACCAACGCCCTCGAGGTGGGAATCGACATCGGCTCGCTCGACTGCGTCATCATCTCGGGCTACCCGGGGACGGTCCTTGCAACGTGGCAGCAGGCGGGCCGGTCGGGCCGCCGCAACCGCGACGCCCTGGCTGTCCTTGTCGGCTTTCAGAACCCGCTGGATCAGTACCTGATGAAGCACCCCGAGTCATTCTTCGGAAAACCCCACGAGCAGGCCATCATCGACCTTGCCAACCCCTACATCCTCTCGGGGCAACTGCTGTGCGCTGTGGCGGAATTGCCCTTTGACGTCCGCGGCGAAGATATCTTCCCGGCGGTGCACGTCAGTGACATTCTCGGCGAGCTGGCCGCCGAGGACCTCGTGAAGGATACCTCCCACGGCTGGGTCTATACGGGCCGGGGAAGGCCGGTGGAGGCCGTCGGCCTCGATCACATCGCGCGAGACGCCTACCGCATCACCTGCGAAGGGGTGCTCCTCGAGACGATGGATACGAGCCAGGCCTATCGAGAGGCCCATCTGGGAGCCGTGCTCCTGCATCAGGGAGAGACCTACGTGGTCAGGCGCTTCGACGTGGAGAACCACCTCGTCGAGGTGGAGCGAAAGGATGTCGACTACTATACCCAGGCCGTGAAGGCCGTCGATCTTGAGATCCTCGGCACGAGGTCCACGCAAAGGCTCGGACAGACGGCCGTCCACCTGGGCGAGCTCGAAGTCACCGAGGCGACCCTGGGCTACAAGGTAATCCAGAATGACCAGGTGATTGCCCGGGAAGAGTTGGACCTGCCGCCGCTTCGCTTCCGGACGACGGGCCTCTGGTTCACCATACCCGACGACCTCCGGCGTGCCCTCTATGACAGGAGCCTCAACTTCGGCGGCGCTCTTCACGCACTCGAACATGCAATGATTGCCATCCTTCCCTTCGAGGTCATGTGCGACCGATGGGATATCGGCGGTCTCTCCACGACAGGGCACCCCGGCACAGGCGAGCCCACCATTTTTCTCTACGACGGCTATGAAGGCGGGATCGGGCTTACGGAAAAGGCGCTGGGCCTCATGGAGCGCGTGACGCGCCTCACCCTGGAGCTCGTCGGCGACTGTCCCTGTGAGTTTGGATGCCCCGCCTGCATCCTCTCGCCCAAGTGCGGCAACGACAACCGGCCGATGGACAAACGCGGGGCTCTTCTGCTGCTGGAAGGGATGCTGGAGAAAATGCGCAGCTGACCTGCATGGCAGGTTCGACGTATGTTTGTAGATGCTTCTTCCTCCTACCATGAGTTCGTGTATAGAGGTGTATAATCATGAACCAAGGGTGAGGCAGGAGGACTCAGTACTTCCTGGGCGTTAGAGCCCTTATTTCAGTCTGTCCCAAGCCTCTCTGAGCCATGATAGGTTGATTGGGTCCTGGAACCCTGGTCACGCTGGAGGATTGGCCCGGAGGCTGCGGTATCTGCTCTCCCCGTTTTAGCTGGTTGGAGGTGATGCCATGTCAGGATCAAGGAGAGCTTTTCAGGGTTTCGTCGGCATCGATGTTTCCAAGGATAAGTTCGATGCTTGTGGAATCAGGGAGGATGGAGCAAAGCTCTTTCAGTTTTCTGCGGCCATGGACCGCAACGGCTTTGAGAAGCTGAAGAGTCATCTTTCATCCGTTCCCATGGGTGCTGTTCTCATCGGGATGGAATCGACAGCATCCTATCATGTGAACCTCTTCTCGTATCTGGTTTCCGAAGGTTATGCTGCCGTTGTCCTCAATCCGCTTTTGATCTCCAATTACGTCAAGATGCAGCTGCGCAAGACCAAGACGGACAAGAAGGATGCCTGGGTTATTGCCCAGTTTCTCCTTGCGAACAGGGACTCTCTGATACGAAGAGCCACCTCACCCCTGATCTCGGATCTTCGGGAACTGGCCCGCCAGCGGGAAAGCCTGGTGGACCAGATGAGCTCCCTGAAGAACGATATCAAGCGGATCCTAAACATCACCTTTCCGGAGCTGGAGCATATGGCGGGGATCTTTACGAAGTCCATTCTCAAGCTGCTGCAGCGTTATCCTTCCGCCTATGCCCTCCAGGAGGTCGACCCGGATCAGTTGACCCGGATGCTGATCGAAGATTCCTATGGACGCAAGCGAGGCGCCTTTGCGGAGGCGCTCTTGAAGGCCGCCCGGTCCTCCATCGGAACCCCGAGTCCCATGAAGGATGTGATTCTCAAACAGAAGATCTCCCTGCACTTTCATCTTGAAGAGGCGCTCCAGGAGATCACGGAGATGCTGCTTCAGACGAGCCGGGGCATGATGGGAGACGACATGGACATTCTGAACTCCATCAAGGGCATCGGGGAGAAGAGTGCTGCCGGTTTCCTCATCGAGATGGGTGGTGACATCCAGCAGTTTGATGATCCAAACAAGATCATTGCCATGGCGGGGATTGATCCTGCCGTGCGCCAGTCCGGCAAACATGAAGGCAGCAGCAGGATCACGAAGCGCGGCAACCGGCACTTGCGAAGGATCATCTGGTTGATGACGACGCAGGTCATCCACTTCTGTGATGTCTTCAGAGTCTATTACCGGAAGCGCAGGAAGGATGGACTGCCTTATAAAAAGGCCGTCCTGGCCACAGCCCACAAGTTAATTCGTGTCATCTATGCCATGCTGACACAACGAACCGTTTTCCGTCCGGCAGTGAACTCATGATAGTTGACTGAAAT
>DATJPI010000158.1:0-4991 GCA_035506495.1 Syntrophales bacterium
CAGCTCGTCGTGGAGCTCCCGCGCGATCCGGGTCCTTTCCTTCTCCCTCACCGTCTGCAGATGCATGGAGAGATCCCGAAGCCGCCCCCTCGAGAGTTCGAGCTCTTTCTCGAACTGCTTTCGATAGGTGATGTTCTCGAAAGTGATGACGATGCTCTTGTGCTCGAGCTTCTCGCCGATGCGGGATGCGCTGATCATGCACTGGACCTCTCCGCCGTCTTTCCGCCGGCAGGGGTACTCCATGGAGAAGGTCCGCCGTCTTTCCAAAGAGGTGTACAGGAGTTGCGCTATTTCCTCGAACTCTTCGTCCGTGCGGTACAGGTCGCGCGTGCTCTGGCCGATCAGCTCCTTGGCCTTCCAACCGAACACTACCTCCACGCCGTCGTTGGCAAAGAAGATCCGGCGGTCCCTCAATCCGATTACGGCATGGGGAATCGACTCCAGGATCGAGGCCTCAAGGGCCTCCAGTTCCTCGAGTTTTCGCTGCGCTTCTTTCTGCGCCGTGATGTCCATGGAATTGCCGAGAATGGCGTGTTGATTTCTGAACCGGATCGGGGTCACCGTCTCCATGATCCATCGAGTCTGGCCGTCCTTGGTGAGAATCCGAAACTCGTGAGGGGTCTTGCTCTTTCCCCTCAGCATCGACCGGGCCCTTCGGACGACCATCTCCCTGTCGTCAGGGTCGACCAGCTGCATGGAGTCCATGCCGATCAGTTCATTGGCCCCGTAACCGGCGTAAGACGCCCCGATCGGGTTGATGTAAAGGAACTTCCCGCTCTGCACCACGTACACGCCGACCTGGGAGTTTTCCGCCATGGTCACGTAGACTTCTTCGGCCGTCTTCTGATCGGTGATGTCCTCGTAGGTGATGACGATCTGCTTGTCGATGAGGGTCTCCCCGATCCGGGATGCCGTCAGTCGGCAGATGATCGGCGTGCCGTCCTTCTTCCTTCGAACGACCTCCGAGGTGAACGTCCTCTGCGACTCAAGCGATCGGTACAGGTTGTCGGCGCCAACGATCCACTCCGCCCGGCTCCGGTAGAAGATGCGGGTGCTCTTGCCGATGACGTCCTTCCTCTTCCAGCCGAAGACCTCCTCAACCCCGTCGTTGGCGAAGATGATCTGCCGGTTCTTGAGGCCGATGACGGCATGGGGGATCGACTCGAGAATGGAGGCCTCGAGGGCTTCGAGTTCAGCCAGACGATCCCGGGCCTCCACCTGTTTCGTGATGTCCATGGACTGGCCCAAGACGGCTCGCCCATTCCCGAAGTCGATGGACGTCACCGACTCCAGGACCCAGTGAATGCGACCATCCCTGCCGACGGTCCGAAACTCGTAAGGGGCCGAGCGCTTGCCCCGAAGCATGTCCGCGGCCTCTTTCCTGACGGCGGCCCTGTCATCGGGATGGATGAAATCGGCCGCACGCATCCCGATCATGTCGTGAGGCGTGAGCCCCAGTCGCGATGCCACGAATTGATTGGCGAACCGGAAAATGCCGTTCTGGATGATATAGACGCCCGCTTCGGCGCTGATGGAAAGTGATTGGTAGAGCTTTCCCTCGTAAAGTTTCTTGCTCTCCTGCTTCTCGTACTCCATTACCTGCAGGCGCAGGGATTCCATCTTTTCGAGAAGCGCTTTTTTTGTCAGATGTTCAAAGGCCATGACCTTCATCCCCGTGCACGCCTGCCCGGCGCCCGGTCAGGACCACTCGAGCGGCCGCAGGAGTCCCGGGTGTCCGGCAGGATTACTTGTTTCTCTCGTAGATGATGCGAAGACCATCCAGCGTGAGGAACTCGTCGACCACATCGATACTTTTCGTCTCGGGAGCGATGATCTTGGCAAGACCGCCTGTGGCGACGACCTTCGGGTTCGACCGGGTCTCGGCCTTGATCCGGTCGACGATCCCGTCAACCAGGCCCGCATACCCGAACATGATTCCCGCCTGCATGCTGCTGACGGTATCCTTGGCGACAATGGTTTTCGGCCTCTTGAGCTCGACCCGGGGCAGCTTGGAGGCCTTCTCAAAAAGGGCGTCGCTGGAGATGGCAATCCCCGGCGTGATGCAACCGCCCATGTACTCGCCTTTTTTCGAGATGTAATCGAAGGTCGTCGCCGTGCCGAAATCGACCACGATCAGGTCCGTCTTGAACTTCTCATAGGCCGCGACGGCATTCACGATCCGGTCGGCCCCGACCTCTTTCGGATTGTCGTAGAAGATGGGCATCCCCGTCTTGACACCCGGCTCCACGATGAGGGGCTTGAGGTGGAAATATTTCATGCAGAGCGGTTCCAGGATATTGAGCATGGGAGGCACCACGCAGGAAATGATGATGCCCGTCAGGTTGACCGGCTGGGATTTCGACTTCACCGTCTTGTACAGGTTCACGATGAGCATCCCGTACTCGTCGACCGTATGATTGGCGACGGTCCGGATCCGCCAGTCGTAGATGAGCTTGTCCCCGTCATAGAGCCCCAGGACGGTGTTGCTGTTTCCCACGTCGATGGCCAGTAACATATTCATAACCTCTCGATATAGACATCCCCTGCGAGAACCTGCTGCAGGCCCGTCTCCCCCTCGAGGAGAAGGGCCCCGTTTTCATCAAGACCGACGACGGTTCCCCGCTGGGTGTCGCTTTGATAGACGACTTCGATCCTCTTGCCGATGATATCGGCGTATTTGAGCCAGCTCTGACGGACGTAATCCTGGCCACCGTTGAGATAGATGCGGTACCAGCGCTCCAGGGCTTCGAGGAGCCGGACGGCGAAGTCGAGCCGATCGATTTCCAGGGCCGTCTCGATCTGCAGCGACGTGGCCGTCTCGCGCAGTTCCCGGGGAAAATGAAGCTTCTTCATGTTGATGTTGACCCCGATCCCCGCAATGACAAAGGCCACCCGGTCGGCTTTTGTCCGCATCTCCGCCAGGATTCCGCAGATCTTTTTCCCGCCGACAAGGACGTCGTTGGGCCACTTGAGTCTCACCTGGCCCGGACAGTACTGGGAGATGACGTCGGCCACGGCCACCCCGACAGCAAGCGGGATGAGCGACGCCGATTGTGCCGGGACATCGGGGCGCAGGATGACAGAGAGGTAGAGGTTCATCGAGGGCGGCGATTCCCAGCTGCGAGTGAGTCTACCCCGCCCTGCGGACTGGGCTTCGGCAATGACGACGGTCCCCTCCGGAGCATCCTGCTGCGCAAGCTGCAGGGCCTCGGTGTTCGTCGACTCGACTTCCTCGCGGTATTCGATTCTTCGGCCGATGGTCCTTTGAAAGAAGAAGCTTCTCAGCTCGTCGATATTCAAATCCATCGATCAGGTCTTCCTCGCAACCTTCAGGGAGATGTCTGCCGCACGGACGGAGTGGGTGAGAGCCCCGGAGGATATGAAATCAACGCCTGTCGCGGCAATCTCTCTCACGGTGGAGACCGTCACGTTGCCCGAAGCTTCGACGAGGGTCCTGCTCCCGATGAGATCAACGGCTTTCTTCATATCTGCAGCGGTCATATTGTCGAGCATGATGACGTCGGCGCAAGCGGTGAGGGCTTCTTCGACCTCGGAGAGGTTTTTCACCTCCACCTCGATCTTGACCATGAACGGGGCCGCAGCTCTCGCACGACGGACGGCCTCCAGAAGGCCCCCGGCCGCCTCGATGTGGTTATCCTTGATGAGGACCCCGTCATAGAGTCCGTAGCGGTGATTCAGTCCTCCACCCATCCTCACGCTGTACTTGTCGAGGATGCGCAGGCCAGGCATCGTTTTGCGTGTGTCGAGGATCTGTGCCTTCGTACCGGCGACGGCATCGACAAACTGCTTCGTCAGGGTGGCGATCCCGCACATCCGCTGGAAGAGGTTCAGGGCGACTCGTTCGGCTGTGAGAATACTTGACAGCGATCCGCTGACCATCGCCAGGACGGTCCCGCGGGGGGCCGACGCCCCATCCCGGAGCTCCGTTTCGAAAACGAGCCCCGTATCGCGCACGCGGAAGACTTCGCGAAACACATCGAGGCCCGCCACGATCAGGTCTTCCTTGGCTCGCGCCTCCGCCCGACCCGTTTCAGAACCGGTCAGGACGGAAGTCGTCGTCACGTCCCCCGACCGGATGTCCTCCTCCAGGGCACGACGGATGATCTTCCTGACAGCTTCCATCTCCAACATGTCTTCGTCTCGTTACTCTCTCGGTACAGAGCTAATCTTTGCCTTCTGCGTTTTGCTTGTCTTGGGCTTCGGGAATCGGGCTTCCGGCTTCTGGATTTAAAGGAATTTTGTCATCCTGAATCCCGATACCGGAAGCCTGAAGCCGGCGGCCATTACAGCTTCTTTAAGGCCGCCTCGAGAACCGCATAACGTTCGCTGAGATCCTTGGCCTTCGCTTCTTCCTTATCGATGACGGCCTGGGCCGCCTTCTGCCAGAAATCGGGGTTTTCGAGCTTGCGGTTCACCTGGGCAAGATCCTTTTCGATCTTGGCCATCTCTTTCTGCAGTCGTGCCTTTTCACCGGACTTGTCAATCCCGCCTTCCAAGACGACGAAGACCTTCACGGGGCCGGCGACACCCGTGGCAGCGTCCTTCGGTTCCTCGCCCGCGGAGATGACGGCGAGGCTCTCGAGCCGGGCCAGGTTGATGATGTAGGGCGTGCCCGACTGCAGCAGCGGCAGCAGGTCCTTTTCCTCCGTTGTCACCATCGCCTTGAGCTTTTTCGAAGGAGAGATGCCCTTCTCGCCCTTGATGTTGCGGACCGTCCCGATGATCTCCATCAGCAGCCCCATGTCGCGCTCGGCCGCATCGTCCTTGTAGCGCTCATCCACCGTCGGAAACGGGGCCAGCATGATCGTGGGCCCGCTCTTCGAGATTGTCTGCCAGATCTCCTCGGTGACGAAGGGCATGAAGGGGTGCATGAGCTCCAGGCTCGAACGCAGCACCGCGATCATGGTTTCCTGTGCCGCAAGCCTAGCCCCCGGGTTGTCCTTGCCGTAAAGGGCCGGCTTGATGAGTTC
>DATJPI010000159.1:0-5318 GCA_035506495.1 Syntrophales bacterium
CGGAGAGCCTGCGGTGCAGCTCGATCATGGCCGGGGTCAGAATAAGGCCCTTGCGAAACGCATACCCGTCCGAGGCGTTCTCGGAGCGCGCGCGGCCTCTGCGGGTGATGTGACCGTAATGGGACAGATCGTCCACGAGGAGGTGAAACTGGATGAACCGCGCCTTGCCGTAAGCAGGCGGGACGTCCATGAGTCGCTCCATCCGGTGGGTCATTTCAGGGGTGATGTCCCTGTGGATAGGAAGGATATCGGGCATGACGTTGTAGATGAGGACGTCGAGGTTCTCCCGATTCAGTCGTGCTGACGCAAATTCTCTCAGAATCCATGTATGCGTATTCAACAGCATCTTAGTGCAGGACCATCTACTTCATCTCTCTCTCGGGAATTGCTCCTTCCAGGTTGGGCTGGAAATAGGCGATCGGTCGGGGGAGGGAATTCGAATAAAACGTATGCGGTGCCCTATCATGGACCCTCTTTTCCTAAAAGACTGGAATATCAGTAACATCGGCGTTATCAAAGATCAAGGCTGAAGAATTCTTCTCTTGACACAAGCCCCGACACTGTTAATATAGCCTCTGTCGCGTCTTGCCCGATGAAACAAGCAAGGACCGCGAACAGGCTCCGTGGAAGAACATGTCTTTATGCTGCCAACGACACGCTGGAAACTGTCTGAAACCAAAGAAGAAATCCAGGCGCTATTCGTAAAAGAATTCAAGATCCATCCGATCGTATCCCAGATCCTGATCAATCGCAACATCACGGACCTCGAGACTGCACAACGTTATTTGAACCCGTCGCTCAACGACCTGCACAGCCCTTTTCTTATGAAGGACATGAAAAAGGGGGTGGAAAGGGTCATTCGGGCCATTCAAACAGGCGAAAAAGTGGCCATCTACGGGGATTACGATGCCGACGGCATCACGTCCCTGACCATCCTGTACCGTTTCCTCCAGGGAATCCAGGATCAGGTTCTCTACTACATCCCGGATCGGGTCAGTGAAGGTTACAGCCTGAACCGCTCGGCCATTGACCGGCTGAAAGCACAGAATGTAGGCCTGATCATTACCGTTGACTGCGGTGTTTCGGATCGGGAGGAGATCGAATACGCCCGCTCGCTGGGCATGGAGACGATTGTTCTCGACCATCACGAAGTCCCGGCTGTAATCCCGGATGCAGCAGCCGTCATCAACCCCAACCGAAGCGACTGCGCATTTCCGTTCAAGCAGCTTGCCGGAGTCGGCATTGTCTTCAATTTCCTGATCGCGCTGCGCGGGGGACTGCGCAATATCGGTTTTTATGCCAGTCGACCCTACCCCAACCTGAGGGATTACCTCGATCTCGTGGCCCTCGGCACAATCGGCGATCTGTCCCCGCTGGTCGATGAAAACCGCATTTTTGCGCGGATCGGACTCGAGCTCATCAACGAGGACCGCCGGGTGGGCCTCAAAGCCCTGAGGGACACCGCTGGCCTCGGAAACACCGCAATCGATTCCGGGGCGGCATCCTTTGCGCTTATCCCCCGGATCAACGCGGCTGGCCGCGTCGGGACTCCCGATGACGCCGTACAACTTCTCCTGACGGAAGACCCCATCGAAGCACAGCGAATCGCCGCCCGGCTGGAGACCTTCAACAGGGAGAGACAGCGCCTGGAAAAAACCATCTTTGACGAGATCATCGGCCGCATTCACTCCATGGGTGATACGAAGGAAAAGGGTGCCCTCGTTCTTGCCTCGCCGGAGTGGCATCCTGGCGTGATCGGGATCGTCGCCTCTCGGGTCGTCGACCGTTTCTATCGTCCCACAATCCTCATCAGCCTCAAGGACGGCATCGGCAAGGGCTCCGGAAGGAGCATCGCCGAATTCAATCTTTACGAAGGCCTCAAACTCTGCGACCCCCTGCTGATCTCCTACGGTGGCCACCGGTATGCCGCCGGCATCTCTGTAAAGGAGGGCGACATCGACCGGCTGAGAGAAGTGCTGGGTGATATCGTCAAGGAAGGGCTTGTTGTCCAAGAGCTGATCCAGGAGACGCACATCGATGCCCAGTGCAGCCTCAATCAGATGACACACGAGTTGGTTGCCCAGTTCGACCGGCTTGCCCCCTTCGGGACCCGGAACCCCGAACCCATCATCTGCACCCGGAATGTTCAGGTGTCCTACCCCACCGTGGTGGGCAACAAGCATCTCAAGATGCGGGTCTATGGTGACGGGGTTTCCTGCAGCTCGATCTGGTTCAATAGGGGTGATTATGCCCAGGACATCGAGGGAGTCCGCCTGGACATCGCCTTCACGCCGCAGATCAACTACTGGAACGGCTCCTCCAGCATCCAACTGAAGGTACGCGACATCTCTGCCGCCTCAGTGCAGACGGAAAACAAGGAACAAGGGTAATTTCTTTTGTCCTTTGTCCCTATCCTTTGACCTTCGTAAGATACTCCACGACGTGTACCATCCCGCCGACGAGTTGCGACATCTTGTCAAACCGCAGCGTGTCGATTGTATCCTTCGAGCCATGATAATTGGGGTTTCGGTAAAAGGCCGTGTCGGTTACCATGACGGCCCGGAAACCCATTTCCCAGAAGGGCCCGTGATCAGACAGGCCGACTCCGGGGATGAAGGGCAGTGACACGAGATGCTCGACGGGGATCGCGGAGCCGGCCTTCAGGGCTTCGGCCACGGCGAGCGTCAGTTCCCTGGAGTGAACGTTTCCCACGACCCCGATAAAGTTGCCTCGATCGGGGAAAATCCAATGCATGCCCGGCAGAGGGAAGGCCTGGCTTCCCTTGGCCTCGCTGAAATACCCCAGCATTTCGAGGGAGATCATTCCGAAAATCTTCTCGCCCCGGTCTCGGGCCTCCAGGGCATAGACATAACTTCCCATAGCGGACGTCATGAAAGCGGGGGGTTCCTCGAGAACGAAAAAAATCATCTTCAGGGTCCGCCCGGGCCTGTAATTTTTCAGATCGCGGCACAGCTCGAGCAGAACGGCCACGGCACTGGCATTGTCGTCTGCGCCGGGAGTCCCGGCGGCGGCGTCATAGTGGGCCCCGATGATGACCGACTCTTCGCGGTGCGTGGTTCCCTCGAGGGTAACGACGATGTTGCTGTAACGTTTTCCCTCGTGATCATACCCCTGAAGTGCGAAGGGAATCCCCCGCTCATCGAGAAACGTCCGGATGTATCGCTCGGCCTCCTGGATCTTCGCGTATTCCTCAATGCTCCGGATCCCAATGACGACACTCAGGGCGTGCACATGATCGTAGAGTGCCTTCTCGCTCGAAGCGGGAATAAAGCGCGGCTCGGGATGGATCTCCGAAGCGGAGAGTTTGATTTTGACGATGGGATACAAAAGCAAAGCGGCAACGACAAGAGCCAGGATGAGCAGGGAGTAGAGCATTTTCCGTCCCATGGCTTTCCTTCATGTTGTTTTCGACCGATGCATTGTCGCACAGCCAGGCTGTGATTTCAAGCGCCCCCGCGGCGATGGAAACGATCCACCCCGCGCCGCGGCATTTGGCCTTCGCAAATAATCCGTTTCCGACAGCGGGAGGTTCTGGTATAATTCAATGGTCGACAAAAGGGTCTGACAATCCATCCAACCTTGAAAAGGAGTGGACTGATGAAAAAGGAAGAGCGTCTGAATGCTCTCGAGGTAGCCCTGACAAACGAAAAGAGAGAGCGGGAGTTCTACCTCAAGAGCGCCGAGCGTTGCCTCAATCCCCTCGGCAAATCCATGTTCAAGCAGATCGCCGATGACGAGCTCGAGCACTACGAGAGACTCCGGGAGATCCACGCCCGCTGGACAAAAGAACAGAAATGGCCCGCATCGCTCCCCGTAACGGTCAAGGGGACCCGAGTCAAAGACATCCTCAAGGATTTTCTTTTGAAGGCGGAAGCATCAGCCCCCGGTGATAACGACGACTTGAAGGCCGTGCGTACCGCTCTGGATTTCGAAGCCAAGGGTGAGAAATTCTACGCCCAACTTCGTGACGCTTCGGATGACCCGAAGGAAAAGGCGTTCTTCGAGATCCTCTCGAAAATGGAACGGCAGCATTTCCTTTCTCTCAAAGACACGGAAGACTACTTCGTGGATCCCGCAGGTTGGTTCCGCAAGAAGGAACATCATGGGGTCGACGGAGCATAAGGAGGTGCACATGGCAGGAAAATCCTTATCCGTAGGAGCAACCGTCAAGGACTTCACACTGAAGGATCAGAATGGACAAGACTTCAAGCTTTCCTCTTACAAGGGGAAAAAAGTGCTCCTGTCCTTCCACCCGTTGGCATGGACGTCGATCTGCGCAAAGCAGATGCAGGCCCTCGAGAAGAACTTGAAAGCCTTCGATCAGGCGGGCGCAATCGCCGTGGGGCTCAGCGTTGACAGCGTCCCCTGCAAGGCGGCCTGGGCAAAATCTCTAAAGATCAAGAAAACGCGGCTCTTGGCCGACTTCTGGCCACATGGGAAGGTCGCTGCAGCTCTGAGCCTCTTCCGAAAGGAGGGCTTCTCAGAGCGCGCCAACATCCTCATCGACGAGAAGGGCAAGGTCGCCTGGATCAAGGTCTATCCCATCCGGGAATTGCCCGATATCCGGGAAGTGCTGGCGGCCGTAAAGAAATAGTCCGTTCTACTTCCAGCTGCGTTCGTCCACAATCAACTTGTATCCCTCAGAGAGCGTTCCGGCCGGAACCTCTTCGAGCCGGTCGATGCGGACCGTGCAGATCTCCGAAAAATATTTATCGAACGAGGCAAGGGGCTCCTTGCCTCGTTTTGCTTCCGGCGCGTCAACACGAACGGTGAGCAGGTCCCGGTTTTCCGCGCGGCTCACGACGACCTGGAATTTCCATTCGGGAAACCGTTCAGCGATTTTTCTCAGCTGGCTCGGCGCCACGAACATCCCCCTCACCTTTACGGCTTCCCCCACCCTGCCGGCGATACCGGCCAGCCGGTAAGATGTCCTCCCGCAGGGGCAGGGCTCCATGATCAGTCGGGAGAGATCCCCCGTTCCAAAGCGAAAGAGAAAGAAGATCCCGTTGGGGCGCGTGACGACAACCTCACCCAGCTCCCCCGGCGGCAAATCGCGGCCAGTCTCGGGATCGAGAATCTCGACGACAACCTCCTCGCAAAGATGCCAGCCGCTCTTCTCGCTGCACTCGTAGGCCACATCGCCCACCTCGGTTGCCCCGTACATCTGATAGGTGTCGATCCCGCAGCGCTGTTCGAACTCTTCTCTCAAGTGCGGGTGCAGGGGCTCTGCCGCAAAGGAGGCCCTGCGCAGTCGGAAATCTTCCTTAAACTGATGACCCTCCTCTTCCGCCTTCACG
>DATJPI010000160.1:0-2745 GCA_035506495.1 Syntrophales bacterium
GTGGATGCGTCCCCCTTGTCTGCGGCGTCTTTTTACTGCTTGCGATTGTCGCTGATTTCCTTTAAATTTTGACCCGCCGGGCAAACGAAACCTCCGTCCGTGCCGGGTTGTAGAACAGCCCTAAGGAGCGCGACGCGGCCCCCGAGGATGGCAGCCACGACAAAGTACATCGAAGGGTTCGAGATCGGGATGCTGACGGAATCCGATCTCGACGAGGTCATGCAGATCGAACAGATGTCCTTCAGTGCCCCCTGGTCCAGGGACATGTTCAGGCAGGATCTGTCTTTTCCTATCGCCCGGTGCCTCGCAGCGAAACTTCCGGGATCGGAAGCAAAGCCCTTGGCGGGCTACATCATTTGCTGGTTCGTCGCCGATGAAGTCCATGTGACCAACGTCGCGGTGCGATTGGATCTGCGCAACCGGGGGATCGCCACTCGGCTTGTCGAAGAGGTTCTGCGGCATGCCCGCAACGAGAGGATGCGCTACTGCACTCTCGAGGTCCGCAAATCGAATGAGTCCGCCAGGGATCTTTACCGGAGGATCGGGTTCGAGGCCCGCGGCATCCGGCCGAAGTACTATTCCGACAACAGTGAAGACGCTGTGATTATGTGGTTGGATCTATAGAAGAGGAACGAGGACCGAGGTACAAAGAATAATCCTCGAACCTCGCGCCTCGATCCTCGATCTTTGGCGCGATGGAAAAGAGCGCGGAATGTTCACTAAAGCTGACATGACGGCAACGATTGTTTCGAACACCGAGGTGGCCCCCTGCCATTACCTCATGACGCTTGCCGTCAGCAAGGTCTTCCGAAATGCCCAACCGGGGCAATTTGTCATGCTGCGCCCTGCCACCCGCGGGCTTCCTTTCCTGGGACGACCACTTGGGATTTACAGTCTCGCGGCGAAGGGCAAAAACACACAGATAGAGGTACTCTACCGCGTTGCCGGCAAGGGAACGAAGGCGATCTCTGCACTCTGCGATGGGGATCGTGTCGAGATCCTCGGTCCGCTCGGCAACTGCTTTGAGTTCGAGCCCGCGATGAAGACGGCTGCTTTCGTGGCCGGAGGCATCGGGATCGCCCCGCTTGTCTTTCTGGCCGAGAAACTCAGCGCAAACGCTGCTTCCAAGCAAGCGAAGATGATCCTTTATATCGGTGCGAAAGATTCGGCGAGCCTCCTGGGGATCGACCGCATGAAATCCTTCGGGTCCGATATACGTGTGAGCACCGATGACGGAAGTTCCGGTCACAGGGGACCGGTGACGGACCTTTTCGGGGAAGATCTGGCCTCACTGGATACATCGAGCACGAGGGTTTTCCTCTGCGGACCCAACCCGATGCTGAAGCGGATGGGCGATCTCCTTGCGGGTCACGCCATCTCCTGCCAGGTTCTCATGGAGGAGCGCATGGCCTGCGGAATGGGGGCCTGCCTGGGCTGCACCATCGAAGTGCGAACGCCGTCGGGGATCGAATACCGCCAAGTCTGTGTCGACGGCCCGGTGTTTGCTTTGCAGAGTATTGTGTGGCGCTGAAAAGGTCCGAGGTCCGAGGAACGAGGAGCGAGGCACAAAATGAAAGACCTCGATCCTCGAGCCCCGATCCTCGATCCTGCTTCCGATCCGCTTCAGAAAGCTCAGGAAGCTGAACAAGGTGGAAGAGTGAGTAAAAAAAGTAAACCCGACACAACCGTGAAGATCGGAAGCCTCGTCCTGAAGAATCCCGTCATGACTGCGTCGGGTACCTTCGGATACGGCGAAGAGTATGCGCCGTATGTCGACCTCAACCGCCTCGGGGCCGTGGTGGTGAAAGGGATCTCGCTCGAGCCGCGAAGGGGCAACCCGCCCCCGCGGATCATAGAAACGCAGGGAGGCATGCTCAATGCCATCGGACTCCAAAACGTCGGTGCAAAGGCCTTCATCAGCGAGAAACTTCCCTACCTGAGACGCTTTGACACGAAGGTGATCGTCAACATATTCGGCGAGACCATCGAGGAATACGGGAAGGTGGCCGCGGCCTTGAGCGGCATTGCAGGGATTCACGCCCTTGAGATCAACATCTCCTGTCCCAACGTGGAGAGGGGAGGGCATGCCTTCGGCTGCGACCCCGATGTTTCCCACGAGGTGACGAAGCTTGTGAAATCCGTTACCGACCTTCCGGTGATCGTGAAGCTCTCACCCAATGTTTCCGACATCACAGAGATTGCCCGCTCCTGCGAGGCGGGAGGTGCCGATGCCGTTTCGCTCATCAACACGCTGCTCGGCATGTCCATCGATATCGAGAGGCGCACCCCGCACCTCAAGAATATCACAGGGGGCCTGTCCGGCCCCGTCGTGAAGCCCGTGGCGCTCCGCATGGTCTGGAGCACGGCGAGGGCCGTTTCCATCCCCGTCATCGGGATCGGCGGGATCATGGAGGCCGACGATGCCCTGGAATTCCTCATTGCAGGGGCAAAGGCCGTCCAGGTGGGCACAGCCAATTTCGTGAACCCGAGGGCCACGATGGACATCGTCGAGGGGATCGAGGAATACCTCCTCCGCCACGGCATCGGGGATATCAATGAGCTGATCGGCTCACTCAAGATAGGATAAAGGTTAAAGGACAAAGGCTGGTCTTGCCCCGATTTAGTGGACAGGTAGAAAAGCTTCTAGTTGTTGTTCAAACTCCATCGGGGGCTGATTCCCGATGCTGGTATGGATCCGCTGGCGGTTGTAGAACCGCTCGATATAGTCGAAGATGCTCTGCCGCG
>DATJPI010000161.1:0-4272 GCA_035506495.1 Syntrophales bacterium
GCGCGAATTCGTCGAGAAGAACCTGGGCACCGAGGGTCTGAAGCGATCCATCGTCATCGTGGCCACGTCCGATCGTCACCCGCTGATCCGCATGAGGGCGGCCTATGTGGCGACCTCCGTGGCCGAGTATTTTCGGGATCAAGGCAGAGACGTTCTGCTGATGGTGGATTCGCTCACTCGATACGCCATGGCGCAACGCGAGGTGGGGCTTTCCGTCGGAGAGCCGCCTGCCACGAAGGGATATACCCCCTCCGTGTTCAGCCTCCTGCCAAAGCTGTTGGAGCGAACGGGATCCGTGGAGGGCAGGGGGAGCATCACGGGGCTCTACACAGTGCTCGTCGAGGGCGACGATTTCAATGAACCGATCGCCGATGCCGCGCGCTCCATTCTCGACGGCCACGTCGCTCTTTCCCGTGCCATTGCCGCGAAAAACCATTACCCGGCCGTGGACGTGCTCGAGAGCGTGAGCCGCGTCATGATCGACATCGTCGATGGCGAACAGCGCAAACGGGCAAACGATCTGCTGAATATCATTGCGACGTACAGGAAGGCCGAGGACCTCATCAACATCGGCGCCTATGTTGCGGGGAGCAATCCGGAGATTGACCACGCGATCAAAATGATCGATCGGGTCAATGCCTATCTGAGGCAGGACATGAACGAGAGGGTCAGTTTCGAAGAGAGCCGCAGGCAGCTTGTAGCGCTCTTTAACTGAGAATGAAGGGAACAACAATGTTCCGATTCCGCTTTGAGCAGATCCTCAACTATCGCAAGATTCTGGAGGATCAGGTCCTGCAGGAATTCTCCGAGCAGGTGCGGGATCTGGAGCGGGAACGATTGCACCTCCGTTCGATCCGCACCCAGAAGGCAGCGCTGCTGGCGGAGCTGATGCACAAACAGGCGGGAGCGCTCACGGCAACCGAGATCGGCCTCTACTTTGATTATCTGAAAGGGTTACGGGAGCAGGAAGTGGCTCAGGTCCTCCGGATTGCGGACAAGGAAAAGGCCCTCGAGCTCAAGCGAGAGGAACTTGCAGAGGCCGTCAAGCGACGCAAGATCATGGAGATCCTCAAGCAGAAGAAACTGGAGAATTACTGGAAAGAGTGGAACCACAAGGAGTTGGTCGAGCTGAACGAACAGGGAATCAATCGTTATCTGAAGAGGTACGGCGATGAGAAGATTGATCATAATCTGTGAAATCCTCGTGGTCTTGGTGATCATCATCAAGATCGCGACGGCAGGCGGAATGCTGCAGAAGATGACACCCGGGGCGGCCATCCTCGACCCCGATCACGCCATTGCCAACGTCGCTCAGAAGGCCCCGGAGACGGCACCCGCGCATGAGACAACCGATGACTCCATGGCCAGGGAGAGAAAACTGGCAGCGTCGCTGGCCGATCGGGAGAAACAGCTCGACAGCCGCGAAAGCGCGATCAAGGAAGAGGAAAAGAAGCTGCAGGTCCTGAAAAACGAGATCGTTGCCAAGATCGATGCTCTCAAAGGCCTCGAGGACAAACTTTCCGGCATGCTCGATGCCGTGAAGGCGGTCGAAGACAAGCGGCTCAAGGATCTCGCAACTGTGTTTGAGGCGACCACTCCGGCGCAGGCGGGTACCATGCTGGAGAAGATGGACAAGAAGCTCGCCGCCGGGATCATCATGAACATGAAGAGCAAGAAGGCCGGCGCCGTCTGGGGCTATATCGAACCGCAGCGAGCCGCCGAGATCGCCAAGGAGATCACCAGCGGACCGAAGCCGGCGGCAGCATCGGCGAACTGAGCCGCTTCGCGGCGGGCTTCAGGCTACAGGCATCAGGCGTCGGGAAAGAACTAGAATTCAACTTGCATGGGGACGGTCATTCCATTGGACGATCGATCCCCCTTTTTTTGATCACAGTTTTTGTTCTCCCTATGCATTTTGTTCTATCCGGAAGCCGGAATCCTGAAACCGGAAGCCCGCTGTTCACCGGCGGGCATTTTTTTTCGTACTCTACAGATCGCGACGGGCAATATTTGCCCGACAGGGCCTGCCGCTTCTAAGTATTTCCGATTCCCCGCTTGCATAAAAACAGGGCGAAAGAGGCGAGAGCAGATCAGAAAGATCAATCAAAACAGTGGTCTATTTCTTTTTCTTCCCTGTACCCGATACCCTGTACCCGATACACTCTCCTTCATGGCACACGCGTTGCTCACGACTCCATCAAAACCATTTGAGGAGTAAGCATGGATTCTCAAAGCGTGCCGATTCCAATGGACCCTGTTGCCCCCGCGGATATGACCAAGAGCCGCGACGTGGCGCCCGGCAAGAAACGCAACGATCAGGCAGAGGGAAAGGAAGCCGCAGCCGCTTCGGCAGCGCTTACGGTGTCCTTCGCCGAGATCCTTCAATCCAAGAGGCAGGACCTCAAGGTCGATACAGAGGGGCAGATAAAGAACGAACCCGCCGCCAAGGGAAAGAAACTCGGCCACAAAACCGCCGAGGAGCGGACATTTCTCGTGAAAGGGCAGTCGAAGGCGCTGAAGGAGGAGGCTGCAGCAGCCGCCGCAGAGTCGGTCGCGAAGACCATCTCAGAGAAAAACACGGATTCGCTGCAGTCCTCGGAACTCCCGAAGAAGGGAGCTCTCACGGCGGCAGAGGAGGCCCAACTGAAGGAGATGGTCCAGAAGAACGGGGCCATGAGCGGCCGCAAGGATACGACGGCACAAATGAAGGGCTCCATTAACGGTGAGACTCTGAACCGCCCGGACGGGATCGGAGCCGTCAAGTCGATGACGGCCAACGAAGGGGAAGTCCTCAAAAACCTCTCGAACGGTGATGAGACCCAGGGCCCGCAAAAGCTCAAGATCGGAAAACCGGGGAAGGCCAAACAGGCATCTGCCCTGCGCGACGTGTCCGAGGGTGAAGAAAAGACGTCTCCGTCCACTCTTTCGGCCGATAAGATCAAACAGGAATTTGCGAACCTGATGGAGAACGCTCAGGAGAAAATAACCTCGACGGGACCGTCGAAAAAACAGTCCATCCAGAAAGACCTGGGTGTAGAGAACCGCGAAGTGTTTCCGGCTCGCGGTGATGTGGCGGCCCCTGTTCAGGGCAAATCCGCCGGCGTAACCTCAGCCGTGAAGCCGCAGGTCGTCATAAGCCAGGTCGTCAACGGGGCGATCGAGACTCTCCGGGACGGCACCGGGCGGGCGGTCCTGAATCTTCAGCCCCCCCGGCTTGGAACTCTTGATCTGGATGTCGCCGTCAAGGACAACCGCGTGACCATGATCATGCTGGCTGACAACCAGGAGGTCAAGCAGATGCTGCAGTCGGGAATGGAAGATCTCCGGAACGCCCTGCAGGATAAAGGGTTCCAGATCGACCGCCTTGAGGTCCTCGTCCAGAACCGGCCGGACGAGTCAGGATCAAATTTCTGGCAGCAGGCGGGATTTGCACAGGGGGAATCGTCGGGAAGCGAACGACCGAGGGGTGAACCGGAAGCTGTGCCCGCGGCCCGGGAAAACCCGATGAGGGCGGTCCGGACAGGGGAAAACGGCATCAGCATTTTTGCATAACAGTGAAAGAGGAGTGGAGTCATGAGTGATACCAGTGCAGTGCAGTCAACGGGAAGCACGACAACAGCGACCACCTCAACAACCGCTTCCAAAAACGTCCTGGGCAAGGACGATTTCTTAAAGATGATGATCGCCCAGCTCAAGAACCAGGATCCGCTCAACCCCATGGACGGCACGGCCTTCACGGCGCAACTTGCCCAGTTCTCGAGCCTGGAGCAGCTCACGAACATCAATACCCAGCTGACGTCTTTCACCCAGCAGCAACAGGCCCTTGCGAACACGCAGGCTGTGAATCTCATCGGCAAGCAGGTCCTGGCCAAGGGCAGCGCGGTCAGCGTAGATGGAAATCCCGTCGCGCTGAGCTACAACCTCGGCGCGGATGCTGCCAGCGGGCAGATCCAGGTCTATGATTCCAACGGGCAACTGGTGGACGCCCTGACCTTCAAGAACCAGTCCAAAGGGTTGAATTCGGTTACGTGGAAATGCCCCAGCTCTGCAAAGGGGACCTACACCTTCGCTGTGAGCGCCCTTGACAAGTCCGGCCAATCCATTACTGCCAGCACGATGGCCCAGGGAACGGTGACCGGCGTGAATTTCCATGACGGAGCCACTTACCTCAACGTGGGTGGGCAGGAGGTTGCTTTCAGCGACGTCGTTTCCGTGAAGCAATAGAAGACAAATGGAGATGGAAATAAAGACTGAGGTAAACAGGAGGATATA
>DATJPI010000162.1:0-7186 GCA_035506495.1 Syntrophales bacterium
TGCCGGGGGCGCTGCTTGCGCTCGGCAGCTCCATCATCTGGGCCCTCTTCTGGATCTACAACGTGAAAGACGGGCGCGACGAGGTCGTCAAACTCTTCCTCAATTTCGTTTTCGGGTCCCTCTTCACTTTCGCAGCAGTGCTCCTGTTCGGGCAGTGGCGAACCCCACCGATCGAAGGCATCCTTGGAGTTCTTTGGGTGGGGCTCTTCGAGATGGGCATCACCTTCGTCACGTGGCTCAAGGCGCTCCAGCTCTCCCGCACGACGGCGCAGGTGGGCAATCTCGTTTACGCGGCGCCCTTCCTGTCGCTCTTTCTGATTCATTTCATCGTCGGCGAGGAAATCCTTCCTTCCACTGTCGTGGGTCTCACTCTCATCATCGCAGGGGTGGTTCTGCAACAGTATATCAGCCGCAAACCAAAGCCGTGAGGCGAAATCCGTTTGTTTCGCCAGACTGCTCCACAACGTGTCATTGAGGGGAAATCACAGGGACTGTACGGCCCACGCCGGGAGGTGCCGTCTGACATGCTTCACCGTACCGTTGATGAAAAACATCGCGATCAGAAGAAGCAGAAGCGGTTGGTCCTGCAGCCTGCGGAAGGTTTTCTGGATGCTGTGTTCGAGGAGCTTCATTGTTTTAGAAAAACTTGGCTCCCCGCCTTTCCGGACAGGGAGCCCTTTTTATTTGTTCCCTTGATTAATTCCTAGCCGATTATGTTCTTGATTGCATCGGCAACCGGAGAGGTGAACAGGGCGATCATCACCGTGTAGAGGGCGAAGGAGCCTGCGGCTTCACTGAGGTAGATCTTCTCGTATTTCTGCTTGAGCGACAGGATCGTGAGCCCGCCAATTACCAGGGCGCCCAGGTGGAAGTAGGGGAAATTGTCGGCGCCGGCAGCAGCGTACTCGGCATAGCTGAAGGTACCGGTGATGAGAACGATTAAGGTGGTCAGGGCCAGCATCGTTAGCGACTTTTTCATTTTCTATGTCCTCCTTGTGACTGGTTTATTTTCGATCTTTGCCTTATGATATTGAAACGATCATGCCAAATTGGGACCCTGAAAAACAAATTTTTTAACAACTCGATATCATTAGGTAATTATTTAATATACCCAAACATAATCCTGCGCCGTTCCGAGAAAAAAGGTGCTTCATTTGAATGGAACGTTCAACTGGATTGAACAAAAATTTCAACCTGGGACCGCGCAACTCTCTCATGGAGTGGGTTTGCGGAGGTACAGCCACGAAGGTGCTTTTCCGTGTCATCCTCGCCCTTTTGTTTTCATCCCTGCTTCCCCTGGAGAGCCAGGCGCGGCCGGGCCCGGACCCGGATCGTGAGCGCATCCTGGAGGCCATCGGGCGAATCGAAGATGCGTACCGCGAACTTAAGTCCTACGAATGCGACATAGAGGGAATCTATTTTCATTCCGGCAGGGAATCTCAGCGCTATGACTATCGGTTCTATTTCCGGAAGCCCAATCTCTTCCGGATCGAGTTCCGAAGGCCTTACGCGGATCTGACAATCTTCTATACGCAAGGGGAGAGGGAATTTGTGGCGAGGCCCTTCTCCATGTTCCCATCGATACAGTTCCGCTTTTCCGTGAACAACCCCTTGTTTACGACTCCCTCGGGGCAGAGAGTAAACCAGATGCAGCTTTTTTATTTCCTGGAATTTCTCCGGCAAAACGCAGGGACTCTTCCCCAGGGCAATCCGGATTTCAAAAGCGGCGACGGGGGTCTCTCCTTCTGGGTCACTTCAAACGATTACGCCACAGGAGCGACGGTACGATATCGCATGCACATCGACACCCGGGTCTGGCTGCCTGACCGCATCGAGCGATACGACATGGCAGGTACTCCGCTGGAATTCACACTCTTCAGAAATTTCAGTATCAACCCGACCCTCGACGAGGCGTTTTTCGATTCCGGTTACAAAGAACCCTCTTCGACGCCGCCAGTTGAGCCCGTCCGACCTTGAAAACAAAGAATCCAGGGTATATGTAGAACGAAACGTGCGGAAGGGAGGATTCAGATCATGGCAGACAAGGTAATTATCTACGGGAAGGCGGGCTGACCCTACACGGACAAGGCCAGGTCGGCCTATGGCTCCGGTGCGGAGTACATCGACGTGAAAAAAGACGCGTCAAAGCTCCAGGAGATGTTGAAGCTCGCAAGCGGAAGGCGCGCCGTGCCCGTCATCGTCGAGGCAGGGAAGATTACAGTAGGCTACGGCGGGACGTGAGACGTGTAGTGCCCGGCAGTTTGCCGAGCCCCTCGCTGTTGAAAAACACCCATCTGTGGCGTTGCCCTCGTCCCTCGTCCTGTGAAGACCTTATCCTCTGTCCTCCTCCCCTGGCGGGAGGAGGAAGTGGAGTAGGGGGAACATTCCCCCTCACCTCGATCCTCTCCCTCGGAGGGGAGAGGAAGACTAGGGATCAGGGTTACTAGAGGCCTCGCTCCTCGGGATGTCGGGCGCCCTGCATCTGGGCATTTTTGAACGGCTCTGATGCAGAACAGAAATTCACCGCGCGATCAGTGATCGGTGCGGGAAAAAATTAGTACGCCGCCTGAATTATTCTTTTTGTTTCTCTTGACCCTATACCCTGTACCCTGGTCCCTGTGCACCCTGTCTTTTAGCCCTTGATGCATGCCACGGGACGGAGCTTTGCAACTCGACGTGACAGTCCCGCGCCGTGGACAACATTGACCACTTCATCGATGTCTTTGTACGCCTCGGGGATCTCCTCGGCCAGGGTTCCTTTTGCAGCAGCCATGACGAGGACACCGCGGTCTTCCATCTCCCGGCGGATCGACCGCCCCCTGCTTGCCTTGATGGCTGCAGCGCGGCTGAGCACACGTCCCGCCCCGTGGCAGGTGCTCCCGAAGGTTTCCTCCATGGCCTTCTCGGTTCCAACGAGGACGTAAGACCCCGTCCCCATGTCGCCGGGGATCAGCACGGGCTGGCCCGTTTTGCGGTATTTCTCAGGGAGCGCCGCATGTCCGGGAGGGAAGGCGCGCGTGGCCCCTTTGCGGTGGACGCAAACCGTCATCTTCCTTCCATCGACCACGTGCTCCTCGATCTTGGCGATGTTGTGGCAGACATCATAGACAAGACGCATGCCTAGTGCTCGTGGGCTCAGCCCGAGGGCTTTCTCGAGGGCCTCGCCTGCCCAATGCATGAGCATCTGCCGGTTCGCCCAGGCGTAGTTTGCCGCGCAGGACATGGCCGAGAGGTACTGCTGCCCCTCGGGTGACTGTATGTAGGCGCAGGCAAGCTGCCGGTCGGGGGGGCTGAGGCCCAGCTTGTCGATATGCTTAACGAGTTTTGCCAGATAGTCGTCACAGACCTGATGCCCGAGCCCCCGGGAACCGCTGTGAACCATCACGGCTACCTGGCCTTCCGTGATTCCCAGGACGGAGGCCACATCTTCGTCGAAGACTTTTTCGACGATTTCAACCTCGAGGAAATGGTTTCCTGAGCCCAGGGTGCCCACCTGGTCCTTCCCTCTCTCGAGGGCCCGCTCGCTCACGGCATCCGGGTCGGCCCCGGGTAGACACCCCCCGTTCTCCATGGATTCCAGGTCGCCCTGGGAGCCGTAGCCGTTTTTCACGGCCCACCGGGCACCCTCGACGAGGACTTTCTTTTCTTCGCCGCGCGCCAGTTTCAAGGGGCCCTTCGAACCCACGCCGGAGGGCACATGCTGGAAAAGGGCATTGACGACCCTGGCAAGGTGGGGTTGTATCTCCTCGCGGCGCAGATTCGTCATCATGAGGCGGCAGCCGCAGTTGATGTCATACCCCACACCGCCTGGCGAGATGATGCCGCCGTTGATGTCAAAGGCGGCCACCCCACCGATAGGAAAGCCGTAGCCCCAGTGCATGTCGGGCATGGCAAATGAGGCTTTCACAATCCCGGGAAGTTGCGCCACATTGGCCACCTGCTTTGGGCTTTCATCATGGCCCATGGCCTTCATGAGCCTGTCGCTGGCGTAGATGATACCGGGGACCCGCATGGCGCCCTGCCGAGGAATTTCCCAACGATATTCATCCAACCGCCGCAGCTTGATTTCAGACATCGAAGATCACCCTTGCCGTCCAGCCTTCAAGCGTCTTTCGCACTTCCGTCTGGTGATAGGTCACCGCCTTGATTTCCTTACAGATTTCATGTTTTTGGCTGTCGAAAGGTTCACCCAGAACCTCTGCCTCGAGATCCTTTTCGCCGATTCGGGTAATATGTGCCTGCTTCAGCAACCAGCCTTCACCATTATAAAGGTAGAGGACTTCCCGGAGAAAATTAACAAGGAGGTCTTCCCGGCTGTCCCCTTCCACAGCGATCCGTCGAATCTCGCGTGGCTCAACGCGTTCGAGGTCGGTGATGATATCGAAAACAGCAAAGGCGGCATTGGAAAAAAGATCTCCCTCGCTGGCTCCCATTATCACCAGCCCCAGATCCGCCGTGTGGTCGATGGCGTGATAAGGCTTCATTGATGAACCATTCTAAAGACACCAGTTGATGCCTGTCAATAACCGTATAACGCTTCTCTTCATATTGCTTTCCGGAAACGGTCATTTTCGTCATTTTTGTCGAGAATGCTGCTTTTCTTCATTTTTCTCGCAATCATCATGGCTTCTCACACTCAAATGCCCCATTTATCTTCGACATTTGTTGCCGCCTGCAACCCGTTTTCTGCAATTGATGATCAGATCTTTTTTGTTAATTATTGTTTAAAATCAATGTGTTTGCCATATGATGCCGTCTGCGGCATGGAAGGTGCAATACCGTAAGACGACTCGTTGACAGCACGAGTGAAATAGGAAACCGAAGAAGCTTTAAGGAAACAAGAAAACTAACGATCTCCTCCAGGGAGGCGACTCATGAAAGAGTCGTCTCCCTCCCCCCCTCTTAAAAAGAACCCCGTTGAAAAACGGGGTCTTTTTTTTGCAGAGGAAGGTCAAAATCATCATATATTCGTGACCTTCATGCGATCCATGATTCCCCGGATGATGATCTCCCTGCGCTTGAGGTTCCGGCGGAACTCCCGGTCATCGGTGTTGGCAATCTCAACTCGAAGGTCATGGTAATATCGCTCAATGAAGGACAGAAGCTCCTTCTCCTCCTCCGATGTCAGTTCCAGATTTCCCATATCCCACACCTCCTTTCTCGGCGGGCGTGTTGTCTCAGGCCGTGGGTTTCTTAACCTGTTCCTTGGTTGCTCCGAGGGGCCAGACGGGGAAGATCTCAAACATCAGCAGATTGATCCAGGCGGCACGGCAGGCGATGAGCCCTATCGCATCGCAGTCGACGACGTAGATGGTCCTACAGCCTTGGAGATCAAAGTACTCCGAGATCACCCGAACCTCCTTCGGCCACTCCCAGTTCGCCCGCTTGGTCCTGACCTCCCGTTCGTCTTGCGGATCCCAAGTGCAAATCATCATGAACAGCATATGACCACCTCCCTTTGAATTTCTCCCCGGCACGGGTGAAGATCAGATTTCGAAAAGGGTCCCGCGTCCCGATGACGGGGTATCGTTTGCAGATGAGTTGACTGTTAGCGACGCCTACGAATGGAAAATACCGGGATTGAACGATTGGGTTACAAATACGAATAAGGAAAGGTGACGCAGCGTTACGATATAATTATTTTGTACAGCGGGTAGGTTGGTAAGTCAACGAAAAATAGGCAGGCTGTGTCCAAATCCGATATTTGTGAGCCCTTCAACATCCTCTGGGTCGAGTCATCCTGAGTCTGTCGAAGCTCATCCCTACCCTCTCCCTCCGGGGGAGAGGGAGACTATGGTGAAGGGTCTCACAGGTATCAGTTCTTGAAGATTTCGTTCAGGCGTTTTTCGTTGAATCCCACGATGATCTCGTCGCCGACGACGATGACGGGAACACCCGTCTGGCCAGAAATGCGCACCATCTCTTCGAGCCCTTTCTTGTCGGTCGTGATATCGACTTCCTTGTAGCGGATCTTCTTATCCCGCATCCAAGCTTTCGTTCTATGGCACCAGGGACAGGTGGGTGTTGTATAGATGGTTACCTCACCGGGACGTACGCGGAAATTTTTCTTTTCCTCATCCTTCGTTCCCTTGCCAGTCTCTTCCCCGACGACGGTCTGGGCGACGTCCATTTTACCCTCGGGCGGGTTTTCCGAGACATGCACGACACCCTTGTCATCGACCCAGCGGTACAGGGTCGCGGCATCGGATGTGTGAAGGGTCGTCATGACGAAAAGGGCGATGGCGATGAGCGCGGCCATGGAGAGAAACGTTTTACGCATCTGCGGGCACTCCTTGTAAAATCGCCCCGGTGCAACCCGGGGCCGCACCTAACGGGCTGTCTTTTACTATCGGACTGCCTCATTGATAACCTTAATCCACATCCTGCACAAGGGCAATTTTCCGCGACCCCTCGGCCCCCCGCAGGGAAGGTTTGACAAATGGGCCAACTCAGACTAATAGTAGTCCCCTCTACTTTTGCCTGGCATGGCTCGAGGCACAGGCAATCGAATAATTTTTTGGACGGAAAAATCGCCATGGAAGAAGAGAAAAGTTTCGCTGAACTCCTGGAGGAGACCGATCGAAAACCGGTTCGGCTCAAGCAGGGGGAAAGCGTGAGTGCGGTCATCGCGAAAATCACCTCGGACTGGGTTTTCATTGACCTGGGCGGAAAGACGGAAGGCATCGTTGAAAAAAACGAGTTCCTCGACAAGGAGGGACAGCTGACGGTGAAGGAGGGGGACACCGTCAAGGCCTACTACCTTTCATCGCGGCATGGCGAGCGGATCTTCACGACACGAGTCTCCGGCGACGCGGCCCGGCAGTACCTCGAGGAAGCATGGCAGAGCGGAATCCCCGTGGAAGGCATCGTGGAAAGGGAAGTCAAGGGCGGGCTCGAGGTCCGGATCGCCGGAACCTACCGGGCCTTCTGCCCCTTCTCGCAGGCAGGGCTTGGCCGGGGTGAATCGGCAGCGACCGTCCTGGGTCAGAGGCTCCCATTCATCGTGATTGAATACGGCGAGCGGGGCCGGAAGATCATCCTCTCACGGCGAAGGATTCTTGAAGAGGAAGAACGCAAGAGGAAAGAGGCGATCAAGGAAACGCTTCACGAGGGCATGAAGGTGACGGGCATTGTAAAGTCCGTAAGGGATTTCGGCGCTTTCGTCGACATCGGCGGCGTCGAGGCT
>DATJPI010000163.1:0-5263 GCA_035506495.1 Syntrophales bacterium
TACTATCGACAGGGGCGGATTCGTGAAAAGCGCAACTACCTCAAGGGAAAGCTCCACGGTGTTTACGAATCCTACTATGAGAACGGGCAGCTCCTCGTGCGGATGTCGTTTCAGGAAGGGCAGAAGCACGGGCAAGCGGCGTCCTATTACCGTGATGGCAAGGTCCGCGAAACGTGCTCCTATGAGAAGGACCGGATGGTCGGCGAATACCGCTCCTATTACGAGACGGGCCAGTTGAGAGAGGCGGAGGCCTACGACAAGGACGGAAAACTCGATGGCCAATATCTGCTTTACTATCGAAATGGCCAGCTGAAGGAACAGGAAAACTTCCTCGGCGGAAAGTTCGACGGGGAATATGTCTCCTATTACAAGAACGGGCGGGTCAGGGAAAAGGGACGTTTCCTGGATGACAGGAGAGAAGGGCCGTATATGGCCTATGACCGCGGCGGCCAGCTTCTGGAACAGGCAACCTTCAAGAACGGGAAAATCGTCGGCCCCTTCACGCTCCTCGGGGCCGCGGCCGTGTCGGCTGCAGCCGCCTATAACGGCGAGGGCGACGAAGATTTGGACGAGAACGAGTTCGATCGCATGCTGAAGAAGCTGGGCGATTTCGAAAAGAAGGCCGAAGAAAAGACCGCAATGGAAGAGGACGACGAGGAGGAAGACTGATGTTCCAAAACATCCTCCTCCCAACGGATGGATCGGATTACAGCAAGACGGCCGTCGAGTACGGAATCACCCTTGCCAAGAAGCTCGATGCCCGTCTGACGGGCCTTCACGTCATCGACATCAAGGTTCTTCAGGGGCCCGTACTCAATGACATCTGCAGCGCCGCCAGCCTTTCCCCCGGACCGGAATTTTTCTCCATCATCGAGAAGGCCCTCGGGGCGAGGGCCGACAATATCCTGCGCGAATTCCGGGAGCGCTGCGAGAAGGAGGGGCTCAGGCCCGAGGTGAAGAAAACCACGGGGATCATCGACGAAGAGATCATCCGCGAAGGGCAGGCCGCCGATCTCATCCTGCTGGCCCAGCGGGGAGAGCATTATCCGCTGAGCCGCAGCGTGCTCCTCGGCTCCACAGCCGAAGCGGTGGTGCGCAAATCGGGAAAACCCGTTCTCGTGACCCCCGTCTCCTTCATCGAGATCGAGAGCATGGCCCTGGCCTACGACGGAAGCCCACCCGCCGATCATGCCCTGAAGTTCGCCGCCGAGCTTTCTGACAGGGTCCGCTGGCCGCTCACGGTTCTCATCGTGACGGACAATGCGAAACTCTCGGCTGATCTGAGCGTGAAAGCAGAAGCCGCCATGGATGACTATCAGATCGACAAGGACATCATCGTCCTCGGGGGGAAAGAAGAAAAAGAGATTCTCAAGTTCATCGAGGAAGGGGCCGTGGAACTTCTGCTCATGGGCACTCACGGTTACAGCCGCTTCAAGGAGCTTCTTCTCGGCAGCACCACCTCTCACGTCATCCGCAAAAGCCGCATCCCCGTTCTTCTTACGAGATAGCGAAGCAGGATAAAGGCAAAAGGATAAAGGTTAAAGAAAAGAGAAACATCTTACCCTTTTTCCTTTGTCCTTTTACCTTTCTCCCGGTCTAGTGTTAGCTTCCCCATCGTTTCCCGCAGTGCTTCAAGCACGTCGTAGCGCGTCATGTCGTAGTAAATCGGCGTGATGGAGATCATGCTGTTTTTCAAGGCGAGGAAATCGGTTCCGTGATCATCCGATTCAGTCACTTGCGTTTCGCCGGCAAGCCAGTAGTAGACGTTCTCCCGGGGATCGGTGCGCCGTTCGAATTGCTCCACGAGCCGGGCCTGTCCCTGGCGGGTCACGACCACTCCCTTGATCTGGCTTTCGGGAACGGCAGGGATATTGACGTTCAGCGGGATGTGCCGGTATGTGTTGTGATGGAGCATGAAATGCGCCACTTTCCGGGCAAATCGGGCGGCGAATCCGAAATCGGCATCGATGCTATGCGTCCCGAGAGAGATCGCGATGGAGGGGATTCCCAGGATTGCGCCTTCCGTCGCGGCGGAGACCGTCCCGGAATAAAGAACGTTGATGCCCACGTTGGCCCCGAGGTTGATCCCCGATACAACCAGGTCAACGGGCTTGACCGCAAGCTCGCGGAGTCCGATCTTCACGCAGTCTGCCGGCGTGCCTGCTACAGCCCAGCCCATGAATTGCCCGTTTTTTCTTGCGGGCCGCACCATGAGGGGCCGGGAGATGGTGATGGCATGCCCCACAGCGCTCTGTTCCACTTCAGGGGCCACGACGATGCATTCGGCATCCTTCGAAAGCTCCTGATACAAGGCGCTCAACCCCCGTGCATAAATCCCGTCATCGTTGGTCAACAAAAATCTCATGGACTGTGTTTCGTGTCCTTTCTTTTCTGTTACCTGACACCTGTCACCTGATACCTTGACTCCTGCTGGCAGGTGATCAGAGATCACGGAGCATCGAGCCGTTAGTATGCGGGTGTAACGTCTACGATCGTTTTTCCCTCCACCTTCAGGATGAAAGACCCCCGCTGCATCTGACCGGCCTTCGTGATGCTGACCCAGCCCGTTACTCCCTCGAATGCCTCGGTCTGTTTCAATCGGTCCCTCAATGACCGGCGGTCCGTCACGTTCTTGTCGCGCAGAGCGTCCCGTATCATCCTTGCCGTGTCGTAAGCCAGCGCCTCCCTGTAGTCCGGCTCCCGTCCCGTGGCCCCGTAGAGCGAATCCGTAAAGTTCCTCACCAGGGGTTTGTTGCTTTCCGCAAAAAACGGCGCCGTCATGACGGCACCCTCGAAAGAGTCCGCCTCCTTGCGGATTCCCTCGGGGGAATACCACAGGGAGGTGCCGAGAAGCTGTATGCCCCGGACATCGTGGAATGCAAGCTGGGGCAGGATCATTTGTGCGCGACGGAATGCGTCCGGCAGATAGAGGGCATCAAAATCGAGGACGGGGAGCGGGGCCTTTGCCGTTTCAAGGCCCCTTTTTTTCGGCGACGGCCGTGGAGACCTGATGGCGGCGAGCTTTTTGATCTCGCTGGAGAAGTCGGTCTGGTCCACCTTGTAGGATTGAACGCGTCGGACCTTCCCCCCGAGGCGAACGGCTTCATCCCGGAACGCCTTCATCATGGCCGTTCCATAGGCGTTGTCGGGATAAAAAATGACCAGGCGGGTCAAGCCGAGGTCCTTGACGGCGTAAGCCGCCATGGTCAAGGCTTCTCTTTGATCGGAACGCTGATCGCTGAAGATGAAGTCCCTTGATCCCTCGGGAGTATCGACAGGACAGAGGGCGAGCAGGGGCACCTGCAATGACTGCGCTGATTTTGCCGCTTCCCTGGCTGCGTCGGCTTCCGGGGGACCCAGGATGACAAGGACGCGAGAGTCGCCCGAGAGCTTATTGACCGCCCGGCCCGCAGCGGCAGGATCACTGCCGTAGTTCTCGACAAGAAGCTCGATCGACGGGGCGGCTCTTCTGTCGAACAGGCCAAGCCCCGCGATGATTCCGTCGAGGGTCCGGCTTCCCAATGCAGCCTGTTTGCCCGTCAATGGAAGGAGCGCCCCGATAACGGACCGTTCCTCGGCCGCCATGGCCGGAGAGGCGATGCCCGCGAAAAGAAGAACGATCGCGGTTGACAGCGAAAGAATCTGAAGGCGCGCTTTCATCATCTTCCGATGCTTATATACCCTTTCGCAGGGAGATTTCAACCGATCCTTCCCGTTTGGGGAAGTGTCCGCTTCGACGAAAAAAGCCCGGCACCCTTTACGAGTGTCGGGCTTTTTTGTCTGAAGCCTCGTTACTTGTTCTCTTCGAACTCGGCGTCAACGACGTTGTCGTCCTTCTTGCCGCCTGCGGCCTTCGGGCCCGCCTCGGGTCCCGGACCGGCCTGCTGCTGGCCCGCCGTCTTTGCGTACATGGCCTCGGCGAGCTTGTGGGATGCCCGGGCAAGTTCATCCTGGGCGCTGCGGATGGCCCCCGCATCGTCGCCTTCCATCGCTTTCTTCACCGTGGCCACGTGGTCTTCGATCTTGGCCTTTTCCGAGGCATCGATCTTGTCGCCGAACTCCCGGATGTTTTTCTCGATCTGGTAGACGAGCGAGTCGGCTTGGTTTCGGGCCTCGATGAGGTCCTTCTTGCGCTTGTCGTCCTCGACGTGGGACTCCGCCTCGCGCGTCAGCTTGTCGATCTCGTCCTTGGAGAGGCCGCTCGAGGCGGTGATCCGGATGCTTTGCTCCTTTCCGGTCCCGAGGTCCTTGGCCGACACGTGGACGATGCCGTTGGCGTCGATGTCGAAGGCGACCTCGATCTGAGGCACGCCCCGCGGCGCCGCTGGGATCCCCACGAGCTCGAAACGGCCGAGGGTCTTGTTATCCCCCGCCATGGCCCTCTCGCCCTGGAGAACGTGGATGCTCACGGCCGGCTGGTTATCGGCGGCCGTAGAGAAAATCTGGCTCTTCTTGGTGGGGATCGTTGTGTTCTTCTCGATGAGCTTTGTCATCACGCCACCCAGGGTCTCGATCCCGAGGGAAAGCGGAGTGACATCGAGAAGCAACACGTCCTTGACCTCACCGGAGAGCACACCGGCCTGGATGGCGGCACCCACGGCCACCACTTCGTCGGGGTTGACCCCCTTGTGGGGTTCCTTTCCGAAGATGTCGCGAACTTTCTGCTGGACACGGGGCATGCGGGTCATGCCGCCGACGAGGATCACCTCGTCGATGTCCTTCGGGCCGAGTCCGGCATCCTTCAGGGCCGTCTGGCACGGTGCGATGAGTTTCTGGATCAGCTCCTCCACGAGGGCCTCGAGCTTCGCACGGGTCAGCTTCATGAGAAGATGCTTGGGCCCCGATGCGTCGGCCGTGATGAAGGGCAGGTTGATATCCGTCTCCATGGCCGTCGACAGCTCCATCTTCGCCTTCTCCGCGGCTTCCTTGATCCGCTGAAGGGCCATGCGGTCCTTACGCAGGTCGATCCCCTGCTCTTTCTGGAACTCGTCACAGATGTAGTCCATCAGGCGCTGGTCGAAATCCTCGCCCCCGAGGTGCGTGTCGCCGTTGGTGGACTTCACCTCGAAGACGCCGTCACCCAGCTCGAGCACCGAGATGTCGAAGGTCCCGCCGCCCAGGTCGAACACGGCGATCTTCTCGTCCTTTTTCTTGTCAAGTCCGTAGGCAAGCGAAGCCGCTGTCGGCTCGTTGATGATGCGCAGGACGTTGAGGCCGGCGACCTTGCCGGCATCCTTCGTGGCCTGGCGCTGTGAGTCGTCGA
>DATJPI010000164.1:0-7311 GCA_035506495.1 Syntrophales bacterium
CGACGGTCGTCGTATCGGCGGCAATCATGCGGGAGCCATCCCAGATTTCCGCCACAAGACCATTGGGGAGCCTGATCTGCTCGAACAGAGTCATAAGAGCCTCTCCTTCACCTTTGTTCTTGACCTCGGGGGCATTTGCGCTATATACCCGCCTGTATTGGCAAGGGAATTGGATTGCCTGCCCCTTCAATGTAACACCCCGGCGCCAAAAGGCAAGTCAGGCTAATTACCTTATTTGCGAACGGGAAATTTTGCAAGAAGGCTGTTGCCGTGCCGCGTGCCCTTTCGAGCGTGACCGCCATGAAACCAAACGCAATCCTGCTGCTGTCCTGCCCCGACCAGAAGGGGATCGTCGCTTCGGTGTCGAACTTCATCTTCCATCACAGCGGCAATATCGTCCACGCCGCCCAGCACACAACAGAGCGCTCCAAGATCTTCTTCATGAGGATCGAGTGGGAGCTCGAAGGCTTCGACATCGCCCGGGGGAAGATCCTCGAGGCCTTCGATCCGCTGGCGAAAAAATTCAACATGACATGCTCCCTTCACTTCACCGATGTTCTGCCCCGAATGGCCCTCTTCGTCTCAAAGCATATCCACTGCTTCCACGACATCATCCTGAGGCACAGGATGGGGGAGTTGAGGTGCCAGATCCCGCTGGTCATCAGCAATCATCTCGATCTCAAGTCCGTGGCCGAGCAGTTCGGCCTTTCGTACCTTCACGTTCCCATCACGCCCGAGAACAAAGTGCAGCAGGAGCAGAGGGAACTTGCCGAGATCAAGCGCCACAAGGTCGACTGCATCGTCCTTGCTCGCTACATGCAGGTGCTCACGGACCGTTTCGTCGCCCGCTACCCGAACCGGATCATCAACATCCACCACTCCTTCCTGCCGGCCTTCGCCGGGCGCGACCCCTATCAGCAGGCCTACGACCGGGGTGTCAAGATCATCGGCGCCACCAGCCACTACGTGACCGAAACCCTCGACGACGGCCCCATCATCGCCCAGGACGTCATCAAGATCAGCCACCGCGACTCCGTCAGCGACATGGAGATGAAGGGGAAAGACCTCGAGCGCATCGTGCTCGCCCGGGCGGTGAAACTCCACCTGGAGAACCGGATCCTCGTCCATGGCTCGAAAACCATTGTCTTTGAATGACGGGCTCGAAAGCCCCTTCGTCCACCTCTGCCAACCGGATGGCTCGAAATCCTGCGGCGCTTGCTGTGGTCTATACAACTACGCCGCCTCCGGACGCAAGGAGCTGACGGAGAGACTTCGCAAGCGGACCCGCTTGTTTCGCCAGATCGTACGAAGCCCCGAAGATCTCCCACTATTTTCGAAAAGACTGAAAGGAACGGAGGACGCTCGAAAGCGCTACGAGGTCATCCACTGCTGCGAGTACGTAGGCTTCCTCGATGAACAAGAGAAGCGAGTCGGCTGCCTCCTGCACCCTATGCAGAATGCGGGGCGGGACATGAGGAACGTCTCTTTCTACGGGCGTGAGCTCTGCGACGGTCACTTTTGCCCGAGCTACAGCTACATCGCCAGGGCCGAGAAACTCGCCCTCATCGAGATCCTCGACGATTGGTACCTCTACGGCGCCTGCATCACCGACATCGACATCGTGAAGGAGTTCTTCCGTCTCGTGAGCGAGGCTGCAGGCGAAATGCCCCAGCCCTCGTGCTTCAGGCAGCCTGTCCTTCGGGGAGCGGCAAGGCGCTTTTTCGATCTCAAGCTGACATGGCCCTTCCGCTCCGACGCGGCAAACCGCTTCGGGAAATACAGCTTCGACGGGACGGATTACTTCATCGACACGATCGATTATGCAGCACTGGGCTGCGGGAAGTCGCGCTTCGACCGGATCTTCCTCAGCCTTCAGTCGAATTTCAAGAATGGGTACGATGTGCAAAACGCGGAGGAGAGGATCCATCAACACCTCCAAGACGTCGTTGAACGGTACAAAGAACTGGCTGATTATCATTGACAATCCCTTCTCTGTTGGCTAGTGTCAAAATCTGTTGAAGGAGGGGGCCATGGAGAAGCTCAAGATGAAGGTTCTCTACTCCCGCGACGAGATCAGTCAGGTCGTCCGGCAGCTGGGGGACCAGATTTCGAGGGACTACCAGGGGAAAGACCTCGTGGTGTTGTGTGTCCTCAAGGGCGCTTTCATGTTCATGGCCGACCTGGTCAGATCCCTGAAGGGGCCCTGCATCATCGATTTTATCCGTCTGGCCAGTTACGGGTCCGGTACGTCCACCTCAGGCTCGGTCACCGTCACGAAGGACATCGAAACGTCCATCACCGGAAGGGACGTTCTCATCGTCGAGGACATCATCGACACGGGCATCACGCTGGATTTCCTGGTCAGGAAATTAAAGGAACAGAAACCCGCTTCCCTCCGGGTCTGCACCCTGGTGGACAAAAAGCATCGGCGGAAGATCGATTTCAGGGCTGATTACGTGGGGTTCGACCTGGATCAGGGATTCATCCTCGGCTACGGGATTGACTTTGATGAAAAGGCCAGGTATCTGCCCGACATCTATGTCATGGAAGAATAGTGTGCTGTTGAAAAATACCCGTCTGCGGCGTTGCCCTCCGTCCTCGTCGCTCAACGTACGCAGCCAAGTACGCCTCGCTCCTCGGAAGTCGGGCGCCTTGCATCCGGGCATTTTTGAACAGCTCAGGGAACCATGATCGGCTTCGCCGGAAGCTCAAGGTTCAAGGATAAAGGCTAAAGGCAGGTAGAAGAACCGATGATCATCCAGTGCAAACAGTGCGCGACAAAATTCCGGTTCAAAGACGAGCTCATGACGGGCAAAGGGGTCTGGGTGCGTTGCGGCCGCTGTGGCCACGAGTTCTTCGAGATCAACAGCCGGCAGGAGGATACCTTCGCCCCGCCCGCCCAGGAACCAGTCAAGACGACACAGGAAGCTGCAGTCACACCCGGGGCGGAAGCGGAAGCGGCAGCGCCACAAGAGGTGCCGGTGTCAAAGCCGCTACCCATACCGGGACCGGCGGCACCCCCGAAGATTCTTTCGCCGTCAGATGTCATGACACCGCCCGAAGCGAAACAGCCCCTTCCCGTCGAGGAAGAGGAGCTGGAAAACGACGATCGGGAGGATCGGGCCCACGCTCCCTTCTGGACCACCGATCGGCTTGTTGCCTACTCGATTTTGGTGTTCCTCGTTGTCGGCGGTGTTTATTTCTGGCTCAACCCGAGCATCACAAGAAACGTTCTCAATGCGGTCTACCCCGGCGCAGCGGACCGTGTGCTGGGAGCCGCACCGGCAGCGCCCGTGGCGACGGTAGGCGGGATCAACTTCGCCGAAGTCAAGGAACGCTTCACGAAAAGCACGGCCTCGGGCGATCTGCTCGTCATCTCGGGCCTTGCGGTGAACGAATACGAGTACCCCGTGGCCCGGGTCAAGCTCCGCGGCAAAGTCCTCGACAATACCGGGAAGGTCTTGGGCGAAGTAGAGACCTATGCAGGCAACCTTCTGACGGATGATGAATTGAACCGTCTGACAGACAAGGAGGTGCTGGCTGAACTGCAGAAGCCGGAAGGCAGCGACATGCCCAACACGAATATCCGGTCCCGGGCGAGCATTCCCTTCATGATCGTCTTCATGAACCCGCCCAAAGAAATCGATGAGTTTATCATCGAACTCTCCGGGGTTGAGCGGATGCCGGAGGCCCAGTAAACCGCCCTTGTTTGCGGACTTGTACGGCTTTTGCGGAGGACATCAATCCGGCAGGATCCGCTGGCCGCGGAATTCAACATACAGGGATCCGGTGACCAGCGGAAATCATCGTTGTGCGGATCCTTCGCCGAAACCCAGTCCCCGATACCTTTGGTTTCTATGAACCGGTTGATCACCTTCGAACGGATCACGATCGAGCCGCCACTGGAGGCGATCTACCGGAGGCTGGGCTACCGAAAAGGCTTCACTCAGCTCAAGCCCGACGAGTCGAAGGCAATCGGTGAGAGCATCGGGCAAGCCCGTTCGCTCATGGCCCTGAAAGGAGCCGCCCGTCGGCTCCCCATCCTCTCCAAGGACTCCCGCCAGATCCGACTGCCCGGCGATCACTGCCTGGAAAGCACCCGCCTTGCCACCCTGCTCGCCAGCTCGCAGGAAACCCTGCTGATGGGGGCGACAGCGGGTGCGGCCGTCATCGAAGCGATCCGGGCGGACACAGCGGCAGACAACCTGAGCAGGGCCGTTGTTTTCGACGCCGTGGCTAGCGAAATGGTCGATGCCGCCCTGGACTGGATTGAGGCCTTCTTCACGCGGCAGCTGCGCAGGGAGGGGCTGCAGCTCACGAAGAGCCGATTCTCCTGCGGCTACGGCGATCTGGCGCTGGCAAATCAGCGGCTCTTCTATGATCTGCTTGACTTGAAACGCTTCGGGGTTGAACTGACCGAACAGTACATCCTCGTTCCTGAGAAATCCGTCACGGCCGTGGCGGGAATCGAACCCATCCGCTGAGGAAACACCGATGGCAAAAGGACACAAGAAATTCCTGGACGTGATGAAAAAAAGGCCGCTCCTGCTTGACGGGGCGACAGGAACGGAGCTCCAGAAACGAGGGATGCCCGCTGGGGTCAGCCCGGAACTCTGGTGCATCGCACATCCGGAGGTGATCGGGGACGTCCACAGCGATTACGCCCGCGCGGGCGCCGACGTGGTCTATACCTGCACCTTCGGGGCCAACCGCCTCAAGCTCGTCCAGTTCGGCGAACAGGATGCCCAGTCCGTGAACCGACGGCTCGCCCTCATTGCAAAGCAGGCCTTGAAGAGCAAGGCCCTCGTGGCCGGGGACATCGGGCCCACGGGGCATTTCATCCAGCCCTTTGGGGAAATCGGCTTCGAGGAGGCCCTATTGGTATTCAAGGAGCAGGTCCGGGGGCTCCTAGAGGGCGGCGTGGATTGCTTCGTCATCGAAACGATGATGGACATCCAGGAGGCACGGGCGGCGCTGATCGCCGTGAAGGAGACCTGCGATCTTTTCACCATGGTCACCATGACCTTCGAGCGGGACGGCCGCACGCTCAACGGCACCGACCCGCTGACGGCTTTGGTCACGCTGCAGGCCTTGGGCGCCGACGCCGTGGGTTGCAACTGCTCTACGGGACCCGATGACATGGTTCGTTTCATCGAGGCCATGAGTCCCTACGCAAAGATCCCGCTTATCGCCAAACCCAATGCAGGGATGCCAAAGACATCGGGCGGCAGGACGGTCTACGACATGGACGCCGTCACGTTTGCCTCCCGGGCGGGCACCCTTATCGCGGCGGGTGCGGGAATCCTGGGCGGCTGCTGCGGAACGACGCCGGAGCACATAGCCGCACTGAAAAAGGCCGTGGCCCGGAGGAAACCCTCTCAGCCCCGCCGAGAGTCTCTCGCCGCGCTGAGTTCGGCCCGGAAGACACTTCTTTTCGAGCCGGACCGGCCGCTTGCCGTCATCGGTGAAAGTATCAACCCGACGGGCAGAAAGGCCCTCCAGGAGGAACTCAGGGAGGGCAAAACGGCGCTGGTGCGCCAGATGGCCCGCGAGCAGGAAACGGCCGGCGCCGATCTGCTCGACATTAACGTGGGAGTTCCGGGCATCGACCAGGAGAAGGCCATGGTGGAGGTCGTGCAGGAACTCTCTGTCGCCACGGCGCTCCCCCTCGTCATCGACTCGGCCAAAGCGGAACCCATTGAGAAAGCCCTGCGGATCTACCCGGGGCGTGCACTGATCAACTCCATATCGGGTGAAAAGCAGAAGATCCGGAACCTCCTTCCCGTCGCGGCAAAATACGGAGCCATGTTCATCCTTCTGCCCCTCACGGACAAGGGTATCCCCGACACGGCGGAAAAGCGCGCCGTCGTCGTCCGCGCCATCGAACGGGAGGCACGGAAACACGGCTTCACCCGCGACGACTTCCTTGTTGACGGCATTGTGATGACGGCCGCGTCAAATCCGAAGGCGCCCCGCGAGACGATCCGGACTGTGCGCTGGGCGGCAGAAACCTTGGGGGCCCGGACGGTGGTCGGGCTCTCCAATGTTTCTTTCGGCATGCCGGAGCGCAAGTGGATCAACACCTCCTTTCTTGCCATGGCATCGGCCTCGGGGCTCACGGCAGCCATCGCAAACCCGGCAAGCGAAGAGCTTATGTTCGTCAAGAGAGCCTCCGACGTCCTGGGCGGAAGGGATCGCGATGCCGCCGCTTGGATCGCCCACTGTGCAAAAGCCGCCGGCAGAGGAAAGCAGGGGGCTCCGACAGAAGCCCTGCCGCCTGAGAAAAAGCTTCGAGAGACCATCCTGGAAGGCAACCGCGAGGGCGTGGCCCGGTTTATCGAAGAGGCATTGAAGGCGGGATTCGACGCCGCAAAGCTGGCGCAGGAGATCATGATCCCGGCCATCATCGAGGTGGGCGAGCGCTTCGGACGCAAAGAGTATTTTCTCCCCCAGCTCATCGCCAGCGGCGAAACGATGAAGATCGGGATGGAGATTCTTGAGCCGATCCTGAAACAGCAGCGGACTGCTGCAGTACAGAAGGCAGCGATCCTTATCGCCACGGTGAAGGGCGACATCCACGACATCGGAAAAAATATTGTCGCCCTCATGCTTCGCAACTACGGCTATCAGGTCATCGACTTGGGGAAGGACGTGGCCGCGGAGCGGATCGTTCGTGAGATCGAACGCCATCGACCCCGGTTGGTCGGACTCTCGGCCCTGATGACGACCACGATGACGCAAATGAAGGAGGTCATCGGACTTGCCCGCGAGCACGGCGAGCAGTGTCCGTTCATTGTCGGCGGCGCCGTGGTCACGAAGGCCTATGCCGAATCCATCGGTGCCGAGTATGCCCGCGACGGCGTCGAGGCGGTCCAGGTCATTCAGCGCATCATAGGGTCCAGGGGATAGGGTCTAGGGTTCAGGGTTTAGGACGAAGAATCAAGAAATAATTCCGAGAGGATGAGCTGAAGTCCAGTCATCCCTTTTTACATGTCTGTCCTCTATGCCCTATACCCTGTACCCTAGACCCTTTCTTCCAAGCCTGTTGCCTGATGCCTTCTGTTGGTGTATACTCCGCCGGAACGTGCCGGAAGCCCTTCAAGGCACTGGCACAGCGGTCAATGTGAAGGAGTGCTCGATGGACATCGCCAAAATGAAGGAGCGACTCGTCAGGGTGATCCTGGAGAAGTCGTTCAAATACAGTGACAATCCTCCCTTTACCCTGGCCTCGGGGAGGAAGAGCAATTACTACTTCAACTGCAAGCCCACAACGTTGGACCCGGAGGGCATGAACCTGATCGGTCACCTCCT
>DATJPI010000165.1:0-2785 GCA_035506495.1 Syntrophales bacterium
CCATGCCGCCACCGGCCGTGGCCTCCACGGTCTTTGCGGCCAGCTCCTCCTGCACCTTTGCCATCTTCTCCTGGAGCTTCTGCGCCTGTTTCATCAGATTTTGAAAGTTCAAAACCGTATCCTCCCGATCTGGTCTATCTCGTCTATTGGGTCTATCTGGTCCATCTCGTCAGAAGAAAGCCTGCTTCGTTCGTTTCGCCTCACCCTGGATGAGCTGGGAAACGGTTTTGCAAGGATCCGTCAAAGCGTCTTTGCGCGAACGCTTCTTCGCGAAGTCCTTCGACTGCACTCAGGATAAACTCCGCGCTGTCATGGTGAGCCTGTCGAACCATGAGCCGGCAAAATCGTTCACAGCCCATTCCCTTTACTTCTCCTTGACAATAACCTCCTGCACCTCGGCACCCTCGAAGACATCCATGACTTTCTGCAGCAAAGGGTGGTTCAGAGCCTCTCTGCGAACGTGGTTCGCCCGATTGTGGTTGAGGCCGTTTCGCGCCGGTCCGTTCGCCTCGCCGGGGCCGTTCTCGATCGTTTCCACAAGCAGGGTGACGGGCTGACGGAAAAACTCACGGGCCATCTCCTCGATTTTTTCCCGCTGGGGCCGCTCATTAAAGAAATCGAGAAAAAGATAGCCCTTGGGGAAGCCGACCCGGAGTGTCCCGTCGCCGAATCCGAGGAGTTTTCCCGGCTCGATCTTCGCCCAGAGGGGCTGGCTTTTTCTTTTGACGAACTTTTTGAATTCCTCCCAGGCGTCACCGGATGCCTGCAGCACGGGCTCCCTCACGACGGGCTCGTCAGACCCCTTTTCCGTCACCGTCCTCTCCGGGGGCTGTGCGTAGGCTCGCTCCGGTGCGGATCGTGCAGCAGGTGTGCCCTCTCCGAGACGTCTTTCCAATCCTTCCATGCGGGACAGGATCTCGTCGACAGGGATGAGGGGTTCCTGCCAGGCCATCTTGACAGCCACAAATTCCAGGACAAGCCTTGGGTTTAGGCTTTTTCTCATCTCCTCATCCCCCGCCATGAGTACGTCGAGCAGACGCTGCAGCGTTTCACGCGAAGCCGGCCCTGCCTGTCGCCTGAGCTCTTCCACCTCGTGATCGGAAAGGTCGAGGAAATCATTTTCCCCCGATGTGATTTTGACGAGCAGCAGGTTGCGGAAATGGGAAAGCAGCCTTTCGTAGAAGACCTTGAGGTCGGCCCCGGCATAGAAGGCCTCGTCGATGATGCGAAGGCAGATGGCGGCGTCCCGGCCCAGAATGGCCCGCGAGAGATCGAAGAGGTATTTCCGGTCGCCCATCCCCAGCAGGGCTTCAACGTCGGCATCAGCGATATCCGTGCCGGCAAAGGAGATGGCCTGATCGAAGACGCTCTGGGAATCCCGGAGGCTTCCCTCGCCGCCCTGGGCGATCCAAGTGAGGGCCTGATCGCTCACCTTGATGCCCTCCCCTGCGGCGATCTTGCGCAGCGTGGCCGTGATCTCCTTCAGGGGGATGCGCCTGAATTCGTAGCGCTGGCAGCGCGACAGGATCGTGGCGGGGATCTTGTGGGTCTCTGTGGTGGCAAAAACGAAGATCACGTGGGGCGGCGGCTCCTCAAGGGTCTTCAGCAGCGCGTTGAATGCCTCCTTGGTGAGCATGTGGACTTCGTCGATGATGTAGATCTTGTAATGCGACGAGGACGGAGAGAATTTCACGTTCTCCCGAAGTTCGCGGATTTCGTCGATCCCGCGGTTGGACGCCCCGTCAATCTCGCGGACGTCCATGGAGGTGCCTTCCGTAATCTCCCGGCAGTTCGTGCAGACATTGCAGGGAATTTCGGAGGGGCCCTTCTCGCAGTTGAGGGCTTTGGCGAGGATTCGTGCTACCGAGGTTTTCCCCACGCCGCGGGGGCCACTGAAGATGAAGGCGTGTGCCACCCGGCCCAAGCGGATCGCGTTGCGCAGGGTCGTCACCACGTGATCCTGCCCGATCACATCCTCGAAGACCTGGGGTCTCCACTTTCTGGCTAGGACGAGATATTCTACCATAGTCCCGGTACGATATATAAAGGATAGCCAGGCTGCCCGTAGCACACGCCGGTTCCTGCTACCGCTGCTTCCTTCCGGACCTGACGGGATTCACAAGTCGGCGTTGCACGGGGCCCGGCTATCTTTCTTAGTATACCCTTAAAATTCCCCCGCGGGAAGAGGTCCTGTTAAAAACGTCGCACGGATACCTTCCCGGAAAGAAAAACGGCGGGCCACTCCAATCGCCGCCGTTTTGTTATCTGGCGGAGAGAGGGGGATTCGAACCCCCGGTGCACCTTTAAGGGGCGCACACACGATTTCCAGTCGTGCCCATTCGGCCGCTCTGGCATCTCTCCGCAATATATCCCTTATCAGCGAAGAGGGGCCCCGGTGGGAGCCCTCTTTTCATTACGGCGTCTCATATCAGGTTCGCCGTTCTTTGTCCATAGCCTTCTTGCGAAATCGCAATAGGGTAATAGTGGTGCATCTCTCTGACACTCTTGCGAAAAAGACCATTCTCCATCGGTGAAGAGGGGAAGAGCAACAGATCAGAAGGATGAAAAAAATGAACAGGCTGGAGGATAAAAAAATGGCGGAGAGAGGGGGATTCGAACCCCCGTGAGAGCTGTTAGGCCCTCAAACCGATTTCGAGTCGGTCCCGTTATGACCACTTCGGTATCTCTCCGCTTTCTGTCCGCTTCATAATCGTTTTTCGCGGAAAAATCTACCCATAATTTCGCCGCAGGCATGCCCAAGAACCCCCCCGGTGACCTCCACCCG
>DATJPI010000166.1:0-11543 GCA_035506495.1 Syntrophales bacterium
GGCTATGTCTACCTGAAGGACGTCCAACTCGAAGGCAAGAAACGCATGCCCATCGCCGACTTTCTCCGGGGTTTCCGGCTCGTACCGGGTAAAAAACTGGGATAAAATTCAAACAGCCTCTTATTCTCGAGGCTGTTCAAAAATGTCCAGATGCAAGGCCCCCGAAGTCCTGAGGAGGGAGGCGTACTTTGCAGCGTACGTTGACCGACGAAGGACAAGGGAAACGCAGCAGATGGGCATTTTTCAACAGCCTGCCAGGATCGCCGATTGAGTCACAAGACATTGCAAAACAACCCCCGCACTCTGGCCGTTAATATCTTGAACCGAGTGGACGAGGCGCAGGCGTTCGCCGAACCGCTGCTGGATACCGAGCTGTCTGCGGGCCACCCGGCAAGTGATGCAGACCGGGGACTGCTGACCTTTCTCGTGTACGGTACTCTCCGCATGCGGGGATTCCTGGATTTTCTGATCGACTCCTTCTACAGGGGAAACCCGGATACGCTTCAGACAGGCATACGGAATATCCTCCGGGTCGCCCTCTATCAGATCCGATTTGCCGAGAAGATCCCCGCTTATGCCGCCGTCGATGATGCCGTGGAAACTGCAAAACAACTGTTCCCGGGACGGGAGAAGCTCGTCAACGCAATCCTCAGAAACGCACTGCGGGGGATGGCCGGCGTGAAGATCCCCTCCTTCGATACGGAACCCGCCCGGCACATATCGGTCGCGTACTCCCATCCGCGCTGGCTTGTCGAACGCTGGATCAGCAGTTTCGGAATCCAGGAAACCCTTGAGCTGTGCAAAGCCGATAACGAGATCCCTCCCATCACCCTTCGCGTGAACCGGTTCAAGGCGACGCGGGGGGATATGCTGCAGCGGCTTGCACGCTCCGGTTATGACGCAAAGCCGACGGCCTATTCCCCGGAGGGAATTATCCTGGCCAAAGTTCCCGCTTCCCTGCGAGAAATGCCGGAGGTGACCTCCGGCTTTCTGTACGTGCAGGACGAGGCCTCGCAACTCGTTTCCAGGCTCCTGGCACCCCACAGGGGGCAGCGCTTGCTGGATCTCTGCGCAGGGACCGGCGGCAAGACGACCCACCTGGCCGCTCTAATGGAAGACCAGGGAGAGATTGTCGCTGCCGATAACCAGCCGGCCAAACTCAGATCCCTGGAGTCAACTCTCGAGCGCTGGGGGATGGCTTCCGTGAAGACCGCCGTCGTCGATGCAGCCGCAGCCGCAGACATGGCTATGCTCGGAACCTTCGATCGCATTCTTGTTGATGTGCCCTGCTCGGGTCTCGGCACCTTGAGAAGGAACCCCGAAATCCGCTGGCATCTCACCGAACAAAAGCTGAGGGAGTTTCCCGCCCTCCAGAAGCGCATCCTTGCAAATGCTGCCGCTCGTGTGAAGCGAGGGGGCTTTGTGCTCTACAGCACTTGCTCCGTCATGCCCGAGGAAAATGACGGCGTTGTCGAACCCTTTCTTGAGACCAATTCCGAGTTTGCCCTCTTCAGGCAGTCCACGACTGTTCCGGCCGAGGTCCTGGACCCAAAGGGATTCCTCCGAACCTTTCCCCACCGGCATGGCACGGACGGTTTCTTCGGGGCCCTGCTCATCCGCCGATAAATAGGCTCGGTCGGGACTTGCGGCGCTTCGCCTGTTGACTTAAACGGGAAGAAAATGGTATTTCCTTCGCACGGGCTCCGGAGAAGGGGAATTGAATGGCCCTTTCCGGGGCCTTTCGAATTGTCCGAAGGGAGAGCAAAATGTTTTTGAAGCAGCTCCAAGTCGGCCACATGGCCATCTTCGCCTACATCGTAGGGGACAAAGAAACAGGAGAGGCCCTGGTCATTGATCCTGCGGCGGAGACGGAGCAGATCCTCTCCGAGGCGAAGAAAAACGGCCTCACAATCCGCACCATTGTAAACACGCACGGCCACGTAGACCACATCTCGGGCAATGCCGACATGAAGGCTAAAACGGGGGCGAAAATCATCATCCACGAAGCAGACGCAGACATGCTCACCTCGACACCGGCCATGATCCTGAGCATGTTCCGGGCAAAGGCCTCTCCCGCGGCGGACATCCTGGTGCGTGAAGGGGACATCATCGAGGTCGGCAAGGTAAAGCTGAAGGTCCTCCATACACCCGGACACACACCCGGCGGGATCTCTCTCTACACGGCAGGACACGTGTTTACGGGCGACACCCTCTTTGTCGAGGCCGTAGGCCGGACAGATCTGCCGGGCGGCTCCTGGAACGTCATGTCGAAGGCCATTAAGGAGAAGCTCTACACGCTACCCGACGAGACGATTGTCCTGCCCGGCCACAACTATGGGAGGATGCCCACCTCGACCATCCAGCACGAGAAGCGCAGCAACCTCTACGTCCGCTGAACAAGGAGCAGATCATGAGCCAGCCGCCACTCTACCAGACAGATCTCAAAGGACTGAAGCTCGTCAGCCGCGGCAAGGTCCGCGACATCTACGATTTGGGGGAGCATCTGCTCATCGTGACGACGGACCGGATCTCGGCCTTCGACGTGATCATGCCGAATCCCATCCCCGGGAAGGGTGAAGTCCTGACGACGCTCTCCGAGTTCTGGTTCCGGCAGATGGCGGACATCATCGGCAATCACCTCGTCACGACGGACGTGGAGAAGTTCCCCGAGCAATGCCGATCCCACAGCAATGTGCTGAGGGGCCGGAGCATGCTCGTGAAAAAAGCCAAACCCCTTCCCGTGGAGTGCATCGTCCGCGGCTACCTCAGCGGCTCGGCCTGGAAGGACTACAAGAGCGGAAAACCCGTCTCGGGCATCCGGCTGCCCGCCGGTCTGAAGGAATCATCCAAACTTCCCGAGCCGGTTTTCACCCCTTCCACCAAGGCTCCCGAGGGTGAACACGACATGCCCATCTCGCGGGAGGACATGGCCCGCATCATTGGCAAAGGGCTGGCAGAGCAGGTCATCAAGGTGAGTCTCGCCATCTACAAACGTGCCGTTTCCATCGCCGACTCTGTGGGGATCATCATCGCCGATACAAAAATGGAATTCGGCATGCTGGGCGACGAGCTCATCCTGATCGACGAGGTGCTCACGCCGGACTCCTCCCGGTTCTGGCCCCGGGACGATTATGCCGAGGGACGCGGGCAGAAGAGCTTTGACAAGCAGTTCCTCCGCGATTACCTGCTTTCGCTGAAGTGGGACCAGAAGCCCCCGGCGCCAGAATTACCTCCCGATATCATTGAGAAAACCCGGCAGAAGTACGAGGAAGCCCGCCAGCGGTTTACCGCAAAACCCTGATCTCGAAAATAATTCCTATCCTGCCTTGACAGTGCCCGGGGGTATCATTAAGTTATCGGCACTTCAAAGGGATAGGTGTGTCCAGCGGACAGCCCCATCCCTGCCCCTGAAACGACTTCATCCCGTCATGGGTATTCGAAAGGAAAGGACAACGCGGAGCTCACATGGAAAGACGGGATTACTACGAGATCCTGAGCGTTGATCGCAGCGCATCCGACGAAGAAATCAAGAAGAGCTACCGGAAGCTCGCGATGCAGTACCACCCGGATCGCAACCCGGGGGATAAAAAGGCCGAGGAGCAGTTCAAGGAGGCCGCAGAGGCCTACGAGGTGCTCCATGACCCCGAGAAGCGGAAGATCTACGACCGATACGGGCACGAAGGAATCAACGGGACCGGTTTCCGCGGGTTCTCAGGTTTCGACGACATCTTCACCAACTTCAGTGACATCTTTGAAGACGTCTTCGGATTCACCGGCGCCAGGACACGAACGCGCTCCTCGGTCCGCCAGGGGGCCGATCTGCGTTACGATCTCCAGATTTCCTTCATGGACGCCGTGAAGGGAACCTCCACCCAGATCGAACTGGAGAAACTGGAGCGTTGCCCTGACTGCCAGGGGACCGGAGCGGCATCGGGGACACACCCCGAAACGTGCAGCCGCTGCGGCGGACGCGGCACCGTGACCCAGTCGAGCGGGTTCTTCACGATCAGCACCACCTGTCCCCAGTGCCGGGGCGCCGGGCGCGTGATCAATAACCCCTGCAAGACCTGCTACGGGACCGGGAAGGCCAAGACAAGGAAAACGGTAAGCCTCAAGATCCCCGCCGGCGTCGAAACAGGTTCCCGCTTGCGGCTTCGCGGAGAAGGTGAGGAAGGCGACTTCGGAGGACCCAACGGGGATCTCTACGTCTTTATTCACGTGAAGGCCCATGAGTTCTTCGAGCGCGACGGCTATGATATCCTCTGCCAGATCCCCATCTCGATCACCCAGGCCACTCTGGGGGCCACGATTGAGGTGCCGACTATCGACAGCAAGGAGTCCATCAAAATCCCCAAGGGAACCCAGAGCGGCAAGATATTCCGCCTCAAGGGGAAGGGCGTTGCTCACCTCAAGGGTGTCGGCCGAGGGGACCAGGTGGTTCAAGTCCTTGTCAAGATTCCCACCAATCTTACCAAGAAGCAGGAGGAGCTTTTGAGAGAGTTCTCCCGGCTGACGGGTGAATCCACCTCCTGAAGCATCCTGAGGAAGTGTTCCCATCCGGCGTTGTAGGATGTACACCTCATTGCCGGAAGAGCTTGGACGGCGGTGTTCGCAGACCTGGCCGCTCAAGAAAGAATGGACAATTCCAAATGCATCCGTTATCTTTTAACATGATAGAAGTCATTACGACCGAAGAGTCTCGGGGGTAACGTCATGGAATTGATGGTCCAAACGAAAGAAGTCCCCACTGAACTGCTGCGCTGGTCCTGCAACCCAGAGCTTCTGGGGTTTGACACGACAAAGGACTGCAAGAAGACCGATGGAATCATTGGCCAGAGCCGCGCTGTGAAGGCCATCACGCTGGGACTCGAGATTGAAAGCCCGGGTTACAACATCTATGTCTCAGGGATGACGGGCACGGGGAAGACGACCACCATCAAGAACCTGCTTGCCCAGCTCGACCTTAAGAAACCCATCCCCGGAGATATCTGTTACGTCCACAATTTCAAGGATCCTGATAGTCCGAGGGTCGTCACGTTTCCGGCAGGAACCGGCAGAAACTTTCAGAAGGACATGGATGAACTCGTCGCCCATCTTCGGAAAGAAATCCCGTTCATCCTCGAGAGCGATGAGTTCAAGAAGGAATCCGAGGAAGTCATCAACTCCTATCGGCGGAAGCAGAAGGAGATTATCCGGGAGTTCAATGACCGGCTGCTGAAGGAAAATTTCCAGCTGGTCGCCTTTCAGATGGGCCCCTTCACACGGCAGGACATTGCCCCGATCGTGGAAGGTCAACCGGTGCCTTTTGAGCAACTCGAGGCCATGGCCGAGGAGGACAAGTTCAGCAAAGAGGAGTTGGACAACATCCGCAAAAAGATCGTCGATCTGCGCATCGAGCTTGATTCCGTCATGCGGGAAACCAGGGACATCGAGCGTGAGATCCGGCAGCAGATCGGAACCCTCGAACACAAGTATGGCTCCCCTGCCGTGGCGGCGCAAATATCGGATCTGAAGCTCCATTACGCGGACACCAACGTGAAGGTGAAAGGCTACCTTGACGAAGTCCAGGAGCACATTCTGTCGAATCTGAAGATGTTTCAGGAAAAGGAAGAGGAACAGCAGCAACAACAGGCTCTTCCCTTCCCGATGCCCCAGCCCCCCGTGAGGCGTTTTATCGAATTCAAGGTGAACGTCCTCGTGGACAATACGGAAACCGAGACGACCCCTATTATCATCGAGACGGCCCCGACCTACAAGAATCTCTTCGGCACGATCGAACGCGAGGTGGACCGTTCGGGATTCTGGAGGACGGACTTCACTCATATCAAGGCCGGCTCGCTGATGAGGGCCAATGGTGGTTTCATCGTTTTTGATGCTCTGGAAGCTCTCATCGAGCCGGGGGTCTGGACGTTTCTCAAGCGGACGCTGAAGAGCCGGGAGCTGAACATGCAGCCCTACGACCCCTTCAGTTTCCTGCCCACGGCGATCAAACCCGAACCGGTTCCTCTGGATGTTAAGGTGATCATGATCGGCGACGATTATCTTTACTACCTTCTTTACAACCTGGAACGAGACTTTAAAGAGATCTTCAAGACGAAGGCCCAGTTCGACATCGAGATGGCCAACACGGATGAAAACATCCGGGAATATGTATGCCTCATCAAGCGCATCGTCGACGAGGAAAAGCTTCTCGATTTCGAAAAAAGAGCCGTCTGTGCGGTTGTGGAGTACGGCGTCCGCTTGTCGGGACGGCAGAAAAAGCTTTCGACACGGTTCAGCGAAATCGCCGACCTGATCCGAGAGGCCCACTATTGGGCGAGAAAGGACGGCAGCGACCTCGTCCTGGACCGGCATGTGGATCGGGCCTACGATGAAAAAATCAACCGCGTCAGCCAGATCGAGGAGAAGATTCAGGAACTCATCGACGACGGCACAATCATGATCGATACGGACGACAAGGTCGTCGGGCAGGTCAACGGCCTCTCGGTCTACGACATGGGAGAGTACGCCTTCGGAAAACCCTCGAGGATCACGGCCAAGACCTCCATGGGCCGCGGCGGTGTGATCAACATCGAGCGTGAGGCGAAACTCTCCGGCAGAACCCACGACAAGGGTGTGCTCATCCTGGAGGGTTACTTCCGCGGCAAGTACGCCCAAAGCAAACCATTGACCATGAGTGCCAGCATCTGCTTCGAGCAGTCCTACGGCGGTGTGGACGGAGACAGCGCCTCCTCGACGGAGATCTACGCGATTCTGTCGAGTCTGTCGGAATTGCCCCTGCGACAGGACATTGCCGTGACGGGTTCCGTTAACCAGAAAGGCGAAATTCAGCCCATCGGGGGGGTAAACCAGAAGATCGAGGGGTTCTTCGACGTCTGCAGGGCCCGGGGCCTTACCGGCAGGCAGGGGGTCATGATCCCGCAGTTGAACATCCCTGAGCTCATCCTGAGAAAAGATGTCGTGAAGGCCGTGGCCGAGGGGAAGTTCCACATCTGGCCGGTGAAAACGATCGATGAGGGTATCGAGTTGCTCACAGGGGTGCCCGCGGGGGTGGCCGATGAAAAAGGGAGCTACCCGGAGAAAACGGTGAGTTACTCCGTGAACAAGAAGCTGCAAACTCTGGCGGAGGGGCTGAAATCCTTTGCGGAGGAAGGGAAAACACAACCGGAAAATGACAAGGCGAACAACCAGAATGAAGGTGAAGGGGAGAGAAGCCGATGATCCAGAAGACACGAATCACTACTGCGCTGATCCTGCTGGGATGTTGTTTTGCCCTGTACGGATGCCCGGTCCTGGTTGTCGGGGGGGCGGCCGTCGCGGGGGGCACAGGAACGTATTATTTCATTGAAGGGGAGATGAGGACAGACTACTATTTCTCCGTAAATGCAGTCTGGTCGGCCGTCGAAAAGGTGATCGCCGACATGAAGGGGCGCGATGTGGAGCCGGACAAACAGACGGACGGCGGAAAGATCACCGCCGTCATCAATGACGAAAAGGTCCAGTTCAGGATCAAGTACAAGGACAAGGACCTGACGACGCTGGGTATCCGCGTGGGACCCGTGGGAAACGAGGCAGCTTCCAAAGTCCTTCACGACAGGGTAGCCGATATTCTGGTCAAAAAATAACCTGCAGGGGAAACGGGAACGGGAGATGCATGTCAACGGGATATCCGGATATGGGATCCGGATTCCGTGATCGATCTTTCCCGGAATAGAGAACATGTACAAAACGATACTGGTGGTTGACGACGAAGAGAGCATCTGTCAGTCCCTGCAAGGGATCCTGACCGACGAGGGGTATGAGGTCCGCACGGCGGGTAGTAGTGAGGAGGCCCTCAAGGCGATCGAGGAAGATCTGCCCGATCTCGTGCTTCTGGATATCTGGCTCCCCGGCATGGACGGTCTCGAAGCCCTCAAGATCATCAAGACCGATTACCCCCAGGTCCCCGTCATCATGATGTCGGGTCACGGCAGCATCGAGACGGCCGTGAAAGCGACCAAGCTCGGCGCCTTCGATTTCATCGAGAAGCCCATCTCCCTGGAAAAAGTGGTCCTGCTCGTCAATCACGCTCTCGACCTCGTCCGGCTCGAGGAAGAGAACAAGCTGCTCAAGCAGAGGGTCACCTCCGCCTTCGAGCTTATCGGTCAGAGCAAATCCATTGTTGATCTCAAGGAAATGATCCGGATCGTCGCCCCGACAAACGCCTGGATTCTCATCATGGGGGAGAACGGCACGGGGAAGGAACTCGTCGCGCGTTCGATCCATTACCAGAGCAAGCGGGCGAAGAGACCCTTCATCGAAGTCAACTGCGCGGCCATTCCCGAGGAACTCATCGAGAGCGAGCTTTTCGGCCACGAAAAGGGATCGTTCACAGGCGCCACGGGCAAGAAGCGGGGCAAGTTCGAGATGGCCCACGAGGGAACGCTTTTCCTCGACGAGGTAGCCGACATGAGTCTCAAGGCGCAGGCGAAGATCCTGCGAATCCTCCAGGAAAAGAAGTTCGAGCGGGTGGGCGGCAACAAGTTTATCGATACGGATGTCCGGGTGCTCGCTGCGACCAACAAGGACCTCGAGAAGGAAATGGAGTCGGAACGGTTCCGGCAGGACCTCTATTACAGGCTCAACGTCATTCCACTCACCATCGCGCCTTTGAGGGATCGCAAAGAGGACATTCCCATCCTGGCCAATCAGTTTGTGAGCGATTTCTGCCTTAAGGAAGGCATCGAACCGAAGGTTATCACCGATGACGCCGTCGACGTCCTCATGGAGCACAACTGGCCGGGAAATGTTCGGGAGCTCAAGAACATCGTTGAGCGACTCGTCATCATGACGCAGGCCTCCAAAGTCACGGCCGACGACATCCCGCCCCTGTCAAGGGAAGAACAGCCGGAAGAGGCCATCGATACGATCTTCACAAACAATTCTTTCCGCAAGGCAAAAATGGAATTTGAAAAGAAGTTCATCCTGAAAAAACTCCAGGAAAATGAGGGCAACATCTCCAAGACGGCCGACTCCATCGGCCTGGAACGAAGCAACCTCCACCGCAAGATCAAGACACACAGCCTGGAGGCCAAGAAGGAGTAATTGGGTTATTGGGTATTGGGTAATTGAGAAGACCAAGAGGCCCTTGCGGATCCCGCAAGGGCCTTTCTTTTTCAGGCGGCTGTCTTCCTTCCTGAAAGGTTTGAACTCACATTCTGCTGAAATATCCACGATTACAATCGGTCATTGTCAAAGAGCAAAGGCAGTGGCAATTGGGGTCTGCCTTTCTTTATTTGAACTTTAGGAAAGGGCCGATTGAATAGATTCCGAATGGTACAACTATGTAACAAGATTCTAAGCTTTTATATTGTATTTCAATGCCTTATTTGTTAAAAGGAATCCGCTTTATTGACCGAAGAGCCTCGGCGAGGAACTATGGCTTTCTTCCAGCAGATCCGCACTACCGCTACGCTCTGCCTGATCTTTACTGTATTTCTATTATGTTCGTCATCCGCCTGGGATGAACCCCTAATCATAAATTCAGAGCCCAGCCTTATGCAGGAAGATTTTGACACGACACCTGACAGAGTTCTCCGAAATTGCTCTTTCGATGTACAGATTGTATCGATTCATTTCGGAAACCTGATTTCAGGCAATTGCCCGCTTCAAAATGATTTTGCTGATACAATCCTTTCCATTCTTCACACCTGTCCTCCTTATTCAGAGCTCCGTCTGTGATTCAATTCTAGCCTGCCTGCTGTAAACGCAATCCCTATATGAGTTGGCAGAGCAGCAGTGCGCGTGCATGCTCCCGGGGGGAACCTCGACGATGATATTGACGCGCCCCATAAGGCATCTGAACAAGTTCTTTTCAACCACACCGAATTGGACCTAGTCTGACAACAAATTTTTACGAGGGGGACAAGCAGCGTGGAAACCGAAAAAAAGGCCGGCCGGAAAAAACCATTCTACAGAACTCTTCACTTCCAAGTGCTTGTCGCTATTCTCGCGGGTGTAGCTCTGGGACATTATTATCCGGATTCCGGTGCGAGCATGAAGCCGCTTGGCGATGGATTCATCAAGCTTATCAAGATGATCATCGGCCCGATTATCTTCTGCACGATTGTGTCCGGTATCGCTGGTATGGAGGACATGAAAAAGGTTGGCCGGGTGGGGGCGAAGGCACTGCTTTATTTTGAAGCGGTGACAACGCTCGCTCTTCTGATGGGCTGGGCCGCCGTGAAAGTGTTGCAGCCGGGAGTGGGCATGAACGTGAACGTTGGCGGTCTGGACACCAAGGCCATCTCCGCCTATGCAACCGCCGCGCAGTCTCAGAGCATGGTCGAATTTCTTATGAACATCATTCCGTCAACCGTGGTGGATGCCTTTGCCAAAGGGGACATCCTGCAGATTTTACTATTCTCCATTTTATTTGGCGGCGCCTTATCGGTGATGGGCAAGGCCGGTAAAACGCTGGCAGCTGTCGTTACCGAGTTCACCCGCGCTATCTTCAAGATCGTGGATATGATCATGGTCGTGGCGCCTATCGGTGTTTTCGGGGCGATGGCCTTTACCATCGGAAAATACGGAATTGCTTCCCTGGGGCCTCTCGGGAAGCTGCTGGCGGTTTTTTACGGCACCTGCATCGTATTCGTGCTGTTGGTAATCGGACCCATCGCCCGATGGGCGGGATTCAGTATTTTCAGGTTCCTTTCCTACATCAAGGAAGAATTGCTGATCGTCCTGGGGACGTCGTCGTCGGAGACCGTGCTTCCGAGGATGATGGAGAAAATGGAGCGGCTCGGCTGCTCGAAATCGGTGGTCGGCCTGGTGATCCCTGCCGGGTATTCCTTCAATCTGGACGGCACATCGATTTATCTGACGATGGCGGCTGTGTTCCTGGCGCAGGCAACCAACACCGATATTACATTGGTTCAGGAAATTACCATCATAGCCGTATTGCTGCTTACCTCGAAAGGGGCGTCTGGTGTCACCGGCAGCGGCTTTATCGTTCTTGCGGCAACGCTGTCGCTGATACCGGGCATTCCGGTAGCGGCCCTTGCGGTTATTTTTGGCATTGACCGCTTCATGTCCACCGGCCGGGCGCTGACCAACCTGGTGGGCAACGGCGCAGCGACCATTATTGTTTCAAAATGGGAAAAAGAGCTGGACAGCGAAACATTGGACAAATGTCTGGACGCAGGCCCGGATGTTTGAATATGTTTCACCGAGCAGATTTCTTTGTCGCATCTTGCTCAGGGTCTCACGAATCTAATATCAAAAGAAATAGGACAGCATGGGTTCCATATAGAATCGATAGGATTATATATTCTGTGACAATTCGATGATTACGCTTGGATAAATCTCAACTGGATTTCAATTGGTAATCGGCGAATGCACTGCAAATGGATCTTGCGACTTTGTAGATACCGTTTTCCGATTCAAGCAAAATGAGGTTTATAATTTGGATCGAATGGCTTTCCTGATTTCAGGATGCCATAGATGATATGAACCAGTTTTCTCATGATCGCGCATACGATCACCATGCCATTTTTTCCATT
>DATJPI010000167.1:0-4223 GCA_035506495.1 Syntrophales bacterium
GTGTAGGCGCGTGCCCCGGCCGCCGATGCGCCGGCGCAGGCGCTGATGGCCGAGTGCTCGGACTCGACGGTGATGAACTCGGAATCGATCCTGCCGTCGTGGATGATGTCCGCCATGTGCTCGGCGATGTGGGATTGCGGCGTGATCGGGTAGACGGCCGCCACATCGATATTACACAGCGCGACGGCCTCTGCCGCCGCGATGGCCACTTCCATTCCAATGCGTTTTCCCATCTTACTCCTCCTCCTCGCGCATCACGATGGCACCGGGCCAGCACTCGTGAGGGCAGATCCCGCATCCCTTGCAGTAATCCAGATTCGCGATGAAGTACCCCTCTTCGTCCTCCTGGATGCAGCCTTCAGGGCAAAATATGTAACATATTCCGCACTTGATGCACTTTTGCTTGTCCAGTATCGGTCGTTGGGACTTCCAGCTTCCGGTCTTGTAATTTGCTGCGTTGCCCGCGGCAAAGACCATGCAGCCAGGGTTGAGCTCCTGCCATTTCTCGGGCCATTTTTTCTGCTCTGTCTTTTTCTTTGCCATATGAGAACCTCTTTCCGATCAGGCGGCTTTTGCTGCTTTGAGTTCGTTGAAGGCCCGCTTCATGGCGGACATGTTCTTCGTGGCCACGCGGCCGAAACGGTGCTCCAGGGGCGATTTCATGGAGTTGAGGTTGAGCACGGAAGTGGCCTTGAGAACGGCCCCGAGCATGGTCGTGTTCGCGATGGGAACGCCGAGTTCCTCCCTTGCAATGTGCGTGGCGTCGACTGTGAAGAGTTTCCCCTTGTAATTTAGCTTCTTCCGAATCTCCCCGGCCGGTTTTGATGTATTGACGATGAGAATGCCGCCGGGCTTGAGGCCGTCGGTAAGGGGAACAAGGCCTACGAGGCTCGGATCGAGGACGACGACCACATCGGGCTGGTATATTCCGGAGCGGATCTTGATGGGCTTGTCCGATACGCGGTTGAAAGCCATGACGGGCGCACCGCGCCTTTCCGGCCCGAATGCGGGAAAGCCCTGGGCGTATTTCCCTACCTCAATGGCCGCCAGGGCCATCATCTCGACTGACGTCACAGCCCCCTGGCCGCCTCTTCCATGCCATCTGATCTCGATCATCGGTGATTCTCCCCCGGAATGATTTACATGCAGCTGAATGAACAGTGGATTGAAGAAAAAGGATTATAGACGATTTCCCTTATCCGAATCATGATTTCCTGTCAATACCAAAGTGCTAAAATTTCAAATGTATTTGACCTTTCTCCGGGGCACCGTAAAATGTTGCGGCCACACTCCTGGATGGATATAAATGCCCGTTTTGTGATAAGTTTTCCCCTAGTAAGAGGAGGAAATAGGCCGGTGAGCTTCCTGATCGGACTCTGCACGGGGATTTTCGGCGGCCTCGTCGGCATAGGCGGCGGGGTCATCATGGTCCCCATCATGAGCCGTTTCTTCAGGGTTTCCCAGGCGAGCATCCATGGGACGAGCCTGGTTGCCGTGGTATTTTCAGGGATTTCGGGCGCTGCCGCCTATGCCGTCAACGGCAGCGTGGACTACATGGCCGCCCTGATCCTGGCCGTCGCGGGGTCCCTGACGGCGCGGATAGGGGCGAGGTACTGCGTCAGCCTGCCCGGCTGGAAGCTAAGGCGATACTTCGGTTTTTTCCTGATCGTCCTGTCGTTTCTTCTCATCGGGAAGATGTATCTGGGCTCGCTGTCCGCCCGTCCCCTGACAGGATGGGAAAAGGATCTCTCCCTCGTCGCCATCGGTCTTGTCACGGGTTTTCTGGCAGGGCTTCTGGGAATCGGGGGAGGAGCCTTGACAGTACTGGGGCTGATTCTCGTCACAGGCATGAATCAATTCATCGCCCAGGGATGTTCGCTTTTGGCCATCGTACCGGCCGGGGCAGTCGGGGCTTATGCCCATTGGAGGCACGGAAATATCATGCTCTCCATCCTTCCCGGCCTCGTCGGCGGGATTGTCGCGGGTGCTTTTGTGGGAGGAATGTTTGCCAACCTCCTGCCTGAGGACGCCCTTCGGAGCCTGTTTGCTGCAGTCCTTGTGTGGCTGGGGATGGAAATGATCCAGCGGAGCCGACAAGCAGATATGGATCCCTCCGGAATCAAAAAATAAATATGTCCCTTTTCAGTCGCCACTCATCTTTTGTGCCGCTGATGGGGGAGGCGTTCTCAGGTAACGGACTCCGATCCAGAAGAGCATCAGCGCAAAAATATACCGGAGATTCGCATCGGGAAGGTGACCGGCGATGGTGGCCCCCGCGTAAGTGCCGATGAGGATTCCCGGTATCATTCCCTTGAGAAGTTCCTTATCCACATTTCCCCGGTTCCAGTAGGTCCAGGCTGCCGTGGCCCCCGTCGGGATCATGACGAGAAGGGATGTCCCCTGGGCCAGATGCTGGCTGAAGCCGGCCAGCAGAACCATGGCCGGGATCGATACGGCCCCGCCACCACCGCCCATGATCCCCGATTGAAGCCCGGTGAAGAAGCCTGCCGCGAGCAAAACAAACACCTTCAGCCACCCCTCGAGAGGACTCGACACGTGGGGAAGCCAGGGCTTCAGGACCATCGAGAGAGCAATGAATATGAGGAACGCCCCGTAGTAGCGGCGGAGTGTCGCCTCGGGGAGACTGTGGGAAAAGCGGGCACCCCAGCTGGCACCGGCAATGGCCGTCACAGCCAAAAGCAACGCCGCCATGAAGTCAACATGACCGCCTGCGGCATAGGTGATCGTGCCCGCAATCCCTGTGAAAACAAGCGTCATCAGGCTCGTGCCGCTTGCCTTGTGCTGGGAGAGCTTCAGGATGCCCACCATCATGGGAATCATGACAGCACCGCCGCCTACCCCGGCGATGCCTCCGAAGATCCCCGCAAGAAAACCGATGACCAGACTCAGCAACATGTATTTCGTTCCGTAGATAAAAGAAACCCCGATCATAAAAATGATCAGGGAAACCCTGCATACTGAGAATCCTGGCGGCTGTTCAAAATGCTGGGATGCAAGGCGCCCGACATTCCGGGGAGCGAGGCCTCTAGCAACCCTGAGCCTTGATCATCCCCTCCCCTCCGAGGGAGAGGACCGAGGTGAGGGGGATGGTTCGACAGGCTCACCATGACGAACAGAGACGCCATCCTGAGCTTGTCGAAGGACCCCCTGCTCCACTTCCTCCTGCCGCCAGGGGAGGAGAACAGAGGGTAAGGTCTTCATAGGACGAGCAACAAGGGCAACGCAGCAGACGGGCATTTTTCAACGGTCGTTTACATGCCTCGGCGGTGCTCCATCGCCTTCACCAGCGTCATCTTGTCCGTGTAACGCAGATCTCCCCCCACAGGGACCCCAAGGGCGATCCGGGTGACCTCGATGCCCCTGTCCTTGAGAAGCCTCGTGATCAGAAGCGCCGTCGCTTCGCCCTGGACGCTGGGATTCGTGGCCAGGATCACTTCCCGGATGCCGCCTTGCTCCAGGCGCTTGGCAAGCTCACGGATCCGGATCTGATCGGGGCCGATTCCGTCGAGAGGGGCAAGGACGCCGTGAAGCACATGGTAGGTTCCGCGGAAGCTCCCGCTCTCCTCAATGGCGGTCAGGGAGTCGGGGTTCTCGACAACGCAGATTCTCTCCCGGTCCCGCGCAGGGTCGGCACAGATGTCGCAGAGCTCGCCCTCGGACAGGTTAAGGCACACCGAGCAGAAGCGGATCTTTTCTTTTACGTCGATGATGCTTTCGGCAAGCCGTTTGGCCTCCTCGGGGGACCATCGGAGGATGAACATGGCCAGACGCGTGGCCGTCTTCTCGCCGATCCCCGGCAGGCGGCCCAGCTCTTGGATGAGTCGCTGAATGGGCGCTGCATATCCCGTCATGTCCTGCGCCCTCTTACATCATGCCGGGAAGCTTCATCCCGCCGGTGACCTTCGCCATCTCCGCTGAGGCCATCTCCTGGGCCTTGCGGACCCCTTCGTTTACTGCCGCGACAATGAGGTCCTGCAGCATGTCGATGTCGTCGGCATTGACGACGTCTTTTTCGATTCGGATAGAAATCAGCTCGAACTTGCCGTTGACAACGGCCGTCACCATGCCGCCACCGGCCGTGGCCTCCACGGTCTTTGCGGCCAGCTCCTCCTGCACCTTTGCCATCTTCTCCTGGAGCTTCTGCGCCTGTTTCATCAGATTTTGAAAGTTCAAAACCGTATCCTCCCGATCTGGTCTATCTC
>DATJPI010000168.1:0-3031 GCA_035506495.1 Syntrophales bacterium
TCCTGGGGATGACAAAAGGAAATGTCCTGCCGGATCAGCAGCAGAATGCCGCCGCCTTCGGGAGCCTGGGTGCAGGCTGGCACCCGTTGGTGTGGCTGACCCTGAAGGTTCAGTTCGACGGGCATTCCGCATTTTACAAGGACAGCGATCTCGTCGAATTGAGCTCCGGCTCGGTCCAGATCGTGATGGGCGGTACGCTGCACTTCTCTGAGCGAACGGCCCTCGACATCGGTGTCTCGGAGGACCTGGTGGTCAAGACGGCCCCCGACGTAGTCTTCCACTTTGCCCTGCGCCACCAATTCTAGCTGTCCCGCCTTGACAGGAACATCACCTGCCTTTACTCTGAAGCGCAAACAGGATGGAGATCGTGCCTGGAGGTGGAATCGGCGATGCGCATTACCGACGGCACAGAAATCTGTCAGGTCTGCGGGAAAACCCCTTCCATCATCTACTGTGACTATTGCGAGAAACTCCTGTGCCGGGCCTGCCGGAAGTTCGACATGTGGCAGCAGGGCTGCGGATCGATTCCTACGAAAGTTTTCTGTGTCGCCTGCGCCGGCAACCCGCGGGTGAACCCTTGGGGCAGCGCGATGGATTAAAAGGTTCGAGGAACGGGAAATGAAGACCGAGGTCAAAGATAAAACCTCGACCCTCGCGCCTCGATCCTCGAACCCGATGTAATGACAGGTGCTACGGCTCCACGGGGAACGATTGCTGGTGAATCGACGCGACTTGTACATTTGAAGCGTCGGACTTCGTTTCCGCCATCTTTGCCGCATTCACCAGCGCGATTGTGCAATACGGCGCCAGTGAAAATTCAGGGGTGGCCTCCCCTCCCGTTTGAGACAGAATGACGTTGCCGTCCTCGTCCAGGGCTTTCATCTCGTATTTCTCAACCTTGCACGTTGCAGCGTTGACGACGTAGCTGAGAAATACCTCGTGGGGGGCACAGGAGCATCTCGGCCCCTCGTAGATGTACTCCTTCTTCTCACGCATCACGAAAGTGCCCTGTCCGCTTCGCTGGATCTCATCATCCAAATAAATGATGCGCCACCTGTCTCTGCCTGTCTCCTTCCAGTCTGCCAACGCTGTCATGGCAAACATCAGGACACACAAAACCGCACACAAACCGACTATCAAACCCTTCTTCATTTTTCACTCCCTGAAGCGGATATGGTTAAACGAACATTCTTCTGTCTTTCTGAATTCGGATATCTCGAGAAGGCGAGAGATAAGCGACCCATTACACCTATCCTTATCGGCCAGTTGAGAAGAATCTTTTATAGAAAAAATGTAGAATCTATATAGTAAAAATGTATCTATCAATCCTTTTTCTCAATCTATTCAAAGAGTTAAATAACATGCCCCGGAATCAAGCCGATTCTATAAAGAAAACCCCCCGAATTTCATGAAAATCGGGGGGTCTTGCAGAAGCCTTTTACTGCAGGTTATTCCTCAGGTCCTTTATTGTTCCTCCCTTTCGAATATCTGGTCCACGAAATGCTGGAAGGGGCCGGGCACTTTTGTCTTGGTATAAGCGACAACCTCGTCGATGATGCCGCGGGCCATCTCTTCGGTGATGCCCGCCTTTTCCATGATCGTCCTGATCAACTCATCCATGTGACCTTTCCTTTCCGTTTCTCTATTTCCCGTGTACACCGCCGCTTTTGAACTTTCATCGCCCGGTGCGAAAATCGAGAACTCCTATTCCGTCCTCGGACCTCATTCCTCTCTCCTCGCTTCTTTCTTTGGCTCGTAGATGCACAGCGGCTCCTCTGCAAGGTAGTCACCCGTCTTTTCGTAGGCCCGGGCCCGGCAGCCGCCGCAAACAGTAATGAACTCGCAGCGGCCGCATTTGCCGCCATACTTGCGAAGATCGCGCAGATCCCGGAAGACGGCCGACTCCTTCCATATCTCCTCGAAGGGTTTCTCTCTCAGCTGCCCGCAGTCGAGTTCGAGGTAGCCGCAAGGCTGGATCTGACCTTGGTGAGAGATGAAGACAAAGGAGCTCCCGCCGAGACAGCCGCGCGTCATGGCATGAAGGGGGTTTTCGGGGACGGACGTTGCCGCTCTTTCCTTTTTGCGCTGATGGTAGATGCGGTAAAAGTGCGGAGCACAGGTGGCCTTGAGCTGCATGGGACAGGCTAAGCCCGCCTCGTAGAACCAGTCCAGGGTCTTCTCGTAGTCCTCGGGCGAAATGGCCTGATGGGCCATCTCCTTGCCGCGGCCCGTGGGAACGAGGAGGAATACATGATGCGCTGCCGCGCCCAGTTTCTGCGCCAGAGCCAGCAGCCCCTCGACCTGGTCGAGGTTTATCCGCGTGATCGTCGTATTCACCTGAAACTCAACGCCGGCACGCTTCAGGGCCTCGATGCCGGAAAGAGCCCCTGCAAAAGCTCCAGGCACCTGGCGAAAGGCGTCGTGCCGCTCGGCATCGACGCCGTCGAGGCTGATGCTCGCGCGTCGGATTCCAGCGTCGCGGATTTTCGCCGCCGTTGAATCGTCGACGAGCGTCCCGTTGGTGGCCATGACCATCCGCAGGCCTTTGCTGTCGCCGTAGGCTGCAATCTCAAAGATGTCCGGACGCAGAAGCGGCTCGCCCCCCGTGAGGATGATGACGGGCTGGCTGAACGCAGCGATTTCGTCCAACAGCTGAAGGCACCGCGCGGTGTCCAGCTCCCCCTTGTAGGGACCGAGGACGGACGAGGCCCGGCAGTGCACGCAGGCCAGGTTGCAGCTGCGGGTCACCTCCCAGGCCACCATGCGCAGTGTCCCGGGAAGAACCATTCTTTCTGTGCCCTGCCGTGGCGCCTTACTTTCATGTTGACGATGAGACATACAACTTGCCTTGCTCTGAGGTATCAGGTGGCAGGTGTGAGGTAGCAGGAAAACCTGTTACCTGTTACCTGTTACCTGTTACCTGTTACCTTGCTCACTTTTGCAGCAGCTTCGCCACATCGGGGGCAAAGTAGGTGAGGATGATGTCCGCACCGGCCCTCTTGATAGCCGTGAGCGACTCCATCATAGCCCG
>DATJPI010000169.1:0-3352 GCA_035506495.1 Syntrophales bacterium
GAATTCCGGGGCGCGCTCATCGCAATGAGAGTCGGCTTGGCGCGGTGGGCCAAAGGGCAGATCAAACAGGCGGCCTGATCCGGCACTCCATTTCAATCTCTTTCGCAAAAAGAAAAGGCAGAGCCTTGCACCCTGCCTTTCCGTTTATTACCTTCTTGATTCTCTTTGTCCTTTATCCTTTTACCTTTAACCTTTTATTTCCGTCCTTTCCCTTGAACCTATCTCTTCTTTCGTTCCGCCATTTTCGCCCTGCACTCAGCCGAGAGCTCCTTTTCGTGCTCCCTGAGACATTTGACGAGTCGTCCCTGGCCCGGTTTGACGTCCTTGCAGAACTTCTGCACATCGGCATCACAGGCCTGGTGAGCCTCCTTTAGCCTCTTTTTGGACTCCTCGATGCTTGACCTGCAGGCAGGAGAGAGTTGATTCTCGTTTTGCTTGAGGCATTGCGCCAGCCGCCCTCCGCCCGGCTTGACGTCATTGCAATACTTCGCAACATCATCGGCACAGGCGTTCTTTACAGGCTGGGTTTCCGCCGCGGCCGCCATGCCGATCGACAGCAGGGTGACGATGAGGGCCATCATTATCCATTTTAGCATGTCTCTTCCATTCATACGTACCATGACAACCTCCTCTAGGGAATTTACATTATTTTATGAAACGCGCCGGCCTCTCATCCGTTGACGGACGCAGGGTTGCAATATGTCCGATTTGTGGTATCCTGCGCTGTCTTACATTGCGGAGGAGCATGTTTCATGCCCAGCATCGGATTGCCGGAGCTTATTATCATTGTCGTCATCGTCCTGATCTTCTTTGGCCCGGGGAAACTCCCCGACCTGGGAAGCGCCATGGGAAAGGCGATCCGGGGTTTCAAGAAGTCCATGAGCGAGCCCGACGAAAAGCCGCGGAAGGACCCCGAAAAAAAGAAAGAAAAGTCATGACGATTCTTCAACTGACCCGAGCTTTTTTCGGCCGGATCCTTCCCTTCTTCGGCCAAGAGCCCGCCTGCGGGCACTCCAAGCCGACGGGCCCCGACGACATCGCGGGCGGCCAGGCTGTCATCGAGGGGGTCATGATGCGACACGGCAACCGGATTGCCGTGGCCGTTCGCACGCCGGCGAAAGACATCGTCATCAAGGAGCAGGACTACATTCCCTTCACGAAACGCTACCCTGTGCTGGGTGTTCGCATCATCCGCGGGGCCGTGACCCTCGTGGAGATGATGGTCCTCGGGATCAAGACGCTTCTCTATTCGGCCGAGATTGCCATGGCCGAGGAGGAGAAAAAGCCCCAGGGCTGGGAGATCGCCCTTTCTCTCTGTATGAGCGTCGGTCTGGCTCTGACGCTCTTCGTCCTGATTCCGGCCTACTGTTTCGCCTCGCTGAGGAGTTTTATCGAAAACACCATCGTCCTGAATATCGTCGAGGGTCTCATCCGGCTCGGGATCTTCCTTTCTTTCCTGGCCACGACACTGCTCATGAAGGACATGCGGCGCGTGTTCATGTACCACGGGGCCGAACACAAGACCGTCTTCGCCTGGGAGCACGGCCAGGACCTCACCCTTGAAAACATCAAGCAGTTCTCCACTCGTCATCCCCGCTGCGGGACGAGCTTTATTCTGGTGGTGTTCGTTGTCTCGATCCTTGTTTTTTCGCTTCTGGGACGGCCCGACTTTCTTCAGCGAGTAGCATACAAGCTTACCCTCTTTCCCTTCATCGCGGGGATGTCCTACGAGATCATCCGGTTCAGCGGGAAACACAAAGAAAAAGGCTGGGTGAGAGCAATCAGCTTGCCGGGACTCCTCCTGCAGAAGATCACAACACGGGAGCCCACCGACGATCAGATTGAGGTGGCCGTAGCGGCCATGAGGAAAGTCATTTAAAGCAACAAGCCTCAAGCCACAAGCATCAAGGACAAGGAATCTTTCTGTTCATTTCTTACCTTGTTGCTTGATCCTTGCTGCTTGATCCTCGACATCCTACCCCCACAACAAGCATACTCCCCGTCGAAGTGCCTGCCGCCGTGACCGTGTACCCGCAAGGAAAATACGAGCGGGTGACCGGGAGCGGTCCGGTGCCTTTCGTCACGGCATTTCCGCTCCGGCGGCTGCCGCAAACGGGGCAGCATTCAGAGGCCCTATATTCGTTGCTCTTGACCGAATTCATGTTGCCGACCCCTTTGGGGGGGCTCTGCGGTTCGCATCGCCCCTCTATTGGGGAGATCGGCATTTGGACGGCGATCTTGAGCACCAGCAACGCATCGCGGTCACACCATCCTCTTCAGCTCTCTGGAATCTCCACGACACCCATTCTCTCCGGATGCCTGCCGGTGACGGTGGAATAGAATCTCAGGATCTCAGCCATGTCGGCCTCGAAATGGCCGGTGGGATAAAAAACAGGCCCCAGTCCTCCCTCCTTGCGGGCATAATCCAGGAACGACAGCACGATGGGAACACCGGCGCCGACGGCAATGTGATAGAACCCCGTTTTCCATCGGGTCACCTTTTTCCGCGTCCCCTCCGGCGCGAGCAGCAGCACCAGCTCCGCACGTTTCTTCATCTCCTCGACCATCTGGGTGACGACATCGGTTGATTTCGTCCGGTCGATGGGAATCCCGCCGAACCATTTCAGAAGCCCGCGAAAGGGCCATCGGAAAGCGGTATGCTTGCCCAGCCAGTAAGCCTTGAGTCGGAAGGCAAACACGATGGCGATGGCGATCGGCGCATCCCAGTTGGAGGTGTGAGGAGCGCCGATCATGACGTATTTGGGCAGATCGGGCAGGCGGCCCATCTTGCGCCATCTCGCGCTTTTCAGAAACAGGATGGAAATGAAACGGAACAGGCCGCTGAAAAAAGGACTCTCAAAGACGGTTCTGTGCATCTGTCTCCTGTTGGTCCCTTGCCCGGCCTATTTATCCGGTGATCGTATTGCGGAGGAGCGCAAACAGATAAGCGACCTCTGCCCCGTCCAACCCTTCCCCAAATTCAATGACGGCCTTGTCGCTCCGGGCGATGATTCCCCTGGATCCGGACATTTTCATCAGGGACAGCAGAATGCGGGGAACGGGCCTCCCGTCGGGCATCCGGGGAGTCCCCGTGTTGCCCAACCTGATTTCCTTCATCCCTGGCACATCGATTGTGTCCGGAATCGCTCGCGAGATGGGGGCTACCAGATCCTCCAGCTCGCCGACGGGGATCTCCACGTTGGATTGTTTGCCTCGCTTCAGCGTTTCGACCCGCAGGAAGGCCTTCGTGACCGTGACGCGCTCGAACTGGTTCTTCAGACGTAGCACGTTGAGCAGCGCCGAAACGACGGGACCGGCGATGAAGAAAAGGCCGATGAACCCCAGGAAGAAG
>DATJPI010000170.1:0-5006 GCA_035506495.1 Syntrophales bacterium
CAGATACGAACATCAAACGGAGGCATAGAGGCAATGCAGACGGAACTGACAGCTCAACAGCAGGACCCGCTCTTCCAGCCGGTCGACACAAAAGCGGCCAGGGAGGGCAAATATTTGACCTTCTCGCTTGCCGGGGAGGAATACGGAATCGGGATTCTGAAGGTCAAGGAGATCATCGGGATGATGGCCGTGACACACGTTCCCCAGACGCCCGATTTCGTGAAGGGGGTCATCAATCTGCGGGGAAAGGTGATCCCCGTTGTAGACCTGCGACTGCGTTTCAACCTGGAAGCCACGGCTTATACGGAGCGCACCTGCATCATCGTCGTCGAGGTGGCTGGGACAGGCGGGGCCGTTCTGATGGGGATCGTCGTCGATGCCGTCTCGGAGGTTCTCAACATCCGGGGCGCGGACATCGAGAACACGCCCACCTTCGGGGTGAAGCTCAACACGGATTTCATCCTGGGCATGGCCAAGGCAGCAGGCGGAATCAAGATCCTGCTGGACATCGACCGGGTGCTCAACAGCGAGGACCTCCTGGCGATGCGCCAGACGGCCTAGGGCGGAAATCGAACCGATTGGCGACAATTGCCGGTCGGGTTGTCGCTTTTTTTATGACAGGGGATCGGCCGGGTGCGCCGGCTGCCGTCGAAAACGGTTTTATCGACAAAACAAAAACAAATTCCGTCAGGAGGAATGTCAAAATGAAAAAGATGTTTGTGATCGCTATCGCCTTTGCGTTCGTGACAGGCATTGCCGGTGCTGCTTTGGCGGCTGACGGCACGCCCGCCGAGGCCAAGGCCCTGGTGAAGAAGGCCGTCGACTACATAAAGGCCAACGGCAAGGATAAGGCCTTTGCCGAGTTCAGCGACCCCAAGGGAAAGTTCATAGACCGCGACCTCTACATCTTTGTCTACGACATGGACGGCAAATGCGTGGCCCATGGGTTCAACCAGAAAATGATTGGCAAAGACTTAAAGGAGATGAAAGACCCCGATGGCAAGCTCTACGTCAAAGAGCGCATCGAGATCGCCAAGACGAAGGGGTCCGGCTGGCAGGACTACAAGTTTACCAACCCCACAAGCAAGAAACTCGAAAACAAAACGGCGTACATTGAAAAGTACGAAAACTACATCGTCGGCTGCGGCGCCTACAAGAAGTAAATCCGAGGGCGGCAGAATTCGAGGGGCCTCGTTCAGCCGCCCGTTCGATTTGGGGACAAGAACGCATAAAGGAAAGTGAGATGAAGAGGCTCATCGCCAACCTGAAGATGTCCAGGAAATTATTCATCGGTCCCTTGCTGGTCATGTTCTTCCTGGTTCTCATGGGCATACTGTCATACACCGGCCTGACGAACCAGAAAGCGGCAGTCGAGAATATTTTCACCGACCGCTTCAAGGGGTATCAGACGAGCGCCGGCATCCTCAAGGACCTCTCGCAGGCGCATGCCAATCTGTACAAGGTCATCAGCTGGGCCAATGCGAATTACGACGAGAAGAAGGTCGAGGCGCTGGGCAAGGAACAGATCGCTGTTGTCGACCGGACGCTTAAGACCATGGGGAAGGTGCTGTCCGATGCGAATGCATCCGACGAGGGGAAAAAACTCTATCAGGCGTCGGTGGCGCAGCTCAAGGAATACAGGGAAGCGGCCGCGTCGGCCGTGGATCTGTCGGGCTCCGATCTGAACATGGCCACCATGTACATGGCCACGACGGATGAAAAATTCCAGGTTCTCAACGGAAGCCTGCAGAAAATCCTGGCCATGGAAGAAAAGCTCAGCCAGGAGAAGTACGATGCGACCCTGAAGAGTTTCGCGGCTTTTATGATGCTCCTGTTCGTAGTCCTGGGAACGGCCCTGGCAGTGTCCCTCGTCGTGAACATCCTCATGACCCGCCTGATCACATCCCCCATCCATGAAACCATCGAAGCGGTGGACCAGATGGCCGCGGGGGATCTGACCCAGGCGGTCAGCATCACCTCCAAAGACGAGATCGGGACGCTGGCTCGCTCGGTGGACACCATGCGCGAGAAGATGAGCGAAGCCGTGGGCGGGGCAGTGGAGGCCTCCCAGACGCTTTCCGAATCGGCTTCCGAGCAGGCGGCTTCCCTGGAGGAGACCTCCTCGTCGCTGGAGGAAATGGCGGCGCGAACCCAGAACAACGCGGAGAACACGAACAGGGCCAGCGAGCTGATGACCCGCACCAGCGAGGTTGCGTCCCGGGCCAACGTGTCCATGGCCGAGCTGACCCGCTCCATGCGGGAGATCGCCGGGGCGAGTGAGCAGACCCAGAAGATCGTCAAGTCCATCGATGAAATCGCATTTCAGACAAATCTCTTGGCCCTGAATGCGGCGGTGGAAGCGGCCCGCGCGGGCGAGGCGGGGGCGGGCTTTGCTGTTGTCGCCGAAGAGGTCCGGAACCTGGCCATGCGAGCGGCCGAGGCGGCGAAGAACACGGCCCAACAGATGGGTGAGATCGTCCAGAAGGTCAAGAGAGGCGAGCAACTGGTCGGCAGCACGGCCAAAGATTTTGAAGAGGTTGCAGGCAGCTCGGACAAGGTCATGCAGCTGATGGGGGAGATCTCTGAAGCCTCGCGGGAGCAGTCGCAGGGAATCGATCAGATCAACCGGGCCGTCTCGGAAATGAACGGCGTGACTCAGCGCAATGCGGCAAGCGCCGAGGAGCTGGCCTCGTCGATGTCGATCTTCCGCGTAGGGGCGGGTTCCTGAGAGAGTCGATCCGCTTGCAAGGAATTGCCGCATCCCTTCGGGAGTGATGATGCGCCAGGCAAGAGAAACGATATCGAAAAGCAGGGGGACAGACAATGGCGGAAGCAGCAGTGAGTATTAGCCCGGACGCCGTCAGCATGACGGACCGGGAAGGCAAATACTTGACCTTCGCTCTGGCCGAGGAGGAGTACGGCATCGGGATCCTGAAGGTCAAGGAGATCATCGGGATGATGCCCGTAACGCACGTCCCCCAGACACCGGATTTCGTCAAAGGGGTGATCAATCTGAGGGGCAAGGTCATCCCCGTCGTGGACCTGCGTCTGCGATTCGGCCTGCAAGTCGCGGCCTACACGGAGCGAACCTGCATCATCGTCGTGGAGGTGGCCGGGGCACACGGGGCCGTCCTGATGGGGATTGTCGTCGATGCCGTCTCGGAGGTGCTCAACATCCGGGGGACCGACATCGAGAATACACCCGCTTTCGGGGTGAAGCTGGACACGGACTTCATCCTGGGCATGGCGAAGGCGGCCGGCGGGATCAAGATCCTGCTCGATATCGACCGGGTGCTCAACAGCGAGGATCTCGTCACGATCCGGCACATGGCCTGAGAAGCCGATCACCGAATCAAGGGGAATAAAAAAATGAAGAAGTTGTCCCTGTCCGCGAAGATCGTCGGAATCGTTGTTGCCGCGGTTGTCGTCGTGGGCGCGACGCTCACGGCGTGCACCTGGTACTTCCTGAACAAGAGCTACAACGAGGAGAGCCGCGCGGAGATGTCCCGCATGGTCGGTCTCGCACAGTCCTATGTAACTTCCGAGGCACGCAAACTGGCATCGACGGCCCAGATGACGGCGGCGCGGCAGGAGCTTGCCGAGGCCATAGAAAAAGGCGACACGGGCATCGTCCAGAGGATAGGCAAGGACGTCATGCGTGACGCCGGGATCAGTCTCATCACCATCGCCAACAAGGAGGGCAAGGTGGTGGGCCGCGGCCACTCCGACAAGGCGGGCGACAGCATCCTGAGCCAGTCCAACGTGCAAAAGGCCCTTGCCGGAGAAACCACGACCGGCATCGAGGAAGGGACGGTGGTGAAATTCTCGATGCGCGCAGGCGCCCCCGTCAAACTCGGCGACAAGATCGTGGGCACGGTCACGACGGGCACGGACCTCACCTCTGCGGACCATGCCTTTGTCGAAAGGATCAAGAAGGAGTTCGGCACGGAGTGCACCATCTTCCAGGGCGATACGCACGTAACGACGACCATCATGAAGGACGGCCAGCGCGCCGTGGGCACCAAGATGGACAACCCGAAGGTCCTCGACACGGTCCTGGCCAAGGGACAGGAGTTCCTCAATACCAACACCATTCTGGGGAAGGAATATGAGACGGCCTACTGGCCCGTGAAAGATCACGCCGGCAAGATCGCAGGCATGTTCTTCATCGGGAAGGACCGCTCTTCCCTATATGCCACACTGAAAAATGCGATGCTCGCCGTCCTGGCCGTCGTGTTCGTCGTCGGGCTGGTCATGGTCGGAGCAGGGGTCTTCATCGCCCGCTCGGTCACGCAGCCGGTGCAGCAGGTCATCCAGGGCCTCACCGAATCCTCCAAACAGTTCGTTTCCGTTTCGAGCCAGGTCTCCTCGGCAAGCCAGTCTGTGGCGGAAGGTTCCTCTGAGCAGGCCGCATCCATCGAACAGACCTCCTCATCGCTCGAGGAGATGTCCTCCATGACCAGGCAGAACGCCGACAATGCCTCCGCCGCAGACAATCTCATGAAGCAATCCAGGAAGATGGTCGAGCGGGCCAACAGCTCGATGACAGAGCTCACCCGTTCGATGGAGGACATCTCAAAGGCAAGCGACGAGACCTCCAAGATCATCAAGACGATCGACGAGATCGCCTTCCAGACGAATCTGCTGGCATTGAATGCAGCGGTGGAAGCCGCCCGGGCAGGCGAAGCCGGCGCGGGGTTTGCCGTGGTGGCCAACGAGGTGCGCAACCTGGCCATGCGGGCCGCCGAGGCCGCCAAGAACACCTCGGCGCTCATCGAGGGAACGGTGAAAAAAGTCAAAGAGGGCTCGGAGCTTGTCGAGCGGACCAATGCGGCCTTCTCGGAGGTCTCGAAGAGTGCTGCCAAGGTGGATGACCTGGTGGCCGAAATCGCCGCGGCCTCGGGCGAGCAGGCCCAGGGCATCGGCCAGGTCAACAAGGCCGTCTCCGAGATGGAGAGGGTCACCCAGCAGTCCGCCGCCAACGCCGAGGAATCCGCTGCTGCCGG
>DATJPI010000171.1:0-2695 GCA_035506495.1 Syntrophales bacterium
GGCGGGTGTCGTCACCTCAGCCCTCCATGAGATGGAAGAGGGGACACTGATGGGCGTGCGGGGCCCCATGGGGAATTCCTGGCCGATCGAATATCTTGAGGGGAAGAACATCGTCATTGTCGGCGGCGGCTTTGCCTTCACAACGCTGCGATCACTCATCAACTACATGATTTTCGAGGAGAACCGCAAGCGCTTCGGGAAGATCACCGTCGTTTACGGTGCCAGAATCCCCGGATTGCTTCTTTACAAGGACGAACTCGAGGCCTGGGGCAAGCGAGGCGATATCGACCTGAACGTGACCGTCGATAAGGGCGACGCCACTTGGAAGGGCAGGGAAGGCTTCGTTCCCACCGTGTGCAAGGAGGTCGCCCCGAGCAAGGAGAATGCGGTGACGGTCATCTGCGGACCTCCGATCATGATCCGCTTCACGCTGCCCGTATTCTTCGACCTTGGGTTCTCGAAGGAGAACATTATCACCTCGCTTGAGATGCGGATGAAGTGCGGCATCGGCAAGTGCGGGCGATGCAACGTGGGCAGCAAATATGTCTGCAAGGACGGCCCGGTTTTTTCGCTCGCGGAGCTCGATAAACTGACCAAAGAGTATTAAACCGCGAACCGTTCAACGTGTACCGGGTGCGGGATCGAAAGACAGAAGGGGGCTGATAGGCCCCCTTCTTTTTGCGACTTCAAGGATAGGATTGCGTATCGGTCGGACGGCATTTTTTCTAAAAAGACTCTTTTCCTTCGACCTGAAATTTGGTATGTTGAGCTCAATGGAAAGGTCTGATGATCAGTCAACTCCCCTGAAACAGCGAATTCGCGGGGAACTGAAGGAGGACGGAGACATTGCATCGAGTCACTGAAAAAGTCATGCTTTCGGAAAACATCGTCAAAACGGTTTTCGAAGCCCCCGAGATTGCGAAGAAGCGCAGGGCCGGCCAATTCGTCATCCTTATGATCGATGACAAGGGCGAAAGGATCCCGCTGACGATCGTCGACTCAGACCCCGCGAAGGGGACGCTGACGATCATCTACCAGGTCGTCGGAAAGACCACGGATCAGCTCGCCCGGCTCGAGCCGGGGGACGTCATCGGCCACGTCCTGGGGCCCCTGGGACACCCCACGGAAATCGACGGCATCGAAACGGCCGTCTGCGTCGGCGGTGGCGTGGGCATCGGGGTCCTCTACCCCATTGCCAAGGCACTCAAGCAGAAGGGTACCCGGGTGATCTCCATCATCGGGGCGCGGTCGAAGAACCTGCTCATCCTCGAGGAGGAATCGCGTTCCGCAAGCGATGAACTGTACGTGACGACCGATGACGGCAGCTACGGCCGTCACGGGTTCGTGAGCGACGTGCTCAAGGATCTCATCGCCTCGGGCACGAAGATCGACCGGGTCTTCACCATCGGGCCCGTGCCCATGATGCGTGTGGTGGCCAATGTGACGCGGCCCCACGGGATCAAGACGCTCGTGAGTCTCAACCCCATCATGGTGGACGGCACGGGGATGTGCGGGGCCTGCCGCGTCAGTGTGGGAGGGAAGACCAAGTTCACCTGTGTAGACGGTCCCGAGTTCGACGGTCACGAGGTGGATTTCGGGCTCCTCATGAGCCGGCTCCAGATGTATTGCGAGCAGGAACAGCAGGCAAGAGAACGGTGCAGGTGCGGGAAAAATGACTGACAAGGAAAAAACAGAGAAAAAAGAGAAGAAGGAGCGGGCTCCCCGGCAGGCCATGCCGGAGCAGGACCCGAAAGTTCGAATCACCAATTTCAACGAGGTCCCATTGGGATATTCGCCGGAAACGGCGGTTCTCGAAGCCACACGCTGCATCATGTGCAAAAAGCCAGGCTGCGTGGGGGGATGTCCCGTGGACATCTACATCCCGGCCTTCATCCAGCGGGTCGCCGACGGGGATTTCCTGGGAGCCGCCCGGAAAATCAAGGAGACGAACTGCCTGCCCGCCGTCTGCGGCCGTGTCTGTCCCCAGGAGGACCAGTGCGAGAAGCTCTGCGTTCTCGGCAAGAAATTCGACCCGGTCGCCATCGGTCGCCTGGAGCGGTTTGTGGCCGATTACGAGCGCAATGCCGGCACGATCGAGATCCCGAAGCAGCCCGTATCCACGGGAAAGCGGATTGCCGTTGTAGGGGCGGGGCCCGCCGGGTTGACGATCGCAGGGGATCTGATCAAGATGGGCCACGAGGTCACCATCTTCGAGGCCCTGCACAAGTCCGGGGGCGTGTTGATCTACGGCATTCCGGAATTCCGTCTGCCGAAGGACATCGTTGATGCCGAGGTGGACTACCTGCAGAAACTGGGTGTGAAGATCGTGACCGACGCCGCCATCGGAAGGCTCAAGACGATCGACGACCTCTTTGCCGAGGGGTTCCACGCGGTGTTTCTCGGCGTGGGCGCCGGAGCCCCCGTGTTCATGAACATCCCGGGCGAGAACTTTTCCGGGATCTACTCGGCCAATGAGTACCTGACCCGCTCCAACCTGATGAAGGCCTATCGGTTCCCTGACTTCGACACGCCGATAGCCAAGGGGCGAAATGTGGCCGTCATCGGCGGCGGCAACGTGGCCATGGACTCCGTCCGCACGGCTCTGCGGCTCGGTGCGGAGAACGCCTACATCATCTACAGAAGGACGAAAACCGAGATGCCCGCCCGCATCGAGGAGATCCATCACGCAGAAGAA
>DATJPI010000172.1:0-7504 GCA_035506495.1 Syntrophales bacterium
CAAACGGTCTCCCAGAACATCCGCAACGGGTCCCGCTGCCACGACCGCTCCCCCGTCGAGCAGGGCCACGCGCGTGCAGGTGCGAGAGATAAAATCGAGGTCATGGGAGGCAATGATCTTGGTCATGGGGAGCCTCCCCAGCAGCTCCATCAGGTCCCGGCGATGGCGGGGGTCCAGGTTGCTCGAGGGCTCGTCGAGGACGAGGATTTCCGGGTCCATCGAAAGGACCGTGGCGATAGCGATCCGCTTCTTCTCACCGATGCTGAGGTGGTGGGGGGTACGCTGGATAAAGCCGAGCATGTCCACGGCCTCGAGAGCCCTGCGGACCGAATCGTCCACCTCGGCCTTTTCTCGGCCCAGGTGAAGAGGACCGAAACCGACATCTTCATAGACGGTGGGCATGAAGAGCTGGTTCTCGGGGTCCTGGAAGACCATGCCCACGAGGCTCCGCAATTGCGGTGCGTTTTTTCCCGTCACCTTCAGCCCCAGGATGCGCACCTGTCCCTCTCCCCGAAGGATCCCGTTGAGATGTAGAAGCAGAGTGGACTTCCCCGCGCCGTTTGAGCCAATAAGCCCGAGCGCCTCGCCCTTTACAACCTTGAGATCTACTCCGTTGAGGGCCCGGGTCCCGTCGGGGTAGGCAAAGCGAAGGCCTTTGATCTCGACTACCATTTTCTCCATCTTGATCCGCACAAAAAAGCCCCGCAATGGGCAGGGCCAATCAAACATTAACGGGCGAACAGGTTGATGCCGGCTAGGGTTGCGGCCAGGAGGATGGCAAAGGCCGCATCGTTCTTTTTCAGGCGGAAGTCATGGATGACGATGATCCGGCCGTTGTACCCCCTGGAGCACATGGCCAAATAAACGGCCTCGGCCCTCTCGTAGGACCGAACGAAAAGGACCCCCACCATGCCCGCCAGGGCCCTCCAATCCATCCGGCGTGATCGGCCCGCGGACCGGGCCTCCTTGGCGAGCCTCATCTTCATGAACTCGTCCTGCACGACAAAGAGGTATCGATACATAAAGGAAAGGATCATGATGATCAGGCCGGGACAGCGCAGCCGCTCAAGTGCCTTCAGGAGCTCCGGGAAGCCTGTTGTCGCCGTCAGAAGGACGACGCAGAGGATGGAGAGGAAGGACTTCACAGCGACGGCAGCAAACATCTCCAGTCCCTCCCTCGTCAGCGCAAGATGGAGGGGGCCCGCGTCAAAAGACCAGACTACGTCGACGCCCTTCAGAAAGGGGATAAAAAGGGCTGTCATGAGAGCAAAGGGCAGGATGATGATTGTGCGTTCCAGGATGTGCGTCACGGGAAGCCGCGACGCCACAATGAGGACCGCGAAGATTGCGCCGTAGAGGGCAAAAGGCGCAGGCGACACGCCCGGCGTCAGGACGATGGAAACGAGCAGCGCAACAAAGCCGATCACCTTGATGCGGGGATCGAGGCGTCGGATCGGGCTCTGTATGCAGCTCATCCCGTCTAGAAATCCGTGTTCCATCTCAGGGTTCCTTTTTACGTAGCAGACGGGCAATCCCGACGCCGATACCGAACATGGCGATTGTCCCGATTGAACCGGAAAGCGCTGTGGAAAATCCCTCGTTATCCAGTCCGGGAAACTTGTAATCGGGGACGGGGGCCTTCAACACTTCCGCCCCTTCCCCCTTCTCGTAGAACCCGAGATCCTTCGCCACTCGCTCAAGTCCGTCGGGCCAGGACGAGGCTAAGGGGGACAGGAAAAGAGCGATCGCCAGGGCCAGGGCCAGACCGATGAAAATGTCTCGTTTTCCCAATCTCACATCTCCTTTAGCGGCTCTGCCGCTTGCGATCTGATACCCGACACCCAATACCCGAGTCCCTGTCCTTTATAGATCAGATCTGGCCTTGTCTGGAGAATGAACCCCACGATCAGGCCCGTGATCATACCCTCCCCGATCCCGATGACGGCGTGGACGGCTGCCATGGCAGGCAGCACGAGACCCAGTGGTGATGTCCCGGACAAAGCAAGCTCCATTGCGCACAGCGATGCAGCCGTCACGACGGAAAACCAGGCGGCCGTGACAGCACCCGTGACGATCCCCTTGCGGCCATCCAGCAGTCTCGCCAAGAGGCGATAGACGAAATAACCGCCGATGGTCCCTGCCAGGGCCATGTTGAAGATATTGGCCCCCAGGGTCGTGAGTCCGCCGTCCTGGAAGACGAGGCATTGGAAGATGAGAACAGAGGCGATGACCACCGATGCCGCCCAGGGTCCTAGCAGTACGGCGGCAAGCACCCCGCCAAGAAGATGCCCCGAGGTCCCCCCCATGACGGGAAAGTTGATCATCTGGGCGGCAAAAATGAAGGCCGACAACACCCCCATGAGCGGCACCATGCGGTCCTGCATCGCCCGGCCCGCCGCTCTCAGGCAGCAGCCCAGCCCACCTGCCGAAACTGCCCAAGTGGACACCCACGTCGTTGTTGAGAGAAAACCGTCGGGGATATGCATGGCGGGACCTTTGATGTTTCTTGCGATGCTACTGGTTTGAGACTCGTGTTACCCATTCGCTGAAAAAATAAAGGGCAAGGCCCTTTCTGCAAGCCGAACAGCGTGTTACGTTTTCACGATCCGTAGCACAAGAAGCGTTTTTTGTCAACTGGATTTTGAACTGCAGAGAGAGCTTATACTAGGATTCGATGGCCACAAGAAGGGCTTGCAGATTCTCCCGAAAAGGGTTGATATCGAGTGAAAGGGATCGCAGATTACCCGTCATGATGTCCCTGGAATGAGGAATTGCCTCCGTAATCCGAATCCCCTGGCTCTCGAGACGGCTCCGCAGGAAAGGCTCCGTATCGCCGTCCGTTTTGTTCAGAACGACGCAGAGCTTTTTTCCGCCTTCGTCGGCCATCGCCTTGATCTTGCCGATGAGCAACACTGCATCGTATGAAGGATCGACGACGGCCACAACGGCGTCCACCCCCTCGAGGATCCCCCGGCCGAAGTGCTCCACACCGGCCTCGGTGTCGATAAGGGCCCACTGCCCCGAGCCAAGGAAAATCTGTTTCATGAAGGTCCGCGCAAGCACCCCCATGGGGCAGGCGCAGCCCTCGTGGGTGTGCTCGATCTTGCCGATGGAGACAAAGGTCAGCCGGCCGGCGCGGCTGGTGGCTGATAAAGGCAGGGAAGCCATCGAGCGAAACGCGCTTCCCAGAAGATCCTTCTCTTCGAGGGCGGCCGCTTTTTTCCCCATCGACCGGCGAAAGGCCTTCTTGCCGCCCAGGCTCTCCATGATCGTCTGCCGGGGCGTATCGAGACCCAGCATCCGGGCAAGTCCCGGGTTGGACTCGTCGGCATCGATGACGAGGACGTCGCGATCTTCGCTCAGATACAGGGCCAGAAGGGCCAGCAGTGTGCTCTTTCCGCTGCCCCCTTTTCCGCAAAAAAGAATTTTCGGCATTTTCCACTACCGCTTCTTTGTCACAGGGGTCGTGAAGCAGTTTTGTAAGGCGAAGTCAAAGCGTCTTTGCGCAAACGGTTCTTCGTGAAATGGAGCGCCCGCGGCGCAAACTGTCTGAGCCCGAAGGGCGAGTTTTTGCGGCCGCAGCGAAATAAACGTTAGAACCGTCGCAAAGCGGTTTTTCGCCGGCAAAACTGATTCATGGCCCTTTTCTTCAATATTACTTCGTCTCTTTCCCCATCCCCGTCATGCTCAGGGTGCCGTGCCTCACCCCCCGCAAGGCCTTCAGGCCGTCGGCCAGTTCGAGCACATCCCCGGCAGAGCCTTTAACGGCGACGATCTCCAGGCAGTTGTCGTGATCGAGGTGGATGTGCTGGGTCGAGATGATGATCTTCTGGTAGTCGTGCTGGAGATCCATGATCCGGTTGAGCAGGTCGCGCCTGTGATGATCGTAGATGAAGGTGATGGCCCCGGCCACCTCGCCGCCCTCTTCCCATTCCTTTTTAATCATTTCCTGGCGGATGAGGTCCCGCAGGGCCTCGGAGCGGTTCGTGTATTTTTTCCCCCGGATGAGTCGGTCAAAACGCTGAAGCAGGGCCTTTTCGAGAGACACGCCGAAGCGGATGATCTCAGACATAAAACCTCCGATAACACGGTTTTCCCTTTGCGTGCCACAGAAGGCTGCCGCTGTCAAGGGGGATCCGCTAACAGATCCGCGGCACCAGCTCACCCACGGGAAGATCCACCTCGCGGGAACCCCCGATGGACGTCCGGAGCACGAGCCGTCCTCGGCCGCGCTCACCCACGGTGCCTATGACGGCAGCCTCCCGCCCGAATTCGTGGGCCTTCATCACATCCAGGATACGCCCCGCATCGGCCGGGCCGCAGAAGAGAACCACCTTCCCCTCGTTGGCGAGAAACAGCGGATCGAAACCCAGGATCTCGCAGATCCCCCGAACCTCTTCCCGCACGGGCACGTCTTTCTCGCGCAGTTCGATGAGACAGCCCGACTGCCCGGCGATCTCGGCAAGAATCGCCCCGAGGCCCCCCCGGGTCGGGTCTCGCATGCAGTGGATGTTGGGGCTCGCCTCGAGGACCGCCCCAATGAGTCCGTTCAGAGGGGCCGAGTCGGAGCGGATCTCCGAGATCACCCCCAACTCCTTGCGTTTGCTTAGGACAGCGGCACCGTGGTCACCGATGGTGCCACTCACAAGGACCGCATCTCCCGGTTCGATGCTCTTCACGGAAAGAGATGTTGGGTACTCGATGAGGCCAATGCCGGAAGTGTTGATGAAGAGACCGTCGGCCGCTCCCCGGGCCACGACCTTCGTGTCCCCCGTGACGATCGCAACGCCTGCCTTTCTTGCCGCCTCCGCCATGGATCGGGTGATCCGCCGGAGGTCCTCCATGGGGAACCCTTCTTCGAGAATAAAGCCCGCGCTCATGGCCAGCGGCTTCCCCCCGCAGACACTAAGATCGTTGATCGTCCCGTGTACGGCAAGCGACCCGATATCGCCGCCGGGGAAAAAGATCGGGTCGATGACATAGGAGTCGGTCGTGAAGCAGAGCATCTGATCCCCCACCCGCAGGATGGCGCTGTCCTCGAGCCGCTCCAGGCAGGGGTTTTTCAGCAGCGGCAGAAAGACCTCCGTGATCAGCTCGTGGCTCAAAAGCCCCCCGCCTCCGTGCTCCAGAAGAATCCGGTCATGCTTCATCGTTCGGCCTTTCAATGCGCAAGAGCCAACATTTTATATTCTCTTCTTTTCTGTTCAAGGTAAAGGGCTAAAGGATACAGTTCAAAGGTAATTTTCGGAAGAAAGGTGTCTCGTTATATTTTCTTTACCTTTTACCCTTTAACCTTTCTCCTTTCACCTTTATCCTCGACCCTCGTTCCTCGTGCCTGTAGCTGCGCAGCAGCTACGATGGCCTGCCCCAGGGCAATGCAGCCGTCATTGGCCGGCAGGCTCCGATGCGTGTAGACCTCGAAGCCGCCCTTCTCGAGCCGGCGCACCGTCCCTTCCAGGAGCAACCGGTTTTGGAAACAGCCGCCGCTGAGAACGGCCTTCCCCAACCCCGTCTGCTGCCTTACCGCCTCGGTCATGGACGCAATCGCTTCGACAACCGTCCGGTGAAAAGCCGCGGCGATTGCCTCAGACTGCCTCCCCTTGATCCTCTCTTCAGCAACGGCGCGGATCAGCGGCCTGAGATCGAGGACAATCCTGTCTGCATCCTGCGTGATCTCATAGGGGTAGCGCCTCGTGCTGCGTCCCGCTGCCAGCGTCTCCAGTTCCATGGCCGCCTGCCCCTCGAAGCTCACGGCCTGACGGGTTCCCAGGATCGCCGCAATGCCGTCGAAGATGCGTCCCAGACTCGAGGTGAGGGGACTGTTGAACCCCTGGGCCATCATTTTTTCCAACATGTCGAAGTGCCCCGCTTGCCGGCCGAGCGGGAGGTTTCCCGCCACATCGCGCCAGGCAAGACCGAAGCTCTCCCTCAGCAGACTTGCCGCAACGCGCCAGGGCTCCTTCACCGCCTTCTCTGCGCCCGGGAGAGGATAGGGCCGGATGTGACCCGCCCGCCGAAAGTCGACTTCGTCGGCCACGAGAACCTCTCCACCCCAGGCCGTCCCGTCGGGTCCGTAGCCCGTCCCGTCCATGGCAAGGCCGATCATTTCACGGGAGAGCCCGTTTTCCGCCATGGCGCTCACGATGTGGGCGTGGTGATGCTGGACGCGGACAATCTCGGTGTGTGGCAGCTCTTCGGCCAGCCGCGTCGTCCAGTAGGCCGGGTGGAGATCGCAGGCGATGATATCGGGCCGGCACTCGGCAATGCGTTGCATCAGCCGCAGGCTCTCGCGGTGGAAATCTCGTGCCTCGGGGGTTTCCAGATCGCCGATGTGAGGACTCAGATAGGCAAGCCCCCCCCTGAGGATGCAGAGCGTCGCCTTGAGATGCGGCCCGAGGGCAAGGACATCGGGATAGGACCGCTTCAGGGTGATCGGCTTGGGCGCCCAGCCCCGGGACCGGCGGATCATCACGGGGACTTGACCCGTGACGGATGCCACCGAGTCGTCGCAGCGAACCAGGATGTCGCGGTTGTGGAAGAGATAGAAATCGGCGATTCCTTTCAGACGCAAAAGCGCCTCGCGGTTTGCGATGCAGATGGGTTCGTCGACCTGGTTGGCGCTCGTCATGACGAGGGCCTCAATCCCGTTCTCCAAAAGCAGGTGGTGAAGCGGGGTGTACGGCAGCATGATGCCTTGATTGGGCACACCGGGTGCGACGGAAGGTGCAATCACGGCTTCGGCGCGCTTTCGGCACAATACAATAGGCCGCTGGACAGAAAGGAGAAGCTCCCGCTCCGTTTTTCCGACTCGCGCAATCCTCGATGCCGTGCCGATGTCCTTCACCATGATGGCCAGGGGCTTTTCCTCGCGGTATTTCCGCGAGCGCAGGCGTTGTACGGCATCCTCGTTCGAAGCGTCGACGGCGAGGTGAAACCCGCCGAGACCCTTGATGGCCAGGATGTGTCCCTTGCGGAGCAACTCCATCGCCTTGACGACGGGATCCTGCCGAGCCGTGATGCTCTCGAGCGCTGTCCCGTTCTCGTCGGTGATCCAGAGATTCGGTCCGCAGACAGGGCAGGCGTTGGGTTCGGCGTGAAAACGGCGATCGGCGGGGTTCTCGTACTCCGCCCGGCACCGGGGGCACAGGGCAAAGCAGGCCATGGACGTGTTGGGCCTGTCGTAGGGGACATCGCGGATGATCGTAAGACGGGGGCCGCAGTTGGTGCAGTTGATGAACGGATAACGGTAACGGCGGTCTTTGGGGTCCCTGAGTTCTTTCAGGCAGTCAGCACAGGTTGCGATGTCAGGAGAGATGAGGACTTTTTTCCGCCCTTCCTGTTCGCTTGCAACGATGCGGAACTCCGACTCCCCGAGGGCGGCAACATCGGTCTTCGATATGTTCGCCACGTCGGAGGCGGGGGGAAAGCTTTTCGTGAGCTCGGCATGGAATGTTTCAATCCTTTTGACCGGACCCTCCACCTCGACGGTGACACCCTCGGGCGT
>DATJPI010000173.1:0-10651 GCA_035506495.1 Syntrophales bacterium
CTCATCGTCGGCCCTCAAGATCTCCATGAGCCGGCCCCGTTCATCTGGAATGACGCGAAGTTTCTTAATCTTTACCCCTTCTATCATGACAATTCCTCTCCTCATCCGTGAACGTGCAGCGTCATTCCGGCGCCGGGCTTCCGGACTCCGGACTCCTGTAGCCGGATGCCGGCGGCGATTGACGCCGCGCGTCAATCGCGCTTGTTCGCCCCTGTCTTTGCCACCATCGTGTTGGCATAGAGCAGCGATTCAAACGTCCCGGCATCGGTCCACCAGCCGTCGAGGATATCCCAGGTCACGGTCCCTTCACGGATGTAGTGGTTGTTCACATCGGTAATCTCCAACTCCCCCCGATTGGAAGGCTTGAGCGTCTTGATCACGTCAAACACCGTTTCGTCATACATGTAGATGCCGATGACGGCATAGTTCGAGGCCGGCTGTTTCGGTTTTTCATCGATGCGGACGATGCGGTCCCCCTCGAATGCTGGAACGCCGAACCGCTGGGGGTCTGACACTTCCTTCAAGAGGATCTTCGCACCGCGCTGCTGCTTCTTGAAGGCATCGACGGCCTTGCGGAAGCTCTTCTCGATGATGTTGTCCCCGAGCACCACGGCGATCTTGTCCCCGTCGGCAAAGTGCGCTGCCAGGTCAAGGGCCGCGGCGATCCCGCCCTCTCCTTCCTGGTAGGTGTAGTTGAGGTGCTTGAGGCCGAATTCCCTCCCGTTTCCCAGAAGCTTCAGGAAATCCCCTGCGTTGTTGCCCCCCGTGACGATCAGGATCTCATCGATGCCCGCATTGACGAGCGACCGGATCGGGTAATAGATCATCGGCTCCCGGTAGACGGGAAGAAGATGCTTGTTGGTGACCTTGGTCAGGGGGAACATGCGAGTTCCCAGCCCGCCTGCGAGAACAATCCCTTTCATGAAATCCTCCTCCTGCTTGTCCCTATGACAAAAACTTGAAAACGATTGCACGCGCACTCCCCGCAGCTTGCTGCGGGGGAAGCGAGCATAATAACAACTAAACCCACATCCCTAAGTTTCTAAATTTCTGGCACCTTGGTGCGGGAAATTTTAATTTCATATCACAATCCGGCATCAGGATGGTAGTGAAAACAGGAATTCGGATCCCTATGCATGCTGCGCCCCAAGATTCATCCGAATATTTGCCGCTGGAGGAACGGCCTGAATTGAACCTGTACAGGATACCCCGCATTTTGTATAGTGAGAATCCCTTCGGGCCGCTATTTGTGCAAAGGTCGTTCCAGAATCGGCATCGATAAACGATTGGCAGACGGGAGTGGCGAATGACGGACGAACACTACATGAGAATGGCCTTGAACCTGGCAAAGAGAGGGGCGCCCTGGGCCTGCCCCAACCCGCTCGTGGGGGCCGTCATCGTGAAAAAAGGCCGTATCATTGGAAAGGGTTACCATCGGTGCTGCGGTGAAAACCATGCCGAAATCAACGCCATCGAGAACGCGAAGGAACCCATCCGGGATTCCACCGTCTACATCAACCTGGAGCCCTGTTCACACCATGGGAGAACCCCGCCTTGCGTCGATCGGCTGGTGACGGAGAAGCCGGCCCGGGTCGTGATCGGGACCGTCGACCCTAACCCTCTGGTCTCGGGTCGAGGGGTCGCAACGCTAAAACGCAACGGGATCGAAACCCGCGTGGGTGTTCTCGAGGAGCAGTGCCGGGAGCTCAACGAGGTCTTCTTCAAGTTCATCCGGACCCGGATCCCCTTCGTCACGCTGAAATTTGCCCAATCCATCGACGGGAAGATCGCCACCGCGACGGGGCATTCCCGGTGGATCAGCTCCGAGCCTTCCCGTATCTTTGCCCATCGCCTTCGGAGTTTCCACGAAGCCATCCTCGTAGGCTCCGGCACTGTCGTGAAGGACAACCCGGAACTTACCTGTCGTCTCGTCAAAGGACGCGATCCGCTTCGCGTGATTGTGGATTCGAAGCTGAAGATCCCCTTGAAGGCTCGTGTCCTGCAGGAGCAGGAGCGGGTGAAGACGCTCGTCTTCACGGCGGCGGGTCACGACCGGAAGAAAATGGCGGCTCTGTCGGACCTTGGGATCGAAGTGAAGGTTGCCGGGACGAAGCAAGTGGACCTTTCCGCCGTCCTCCAGGAACTGGGTAAGCGTCAGGTATCGTCGCTTCTCGTGGAGGGGGGGACCGCGGTGATCACATCCTTCGTGCGGGAGGGACTTGCGGACAGGATGATCATCATCTCTGCGCCGAAGATCTTCGGAAAAGGGACCGATGCCATCGGGGAACTTGCCGTGAGAAAGGTCGATCAGGCCATTCCCCTCATCGTCAGGCGGGTATCCCGTAAAGACGGGGACATCATCGTTGACGCCCGATTTGAGCGCTGACGAAGGATCCTGGAAAAAATTCATGCCCTGGTATGCCGTCCATACGAGAAGCCGCCACGAAGGCAAGGTCTGCAACGGCCTTATCCTGAAGTCCGTCCATGCCTTTCTCCCGAAGATCGAGGCATGGAGTCGAAGGAAGGACCGCCGTAAGAAAATTCAGCTGCCCATGTTCCCCGGATACCTTTTCGTTCAAGTGGACAGGGCGGACAATCAAGCCCGGATGGACATCTTGAAGACGGCGGGTGTGGTCAAGATTCTCGGAACCCCCAGGGGCAACGTTCCCATTCCCGTGCCCGACGAGAAAATCGAGGCCATCCAGCGACTGGTGGACTCCAAGATTGAGATCCAGCACTATCGGTATCCCAGGGTCGGGGAGCGGGCGCGGATTCTCGACGGTCCTTTCAAGGACATCGAGGGGCTCATTGTGAAAGCGGACCCTCGGAAAGACCTCTTCGTCATCACCATCGAGATTCTTCAGCGCGCCGTGGCGATCGAGTTGAAGGGTTTTGAAGTCGAACGAATCTGAGGATCGAGGTCCGAGGAACGAGGACCGAGGTACAGAGAAAATCCTCGAACCTCGCGCCTCGATCCTCGAGCCATCATTCCGCAAGGAATGCTTCCATCGCTTCCTCCACGAATCTCTCCTCCATCCCCCTGTATTTCGGTGAATGGTGAAAAAGGCTGAAGCGCTTCACCCCGGCAAGCCTTGCCAGCCGGCCCGCCTGCCGGGCCGTCAGGTGGTACTTCTCATCGGCCCGTTGCCGGTCCTCCTCGAGGAAGCAGGCCTCGATGAAGAGGACATCGGCGCCGCGGGCAAATTCGACGATCCGTTCGACATTCCCCGGACTGCAGATTACATCGGAGATGTAGACGATTTTCTGGCCGGGCGTGACCCTGGTGAGTTTTCCCTTCAGCTCTCCGAGCGGATACATCCTCTCGACGGTTTTCCGGTCTTCTCCTTTCCACCAGGCCCTGAAAGGTTTGTCATCGGGCTCTTCACGGTAAATGCTGTCTTTGAGAGCGTTGATCCACGCACCGCCGGGCAGCCCCATCTCGGCAAGGGCGTTCTTCATGACGTTGATCCGCCGCTTCTCTTCCAGGCAGAAGGCGAGGCAGGGCATCCTGTGATCCAGGAAGGTTCCCTTCACCGTATAGGCATCCCGCTCGAGGATCGTCCCGTTGAAAGGAACGGTCTCCTTCTCCCTCACCGGACGGAAAGCATCCCTGCATGCAAAGATCGCCGTCTCTTTCCTCTGCGGGTGAAGTTCCGTAACCACCATCCTGAAATCGTTCGCATAGTTCTCCACCAGGTTCCAGGTGTAGGCCCCGAGTTTCCCCTCCACATTGTTGATAAACCCCGGCGGCCCATAGAGAAAGAGGTGTTTTTCCCGGCCCAGGCAGATGCGCAGCACCTCGTCGAACCCGATGAAGTGATCCATGTGGGTGTGGGTGACGAAGATGTGATTGATTTTGAGGATCATGCGCGGCGGCAGGTCTCTAAGATCCCCGAGATCGAAAAGCAGGGCCTCCCTGCGATACCTCATATCGAGGTACAAAGCGGGATCCCCAAAGGGGTCATTGACGAGTCGTGCACTGAACATGGTTAAACGGCCTTGTGCTTCGCGCCGGATGCTGGAATCTCTATCGCGGTTGGCGCTCCGAGAGCGTCAAGATTTTTTGTACTATGGCTCGCCGGTGTCGTCAAGGCAACTCATTAAAAATGCCTTGACTTTCACGGCAAGAAACGCTTTTATTCGCAACCTGACGACCTTTTTCGACGCAGGAAGGATGAACAATGGCAAAAGCCCGCATCGTCATTGACCGAGAGCTTTGCAAGGAGTGCCACCTGTGCATCCAGGCCTGCAAAAAGTCCCTGATCTTCGCAACAATCGATTTAAACTCCAAGGGCTATCACCCTGTCGTCTGCAAGGACAACGAGGAGTGCACGGGCTGTACGCTGTGCGCCATCAGCTGCCCGGAAATGGCAATCGAGGTTTACCGTGAGCGATAAGGTTCTGATCCAGGGCAATTGGGCGATCGGTGAGGCGGCCATTCGAGCCGGATGCCGGTTCTACGCCGGATATCCCATCACTCCCCAGAACGAGCTGACGGAGTACATGGCGGAGAACATGCGCCGGGTGGAGGGGGGAACTTTCATCCAGGCGGAAAGCGAGATCGCCGCCGTCAACATGGTCCTTGGAGCAAGTGCCGCCGGGGCGCGCGCCATGACCTCATCCTCCAGCCCGGGGATTTCCCTCAAGCAAGAAGGCATCTCCGCGCTGGCCGCCGACGAACTTCCCGCCGTGATCGTCAACATGATGCGCGGCGGACCGGGCCTGGGAAATATCCTGCCCTCCCAGGGCGATTACTTCCAGGCCACACGCGGCGGAGGTCATGGGGACTACCGGACAATCGTGCTTGCCCCCGCCTCGGCTCAGGAATTGGCCGACCTGACCATGGATGCCTTCGACCTGGCCGATATATACTGTAACCCTGTCATGATCCTGGGCGACGGAATGACGGGGCAGATGATGGAACCCGTCTCGTTCGGCAAACCACGTCCACGGAGATACAACGAAAAATACGTCCTCAAGGGAGCCGGTGAGGGCAAGAGCAAGTTCGTCCGGGCGCTCATCCTCGATGCCCTGCGCATGGAGGAGCACAACTGGAAGCTCGTTCGCAAGTATAAAGTCATCGAGCAGAACGAGGTTCGTTTCGAGACTTACAAAACGGGGAATGCCCGTCTCGTGATCATCGCCTACGGAATCGCGGCACGGATTGCCAAAGGGGCCATCAACCGCCTGAGAGATTCGGGCGGCATGAAAGTGGGGCTCATCCGCCCCATCACCCTCTGGCCCTTCCCTGCACAGATTATCCGGGACACGGCTGAGAGGATCGACCGGTTTCTCGTATTCGAGATGAGTACGGGCCAGATGATCGAGGACGTGAAGCTGGCCCTCGGGGGCAGAGGTCATGTCAGTTTCTACGGAAGGCCCGGCGGGGTCGTTCCCACGCCGGCGGAACTGGCCAAGGCCATTGTTCAAGAATATCAAAGGTAACCGGGCATGAAAAAGGTCTTTTCCCGACCCAAATCCCTGAAGAGTACTCCTTTCCATTACTGTGCGGGGTGTGGCCACAGCATTATCCACCGGGTCATCTGCGAGGTCATCGACGAGATGGGCATCCGGGGAATCACCATCGGAGTCCCGCCGGCAGGTTGTGCCGTCGTCGCCTATAACTACTTCGACGTCGACATGCTCGAGGCGCCTCACGGGCGCGGCTGCGCCGTGGCGACGGGAATCAAGCGCACGCTTCCCGACCGGGTCGTGTTCTCCTACCAGGGTGATGGAGACCTTGCCGCCATCGGGACGGCGGAGACCTTCCACGCCGCCAACCGGGGGGAGAACATCACGGTGCTGTTCATCAATAACGCGGTCTACGGTATGACGGGAGGCCAGATGGCCCCCACGACCCTGTTGGGCATGACCTCTACGACAACCCCTCCCGGGCGAAATGCCGTCCTGGACGGCCACCCCGTCCGGATGAGCGAAATCCTGGCCAATTTGGAAGGTGCAACATACATCGAACGCGTTGCCGTCAACTCGGCCCCGAATATTCTCCGGGCGAAGAGGGCCGTAAAAAAAGCCTTCCAGTACCAGATGAAAGGTGGCGGATTCAATATGATCGAGGTCCTGTCCCAGTGCCCCACGAACTGGAAGATGAACACCGTCGACGCCTGCCGGTGGGTGGATGAGGTCATGTCGAAGACATTCCCCATCGGGGTGATCAAGGACACCGGAAGAGGTCATAAGGATGCAGATTAAGACCATCTTCGCGGGCTTCGGTGGTCAGGGGGTTCTGATGATGGGCTACAGCTTTGCCCAGGCCGCCATGTTCGAGGGGTTTCACGTGACGTATCTGCCGTCCTACGGGGTCGAGGTTCGGGGAGGAACAGCGAACTGCACCGTGGCCGTCTCGAACGAAGAGATCGCCTCGCCCGTGGCCTCCCAGCCCGACTACCTGGTCGTTATGAATACCCCCTCGCTGCTGACCTTCCAGACCCGCATCGCCCCCGGCGGGGCTTTTTTCCTGAATTCTTCGATCATCACGGGGCGGCCCAACCGCAGCGATGTCGACATCTGGGAGATTCCCACCGCCGAGATCGCAACCGGACTGGGCAATCCCCGTGTGCAGAACGTGGTCATGATGGGCGCCTACGTGAAAATGACGAGGATGGTCTCCACCGAGAGCTACCTGAAGAGCCTCAAGTCGATTCTCGGCACGAAGAAGAAGGCGGCCATGGAGATCAATCGCAAGGCCTTTGAGGCCGGCTTCAATTATATTGAGTAGGCAAAGGAGAGATCACCCTCCATGACGATCAAGCAGATATCGGTCCAGCTGGAAAATGTGCCCGGATCGCTTGCGCGGCTGGTGGACATCCTCGAGAAGGAGGATATCAGCACCAAAGCCATCTCCGCAGCGAGCACGGCCGAGAGCAGCACCGTACGGCTCGTCGTCAACGACCCCGACCGGGCCGAGAAGGTCCTCGAAACCTTCGGCTTCAACTTCGAAGTGGCGCCGGTCCTTGCTGTGGAGGTTCCCTGCCATCCGGCCGGCATGAACGCGATCGTCAAGCCGCTGATGGCTGCGGACATCAACATCCACTATATCTACACAACGATCGAGCGCATCGGGAAAGAAACCATCCTCATCCTCGGCGTCGACAATCACGACGAAGCCGCCGAGATCCTCAAGGAGCACTGGATCAACTTCGTCGGGGAACAGATCTACAACCTGTAAACAGGGTGTCGGGTCTCGGGAATCGGGCTTCGGGAAAGAAGAGAATATCTTCATATTCTATGCCCTATACCCTATACCCTATACCCAATCCCCGGATTCTTCGCCCATGTCCCTATTCACCGTATCTGCCGAAAAAGAACGCGCCCTGCAGGAGCGAATGGCCCGCCTCGGGGTCGCCGAAAGCGACCTGAGGGAAACCTTTATTCGTTCCTCCGGCCCGGGTGGACAGAAGGTCAACAAGACCTCAAGCTGTGTTCAGCTCGTGCATCTCCCCACGGGAATTACGGTCAAATGCCAAAGGGAGCGCTCGCAAGCAATGAATCGCTTTCTGGCAAGGCGACTGCTGCTCGACCGGATCGAAAAGCTGCGGAAAGGTATCGTCGAGGCGGAAAAAGACAGGGCGGAAAAAATCCGCAGACAGAAACGCAAGCGATCAAAGCGTGCCAAGGAAAAGATGCTCGATGCGAAGCACCGGCAGGCGGAAAAGAAAGGGCTTCGGACGAAGATTACGCGGGAGGGGGAGTGAGGGAACAAAAAAAGGGGAAAGAAGCCTCTTTTTATTTCGCCTCTTTCCCCTTTTCCGATGATACCGGGAATGATAAATCAGCCAAGGAGTTTAACGATCGGGTTCGCGTAGAGAATGACCAGCGAGACGACCAGCGCGTAAATCGCGACGGACTCGGTCATGGCCATACCGACCATCATGGTCAGCATGATCTTGCCCTGCGCTTCTGGATTCCTGCCCACGGCATTCGATGCGCCGCCGGTTGCCTGCCCGATACCCAAGCCCGCTCCGATGGCCCCAAAGCCCATCGCAATACCCGCTGCGATCACGGAGCAGCCCAGAACGATCGCCTTCGTGTAATCAGAACCGCCTTCCTTCTCGGCGGCCAGCGCGATCGAGGCAAATCCAAGAACCAGAAGAACGGAAACCAGGGCTGCAAACATCTTCTTCGACTTCATTTCGACCTCCTCTCTGTCTTTTGTTTGATGATCCGATTCTCTCTCTGCATGATGCTGACTCCGTCCGTTGGCCCTTCCCTTTTCACCCCCTTTCGACCAAGCCCTGCTGTGGAATAAGCCCGATCTGCAGCGCAATTGGACCAGTCAACCGCGTATTCTATTAAAGAGATAAAAATAAATTGTCAAGGACAATTTGATTGTGCTATCAGCCGTGCCGTGAGATGCTGAAAATATATAGGAGCCGCGGGGTCTTATGGTACAGCGCGAAGAGTACCGACAGAAGAAACTCCTCAGACAGCTTCAGGGCGATCTTCCTGTCTTACAGAAGCCCTTCCTTGCTATGGCGATACGGGCGGGGATGAGCGAGAAGGCTGCTCTCGATACGATCGAGTCGCTTTTGCAGCAGGGAGTGATCCGGAAAATCGGTGCGATCCTCAGGCATCAGCAGGCGGGTATCACGCGGAATGCCATGGTCATCTGGGCCGTGCCTGCTGAGCGGGCGGATGAGACCGGGGCCGTTTTTTCTTCCTTCAGGGAAATCACCCATTGCTATGAAAGGCGCCCGCCATTCCGGGGACGGTATAATCTTTTTACCATGATTCACGCCGGGGAAGGTAAACTGGAAGGCGTCATCGCGAAGATCTCCAGGCAAACGGGGATCACCGACTATCAGGTCCTGCTCAGCGAGGAAGAATTCAAGAAGAGCAGCATGGAATACTTTTAAGGTTCGAGGAACGAGGACCGAGGGAATTTTCTCGATCCTCATGCCTCGATCCTCGCTCCTGGACTGCAAGGAGTCCCCATGAAACGAAGACAGTCTCTCAAACTCTTCGAAGAAGCAAAGAAGCAGATTCCCGGTGGCGTCAACAGTCCGGTCCGGGCATTCGGTTCCGTGGGTTCATCGCCCTTTTTTGTGGCGAAAGCGTTGAAGTCGAAGATCTGGGACGTAGACGGCAATCGCTACATCGACTACGTGGGCTCCTGGGGCCCCATGATCCTCGGTCACGCGCATCCCGCCGTGGTCAGGGCCATCCGCAAAGCGGCAGGACGGGGAACGAGCTACGGGGCACCCACGGCCGCGGAAGTCGAGATGGCCCGGATGATCACAAGGGCCTTCCCATCCATGGACTGTGTCCGGATGGTCAGCTCCGGCACGGAAGCGACCATGAGTGCCATCCGGCTTGCCCGGGGATACACGAAGCGGGAGAAAATTCTGAAATTCGAGGGCTGCTACCATGGCCATGCCGACTCGCTTCTGGTGAAGGCGGGCTCCGGTATGGCGACCCTCGGCATTCCAGGGAGTCCCGGTGTCCCGAAGGGGCTCGCCGGGTTGACCATTACCGTCCCGTTCAACGACATCAATGCGGTCAAGCTCGCCGTGAAGAAACACGGCAAGGACATGGCCTGCGTCATCGTCGAGCCCATGGCGGGAAACATGGGGCTTGTCCCCCCCGTGCCTGGATTCCTCGAAGGTTTGAGAACGCTCACAGAACAAAAAGGAATTGTTCTGATATTCGACGAAGTCATCTCGGGGTTTCGGCTCCGCTTCGGCGGCTTTCAGGATATCGCCCGCGTGCGCCCCGACATGACCTGCCTGGGTAAGATCATCGGCGGGGGGCTGCCCGTCGGGGCCTTCGGCGGAAGCCGCAAGATTATGGAAACGCTGGCACCTTCGGGACCGGTTTACCAGGCTGGGACCCTTTCAGGCAACCCCCTCGCCATGGCCGCGGGGTTGGCAACACTTTCCATTCTCAGGGATGAATGCGATTACAGGGCACTTGAACGCCGGACATCCCGTCTTTGCAGGGGAATGAATAAGCTTTTCCGGGGAAAAGGCATCCCCGCCTTCATCTCACAACGCGGCTCCATGTTCACCGTTTTCTTCACCGATAAAGACGTTACGGACCTTCTGTCGGCTTCCCAATGCGACACCCGGCTCTTTGCCCGGTTCTTCAATGCCATGCTCCGCCACGGCATAAGCCTCCCGCCATCTCAGTTCGAAACGGCCTTCGTCTCCTTCGCTCACTCGGAAGAGGATATCGAGAGGACGCTCGAAGCTTGCAGGAAATCTCTCGCCGAGATGTAATCCCTCACCGGGGCGTCATGAGGGGGCAATTGTATTGACAGGCCCCGATTGCATCGTTTATTATCCATCGTTAATCAATAATGGAAGTAATCATCTTTATGAAAACCGGAAGGACAAGTTTGTCGGAACATCCGGTCCCGTCATGATACGCGGGAAGAAAGGATTTCATGCAGAAGAGAAAAGCGATTCGGTCACGAAGAATCTCAAAGAAGGCATCCGCCGTCTCCGTTTGCCCCTCGGGCGAAAGCTTCCCATTGCCCACAGAGAGCGAATATCGGAAGGAACACATGCGGCTGCAGGCCATCGCCGCAAAGGAGCGGCGCAGGGGCCGTGAAATCGTCGTTGTCATGGGACTGGGATTTGTCGGTGCCGTCATGGCCGGGGTGATTGCCGACTCGGTGGACCGGAAAACCCGT
>DATJPI010000174.1:0-2763 GCA_035506495.1 Syntrophales bacterium
ATCGATGATCGCGACACGACCTCCTGGCTTCAGATAATCGTGAAGCTTGCGAAAGTAACGGTCGCGACCCTCAATGTGATGGAACGTGTCTACCATGATGATGAGGTCCACTTTTTCAGGCAGGCGGGGATCATCCGGGGCGGCCTGAACGGAGATGACATTATTCAGTCCATCGCGTTGTGCACGGTTCGCAAGGTACTTGACCATGTCGGGCTCGATGTCTACACCGTAAATGCGCCCTTTGGGCACCATATGGGAGAAGCGCACGGAGAAGTAACCTGTGCCGGAGCCAATGTCGGCGATCACTGCATCCGGCTTGAGTGCCAGCGCCTGGATCACTTCGTGGGGTTTCTGCCAGGAGTCACGATTGGGGTCATCGAACTCCTTAACCCATTGTTCTGCCCCTTCAAAGCTGTGTTGATGAGTATGATGTGTCTGTGCCGATATCGTCGATGCCCACAACAGGGCGTAAAGCAATGTAACAAAGAAATTAAGGAACAAGGTTGTTCGTATCATTCTTGTCTCCGCGCCATAGCCGATGGTAAATGTCTCGCTTGTCTTTTAGCCGCTTCGTATCCATGGACTGCCTCGTCATGCCCGTTCCTTGCCGGGAAACCCTTTGGCTCCTTTCAGGGTCCTGATCTTCTTCAGCATTTCAAGACCGCTTTTTTCGATTTGATCGGGTGGGAATGAGGCTCCCCCCGAATGGAAACCATCGGGGAGAGAGCCCCATCACATGGGAAATGTCCTCAGATCATAGAGAATTTATTTGACGATAACCATGTCCACACGGCGGTTCTGGGCCCGGCCCGCATCTGTTGTGTTCGGAGCGACAGGCTTGCCCTCTCCGAAGCTCACCGCCTTGAGACGGTTGGGATCGATGCCCTTTTCCTTCATGTAGCTGAACACGGCATCGGCCCTCTTCTTTCCCAACGCCTCGTTATATTTAGCGCTCCCGACATTGTCGGTGTTGCCCTGGAGCTCGAGCGTCACATCAGGGTTATCCTGCATGATCTTCACGGCCCGATCCAACTCGGCCTTTGCCTCCGGCTTCAGGTCCGATTTGTTGTAGTCAAAATGCACCGAGTGGAAGCTGATGGGCTGCTTCACCGCTGGCGGTGGCGGAGGGGGCGGAGGAGGAGGCGGTGGCGGAGGCGGCGGCGGGGGAGGCGGCGGCGGCGGTTGACATGATTCGGCCTCTTTTGCCAGGTTCCTGGCCTGGGCTAGAAGATCCATAGCCTCGGCAGTGCGGCATGCCCAATAAATTTCCGCCGCTTGTTTACCCATGGCTTTGGCCTTGGCGATCTTTTCCGGACAATACTTTGCGTTTGCCGATTTCTCGGCACTTGCAATGGCTGCCTCTGTCTGCTTGAATTCACCCGGCACGATGATGGCCTTGTTGGAGACGCCGAAGTAGGACGACGGGGCACACCCAACCATGATAAAGAGCAGAACCAACCCAAGCAAAATCAATTTCCGTCTCATAATTCTCCTCCTTTCAAAGAATCGTTGTTTATAAAAAGGAACCCTCCTCTTGCTGTCCCCTCATCTGGCACGCCATGATCACAAATTCAACAGTCCTAGTTTTATTGAATATCACGGCCTCACCCGCATGTCGACTTCCTTCTTTTCGTCAAAGCGTTTGGATGCCGGATCGGTTGTCTTGTCCATGGCGGCGCATCCAGCCAGGAATGCGACGCAAATCATGCAAGCAATCACTTTCTTGATTCTCATCGCTGGATATCTCCTTCCTTTGGTACCCGTGAAATGACATTCTGAATCCGTTATCGCCGGCCGGACAGCGCCCGGATCCGCTGTTCGATGTACGTGCGGCTCTGCGCCGGGAGATCCGGGTTCCAGAGGGCCTGCTGGTAGACGGTTCTTGCCTCGTTCACCCTGCCCTGCCGCTCGTAAATTTCACCCAGCAGCACATAGGCGTCAGGGTAATCGGGGCTGCGGGCGATCAGATTCCTCAGTGTCTTTATGGCCGCCTCCGTGTCCCCCTTCTTATGTTCGTAGAAAGCCAGGCTGTATGCGAACTTCGGATTCGAGGGGCTTGCCTCGGTTGCCTTACGGCACCACTCGATGGATTCATCGGGTTTGCTCTCCGAGAGGATGATGCAGAGATTGTAAGCTGCCTGGCCCATCTTCGGGTCGCCCTTCCAGGCTTGCCGCAGATATTTCTCGGCGCTCTTCGGATCTCCCTGCTCGGCCTTGAGGAGACCCATATTGAGATTGGCCGCGGCGCTGTCCGGCGATATTTTCAGGGCCTCCGTCAGCGAGGACTCTGCCTTTTTGTTTTCCCCGAGCTGAGCATAGGCCATGGACATGTTGACGCGGCTCATGACCCCCCGAGGCTCGAGTTTGAGCGATGTCTCATAGCCCGTGACGGCCTGACGGAAATCACCCACGTTGAGATAATAATTCCCCAGGTTGTAGTAAGAAGCCCAGTGATCCGGGGGGATCGTGATCGACTGCAGATACTCCCGGTTGGCCTTTTCGACGTTCTTTTTGTCGGCCTCACTCAGCGCAAGCCCCGGTTTGCCCGCAAGACCCGCTGCCGCCCGGATGCGGACAAGGCGGTACTCATCGCCCGTGGCCTTCACCAGGGCATGGAGGTTTCCGCGCACAGGGTAAAAGGACAGCGCATCGGCAGCGGCGGAGCGAACGAGTGGCGAGCGGTCCTGCAGCATCTTCAAAAGGACGGGGTTCTTCCTGCGATCGTCACAGTTGCGCAGCAGCCGGATCAGCGAGGTGGCAACG
>DATJPI010000175.1:0-18937 GCA_035506495.1 Syntrophales bacterium
TTTTGAGCTCATCTTCCCGATCCTGAAAAACGCCGGCATGAAGGGGGTTGCCTTCTTTGATGCAGGCAATGCCTGGAATTACGGCTACTATCTCAACGACCTGCGGAAGACGGCGGGAGGCGGAATCCGCTGGTACTCTCCGCTCGGCCCCTTGCGGCTGGAGTTAGGATACAACCTTGAACCCAAGCCGGGAGAGCCCTCGTATCGGTGGGAGTTCAGCATGGGTTGGTTCCAGTAAAAGCGGGCTTCATGAGCAAGGACAAAGGTTCACGACAGAAGAAAATCACTTAAAGGAGAAATATACAATGAAGAAGACTCTGATCATTACGGGTATCCTGGCTATCGCACTCATTGTTGCGATGACCGGAACCGCAACAGCCGCCGAGAAGATTGGGTTTGTCAACATGCGGACGGTCATCCAGGAATCGGTGCCCGGGCAGAAGGGATTTGCCGAGATCAAGGCCATGTTCGAGAAAAAGAAGGCTGAAATTTCGAAGAAAGAGGACGAGCTCAAGAAAATCAAGGACGAGCTCGACAAGCAGAAATCGGTCCTCACCCCGGATGCCTACCAGGAAAAGGAAACGAATTTCCAGGTCAAGGTGCGTGACTACCAGCGGTTCGCAAAGGACGCCCAGGATGAACTCGCCGCCAAGGAACAGAATGTCACCGCCAAGCTGATCCCGGAAATCCTCCAGGTTGTCGAAGGGGTAGGCAAAAAGGATGGCTACACGGCCATTATCGATCTCAACAACCCCGTGATCGTCTATCACGACAAACAGGACGAGCTCACAAAGAAGATCATCGACGAGTACAACAAGAGCGCCGGGAAGCCCGCTCCCGCTGCAAAGGGCAAGAAGTAATTCAGGCAAAGGGGAAGGAAGAAGGTGTCTGTGGTCAAGCGGCTCTCCGACATCGCAGCGTATCTTGGGGCAGCCGTTGTCGGCGACGCCACCGTGGAGATCCGCGACATCAAAGGCCTCGATGAGGCCGGCGAAGGGGATCTCACGTTTCTGGCCAACCCCAAGTACCGCAAAAAGATCGCGACAACGGGGGCCTCGGCAATCCTCGTCCATCAGCCCGTCGAAGGGGTGAGCAAGAACTTCCTGATCGTCAAGGACCCCTATGGCGCGCTGGCCCGGCTGCTGACCCTCTTTTATCCCGAGGAGCGTGACTTCCAAGGGGTGAGCCCCGATGCGTTCATCGACCCGGAAGCCACCGTGGAAGAAGGGGCGACAGTGTATGCGGGGGCATTTGTGGGCAAAGGGGCAAAAATCGGCAAGGGGACGGTTCTTTACCCCGGCGTCTACATCGGTCCGACGGCCGTTATCGGCCAAGATTCCATTTTATACCCCAGTGTGACGGTCTATCGCCGCTGTCTTGTCGGCAATCGCGTCATCCTTCATGCCGGCGTCGTCGTGGGAAGCGATGGGTTTGGTTTTGCCAACCCGGGGCTGGAGAACCGCAAAATTCCTCAGGTCGGCATCGTGCAGATCGACGACGATGTGGAAATTCAGGCAAACACGACGGTCGATCGGGGGACACTCGGCAAGACGTGGATCCAGCGGGGCACCAAGATCGACAATCTCGTCCAGATCGCCCACAACGTCGTCATCGGCGAAAATTCGATCATCGTCTCTCAGGTCGGCATCTCGGGCAGCACCCAGCTGGGCAAGCGTGTCATCATCGGGGGTCAAGCGGGGCTGGTGGGGCACATCCGTGTGGGCGACAACGTCATGATCGCGGCAAGGGCCGGCATCAATAAGGACATTCCCCCATCACGCATCATGTCCGGGGCCCCGGCCATCCCGCACCAGGAATGGTTAAGGCTCAACGCCCACATCCTGCGCCTGCCCCAGATGCACAAGACGCTTACGGACCTGGCCAAACGAATCGAGGAACTGGAGTCACAGCTGTCTGCAAAAAAAACGGGCAGGAAAGACCCGGGATAAGAGTCCGTCAGCATCCACCCGGGGCTTCATTTCCCCTGGACGGGACAGAAGGATAAACAATACCGCTGCGAAGAGGGTTCATTTGATGAAAATTCATCCATCCGCCGTCATTTCGCCTGACGCAAAGATCGCCGAGGGCGTGGAAATAGGCCCCTTCAGTGTTATTGGGCCCAGTGTCACCATCGGCAAAAACACCGTCATCGGCCCCAACGTCGTCATCCAGAGCCATACGGACCTCGGCGAAGGAAACCGCATTTTTCAGTTTGCCTCGGTCGGAGCCCCGCCCCAGGACCTGAAATATCGCGGGGAGGAAACAAGGGTCATCATCGGCAACAACAACACCATCCGAGAGTTCGCGACCATCAACCGCTCCACCACGGCCGATATCGGCATGACGAAAATCGGCAACAACAATCTCATCATGGCCTATTGCCACGTGGCGCATAACTGTCTGCTCGAGAACAACATCGTCATGGCAAACGCCGCCAACCTAGCGGGCCACATCCATGTCGAGGACTTCGCCATCATCGGGGGGTTGACCGGTATCCACCAATTCTCGCGGATCGGTCGCCACTGCATCATCGGAGGCGCTTCGGCCGTCACGAAGGATGTCCCTCCCTACACGACCGCGGCGGGCCATTACGCATCCCTTTACGGTTTGAACCTCATCGGGCTCAAGCGCAGGGGCTTTTCCGAGGAGACGATCGCCGCTCTGAAGAAAGCCTACAAAATTTTCTTCCGCTCATCGCTGACGGTGGCCAAGGCCATCGATAGGGCCCGAGCCGAAGTGCCGGACCTGCCGGAAGTGCGCATCTTCATCGAGTTTATCGAGACGTCCAAGCGGGGCGTCACAAGATAGGGTATCGGGTCCAGGGTATAGGGTATAGGTTCGGAAAAAACCTCTAACCTTCTTCCCTTCATGCTCTCTTAGCTTCGATCTGCAAGACCCGACAGTATCGCCTAGCAACAGGGATCATAGACAAGAAATGAGCAAGCCGATACGAATCGGGGTGGTGGGGATCGGGCACCTCGGAAACTACCATCTGCAGAAATATCAGAAGCTGGAAAATGTCCACATCGCGGGGGTTGCCGACGTCGACCGATCACGATCCGACAAGGCCGCGGCCGCTTTCGGCTGCGCGGCCTTTTCCGACCACCGGGACCTCGTGGACCGGGTGGATGCCGTGAGCATCACCGTTCCCACCCAGGCCCACCATACCGTGGCGAAGGATTTTCTCGCGGCCGGCAAAGATGTGCTGCTGGAAAAGCCGTTCACGGCCACTCTCGAGGAGGCCGACGATCTCATCGCCCTGGCCGCGGCGCAGGACCTTGTCCTGCAAGTGGGCTTCATCGAGCGTTTCAACCCCGCCATCGTCGCCCTCGATAAGGTGATCCGGCAGCCCCTCTTCATCGAATCGCACCGCCTGCACCCCTTTGTCGAGAGGGGGACTGACGTGGACGTCGTCCTGGATCTCATGATCCACGATCTTGACCTCATCCTTCACTACGTTCGATCGCCGATCACAAACGTGGAGGCCGTGGGCGTATCGGTGCTCTCGGACAAGGTCGACATCGCCAACGTGCGGCTCACCTTCGAAAACGGTTGCGTGGCCAACATCACGGCAAGCCGGATCACCCTCAAGCACATGCAGAAGCTCCGCTTCTTTGGCCTCGAGGGATACCACTCCGTCGATTTCAGCAAGCGGGAGGTCGTTTCGCTGGCGCGCAGGGAAAAAGAGCGGGGGAAGATGGAGATCGGCCTTAACGACGTCAAGGTCCGTCCGCACGATCCGCTCGAGGAAGAGATCCGCGCGTTTGTCGACTGTGTCGTGAACCGGGGGATACCGCGCGTCTCGGGCCTCGAGGCCCGGAAGTCCCTGGAACTTGCCCTGCTCATCAACGAGAAAATGAAAACGGGGAAGGACCTCAAGTTATGATCCCCATGGTGGATCTGCGAAGGCAATACCTGCAGCTCAAGGAGGAGATCGACGAGGCCGTTGCCGGTGTGCTGGACGCCACCCAGTTCATTCTGGGGCCGAATGTGTCGGCCCTCGAGGCCGAGGTGGCCCGTTATCATGGCCTGCCTCACGCCGTCGGCGTGGCCAATGGAACCGACGCCCTCCTGCTGGCTCTGCGGGCCCTGGGGATCGGCGCAGGGGACGCGGTGATCACGACTCCCTTCACCTTCATCGCCACGGCGGAGGTGGTATCGCTCGTGGGAGCACTGCCCGTTTTTGTCGACGTCGACCCGAAGACCTTCAACATCAACCCCGCCGCCATCGAGAGGGCCCTCACAAAGAAGACGAAGGCCATCATCCCCGTCCATCTCTTCGGCCAGCCTTGCGACATGGACCCCCTCCTGGCCGTCGCGGCAAGGAACGACCTAAAAGTCATTGAAGATTGCGCCCAGTCCTTCGGCGCCCGTTACAAGGGAAGGTTGGTCGGGACCCTCGGCGACGCGGGCTGCTTCAGTTTCTTCCCGAGCAAGAACCTGGCCTGTTACGGCGACGGCGGCATGGTGATCACTCGCGATGTCGAAACGGACAAGACCTTGCGGATGCTGCGCAACCACGGCAGCTCCGTTCGATACCATCACCACCTGCTGGGCTACAACAGCCGTCTGGACGAGATTCAGGCGGCGATCGTCCGCGTTAAGCTCAAGCGGATTGACGCCTTCAACGAGAGCCGGCGGCGGGCCGCCGACCTGTATCGGAATACCATCCGTCGAAAGGACATCGCCCTGCCTTTTGAAATGGCAGGTTGCCATCACGTCTACCATCAGTTCACGATTCTCTCGAACGGCCGCGATCGGCTCCAGGAGGAGCTCCTGCGGGCGGATGTGGCCAGTGCCGTTTACTACCCCGTACCCCTTCACCGGCAGGAAGTCTTCCTGGGAAGCAGGAGCCGCAGCGGGGATCTCCCGGTAAGCGATGACCTGGCCGCGCGGGTCCTGTCGCTTCCGATGTTCCCGGAGATCACCGAGGAGGAGATACGCAGAATCAGTGACGTGATCAATGGTTCCGCCTGACATGGACAGACAGCGAACCGTGATGATCGTTGCGGGCGAGGCCTCGGGAGACCTCCACGGGGCAAGCCTTGTGCACGAAATGAAGGCCCTCGATGCATCGCTCATCTTCTGCGGCGTGGGAGGAAAACGGCTCGAAGCCGAGGGCGTCCGTCTCGTGGCCCGTTCTTCCGACATGGCCGTCGTGGGCCTCACGGAAGTTTTCTCCAGGCTTCGCCACATCCTCGGCGTATTCTTCCGGCTCCGCAGAATGCTCCGGGAAGAAAAGCCGCATCTCCTCATCCTCATCGACTATCCCGATTTCAACCTTCCGCTCGCCTCAGCGGCAAAACGCGCGGGAGTGAAGGTCTTCTACTACATCAGCCCTCAGGTGTGGGCCTGGAGAAAGAATCGGATCCATCGCATCCGCCGCGTCGTGGACCGGATGGCTGTGATCCTGCCGTTTGAGAAGGCCGTCTATGCCGAAATGGGCGTTGAGGTCGACTTCGTGGGACATCCACTCCTCGACTCCGTGAAACGGACGCGCACCCGGGAAGAGGCATTGGCGGCATTTGGTCTGCGCGACTCGTGGCCCATCGTGGCCCTCCTGCCGGGCAGCCGCGAAAAGGAGGTCACGAGCCTTCTGCCCGAGATGCTGGGCGCCGCTGCCATCCTGGGCCGTGATTTCCAGGAGTCCCAGTTCGTGCTGCCCCTGGCCGACACGGTGGATGCCGGACTGGTTGAGAAAATCACCCGCGGATACCCGGTCGCGGTCAGGGTTCTCCCGGGGCAGATGTACGACGCCGTTGGCATCTCCGATGCGGCCATGGTCGCCTCCGGCACGGCTACTTTGGAGACGGCGCTCCTGGAGACGCCAATGGTGATCGCGTACCGGATCTCACCGCTCACCGCCGCCGTGGGCAAGCGGGTCGTCCGGGTGGAGCACATCGGCCTCGTGAACATTATCGCGGGCAAGACCGTTGTGCCCGAACGAGTCCAAGACGATGCGACGGCCGAGAAGCTGGCCACAGAGGTGAAAGCCATCCTCTGTGACCGGGCGCGATACGATGCCATCCGAAAAGATCTTTCCGGGGTCAGAGAAAAGCTCGGCGAGCCGGGCGCGTCGCGGCGCGCGGCCGCAATCGCCCTCGGGCTCATGGAGCGAGGGACGAGGGACCAGAGTACAGGAACCAGGGCGGAAACAAAATAATGCGATGGGATGGGACTTTAAATACCGCATTCGCAGTCAGAAGCCCGCTCAATCGCTTTGCAAACAGCCGCTGGATTATCCTTGACCCTCTTTACAATCCTGATACATTCAGCCTGATTCTCGAAACCCGTCGCCTGGAGCCTGTTTCTGCATGAAAGTATATCTTCGACTTCTTCGGCTCGTTAAACCGCACACGGCAAAGCTCATCCTGGCGATGATCTGCATGGCAGTCGTAGGCGCGGCGACAGCGCTGTCGGCCTATCTCGTCAAACCGGCGATGGATGACATCTTCCTCAACCGAAAGGAGGACATGCTCATCCTCATCCCCATTGCCGTGATCGTGATCTACCTGCTCAAGGGGGCGTGCAACTACGGGCAGACGATCCTCATGAGCGTCATCGGGTTCCGGATCATCACGGACCTGCGCAATGATCTCTATCGTCACATCCTGCGTCAACCCTTGTCCTTCTTCACAAAGCACCCCACGGGAATTCTCATTTCACGCATTACAAACGACGTCTCCTACCTCCAGGGAGCCGTCTCCGAGGCAGTGACCAGCCTCTTGAAAGACAGCTTTACGCTTGTCGGCCTTGTTGCCGTCATCTTCTGGCGGGACTGGAAACTGGCCATCATCGCCTCCCTGGTCTTCCCGCTGGCCGTCTATCCTATCGCCCAGTTCGGCCGGAGAATGCGCAAGATTGCCACGGAATCCCAAGTCTCCATGGGGGACCTGATCTCCATCCTCCAGGAAACCATCACGGGCAACCGCATCGTAAAAGCCTTCGGCATGGAAGAGCATGAGAACAAACGCTTCGCCGGGGAGAACGAGCTGCAATACAAACTCACCATGAAATCGGTGAAGGTCCGTGCCTTTTCGAGCCCCTTCATGGAATTCTTGGGAGGGATCGGGATCGCGGCCATTATTTTCTACGGCGGCTACCAGGTCATTGCGGGAACGTCCACGCCGGGTACGTTTTTCTCCTTCCTGGCTGCACTGCTCATGCTCTACGAACCCGTGAAGCGCCTCACCAACGTGAACAACACGATCCAACAGGGCCTCGCCGGCGCCGAACGCATCTTCGAGATCCTGGACACGGTGCCCGAGATCCAGAACAGGCCCGGGGCCTCGGAATTGCCTCGGATCCGGAAAGAAATTTCCATCGAGCAGGTCTCCTTCCGTTACGACGAGAGCCCCGTTCTCCGGAACGTCGACCTCAGGATCCAGGCAGGCGAGGTGATCGCCTTCGTCGGCATGAGCGGCGGAGGCAAGACAACCCTTGTGAACCTTATCCCCCGTTTCTACGACGTCAACGAGGGCCGGGTGGCCATCGACGGCACCGACATCCGCGATGCAACCTTGGAATCCCTTCGGGCCCAGATCGGGATCGTGACCCAGCAGACGATCCTCTTCAACGACACAGTCCGCGGCAACATCGCCTACGGGGATGTCCGCAAGAGCGAAGAGGACATCATCCGGGCCGCCCAGGCGGCAAACGCCCACGAGTTCATCATGAAGCTCCCCCGGGGCTACGACACGGTGATCGGCGAACAGGGGGTGAAGCTCTCGGGAGGCGAGAGACAGCGCATCTCCATCGCGAGGGCCCTTCTCAAGGATGCCCCCATCCTCATCCTCGACGAAGCGACTTCATCGCTTGACACGGAGTCCGAGATCGAGGTCCAGGACGCCTTGGAGAAGCTGATGAAGGGACGCACCACTCTCGTCATCGCCCATCGTCTTTCCACTATCCGGAATGCCGACCGTATCATTGCGCTCGTCGACGGGCGGATCGTGGAGGAGGGGACCCACGACAGCCTCATGGAGAAAAAAGGCGAGTACTTCAAGCTGCACAACCTGCAATTCAAGGACGAGACGCAGGAAAAGAATAACAAGGAAGCCGGCGCGGGGTGATCGATTCACCCCGGGCGGTAGGTGATGCAAGCGACACGTGGAAGCGTTGATCCAAAACATGTGGAGGGATCCCCGAAACGAGCTCCGCAGACCCCTCCACATCTTTTTTTATCTGCTGTCCTGCGCTTACAGAAGTGCAGTCCGTGCGCGAAACCGTCTGTTCGACAGCGGGTTCCTCAAGCAGCAGCCGATCGGCTGCCCGGTGATCAGCGTGGGCAATCTCACCGTGGGAGGCACAGGCAAGACACCCATGGTCCTCCTTCTGGCCGGAATGCTGAAGGACCGGGGGCTTCGTCCCGCGGTGCTGAGCCGCGGCTACGGCGGGAAGAGCACGGCGGACGTCCTGGTCGTCTCCGACGGCAAACAGGTCCTGACGGGGCCGGATGAAGCCGGCGACGAGCCGGTTTTGATCGCCAGGCGCCTCAGGGATGTCCCCGTTCTGACAGGACCAAAACGCGTCATCACGGGAAGATATGTCCTCGAGAACTTCCACGTCGACGTGATCCTGCTGGACGATGGGTTCCAGCACCGATACCTGCACCGGGACCTGGACATTGTGCTCCTGGACAGCCGGCAGCCTTTGGGAAACGGATTTTTACTGCCCCGGGGCGCCCTGCGGGAACCGCCTTCGGCCCTTTTACGCGCAGGCGTTGTCGCCTTCGCCCTTTCGAAGGGCGGTGACACCGAACCCGTTGACGCGGAGCTCTCCGGGATGCTGTCCGGCCGTGTTGTCCTGCGGACGCACATCCGGCCAACGACCCTAACGGCCCTGGACGGAGGGACACGGCCCCTGCCCTTCCTGCAGGGCAAACGGGTCTTCGCCTTCACAGGGATCGCGCAACCCGAATCCTTCCGGCAGACCATCGAATCCCAGGGAGGCGTCATTGCAGGATTCCGGGCCTTCCCCGATCATTATCGTTACCGGGCGGAAGACCTGAGCCGGATGGAAAAGGAAGCGAGACTCGCGCGAGCGGACATCGTGCTTGTTACGGAAAAAGACCTCGTCAAGCTGTCAGGATTGCCGCAACGACCGCCACAGCTTTTCGGTCTTGTCATCGAGACGGAGATCCTGGAAGGCAGAGAGCAGCTCGATGGACTGCTTCAAGGGATCGCGCAAACAAAGCGACGATCATAATCTCTTGACTATGGAACCAACGAGAACCACCGCACTGATATTTTTCTTGTTTCGGCTCATCCCCCTCGGAGTGCGCCGGGCGATGTTCCGCGCCGCATTCCGGCTCTTTTACTACGTTTCGGTGAAGCAGCGGCTGATCGCCCTGAACAATCTCCGGATGGCCTACCCGGAAAAGGACATCGACGAGATCGAGGCGATCGCCAAGGGGGTCTACCGTCACATGGGAATCGTGATGGCGGAACTCTTCGAAATGCCATTCATCACACGGGAGACGCTTGCCGAGTGGGTTACCGTGGAGGGGCTCGAAAATGTCGAGAACGCCTTCGCGCAAGGTAAAGGTGTTCTCTCCATTGTGGCCCATTTCGGCAACTGGGAACTCATGACCGTTGCCGTACCCCTGTTGATCCGGCCGATGCAGATCGTTTATCGTCCCCTGGACAACCCTATTATGGACAACCTGCTGGGCTGGAGCCGGACGAAGCACGGGAATTCTCTCATCCCCAAGGGTGGATCGGGCAAGAGAATCATCCGCCTGCTCAGGGAGAACAACCCCATCGGAATCCTGAGCGACCAGAACGTGGACAGGAACGAGGGGGTCTTCGTCGATTTCTTCGGCAGGCCCGCCTGCACCTCCGTCGGCACGGCCGTGCTGGCCCTGCAGTCGGGCGCCCCCGTCATCCCGGCCTTCATGCCGCGGATGCCCGACGGGCGGTACAAGCTGGTCATTCTTCCCGCCGTCGAGATCACGCGCACCGACGATCATGAGTCGGATCTCTTCGTGAACACCCAGCGCTTCACGAAGGTGGTTGAAGCCATGGTTCGAAAGTACCCCGATCAGTGGTTCTGGATCCACCAGCGGTGGAAGACAAAGCCTTGGCAATGATGACGCAAAGCATCATCATTGCAGGAACGAGGGACAAGGGTATAGGGACGAAGAAGAAGGACAGGAATGGCGGCAAAGAAACTACCGTTTGAAAATATCAATAATGTACTCATCCGCGGAACCAACTGGATCGGGGATGTGGTCATGACCTTCCCAGCAATCGCCGCCGTGAGGGAGACCCTGCCCCATGCACGGATCACCGTTCTAGTGAAGCCATGGGTGGCGGACCTCGTGAGAATGCATCCTGCCGTGGATGAAGTCATGATTTATGAGAGGCCGGGGCGCCACGCCGGAATCGGCGGGCTTTGGACGCTCGCCACGGAATTGCGCCGCCGGCACTTCGACACGGCGATTCTGCTTCAGAACGCTATCGAAGCAGCCATCATTGCCTGGCTGGCGAGGATCCCCATTCGGGCGGGTTACAGAACGGACGCAAGGGGCTTTCTTCTCACTCACCCGGTAGCGCGCTCGCAGGAGATCAGGGGGGTCCATCAGTCCCTCTACTACCTCGAAATGCTCCGGGCACTGGGGTTGCGATCTTCGGATCGAACCGCCCGCATCGTCCCGGCCAAACAGGATCGAGAAGCGGCAGAGAAACGCCTCGCTGAGTACGGCATTGCCGACCGGCGACCCATCATCGGCATGGCCCCGGGAGCGGCTTATGGGCCGGCCAAGCGATGGTTTCCCGAGCGTTTCGCGGCCGTGGCCGATCGCCTCATCGAAAGATACTCCTGCCCTGTACTGCTCTTCGGCGGCGCCGGAGACAGGGCAATCACTGAGGCCGTGCAGTCGGCGGCAACGAACGCCTTCACCGATGTCGCCGGTCGAACCAGCCTGGGAGAAGCCGTCGCACTGATCGCCCGATGTGACCTCTTCATCACGAACGATTCCGGCCTCATGCACGTCGCGGGGGCCCTGGGTGTACCCACGGTGGCCATATTCGGGTCCACGAACCCCGTGACGACCTCCCCCCCGGGTGAGCGGACCGTGATCGTCCGCAGGGCCGTCGACTGCAGCCCCTGTCTCAAACCGGAGTGTCCCACCGATTTTGCGTGCATGGGTCTCATCAGTGTCGACGAGGTGTTCGATCAATCCACCCGCCTTCTCTCCGAAGCGGGTTACCGGTGAGGATCCCCATGGAAGAAAAGAACCGGGCCGTGTTCGTGGATCGCGACGGCACCCTCAACGAAGAAGTCGGTTATCTCAGCAGGATGGACCAGCTGAAGATCTTTCCCCGTGCCGTCGAGGCGATCCGCCTTGTCAACGCAAGCGGAATGAAGGCCGTCGTGATCAGCAACCAGTCCGGGATCGCTCGGGGGTACTTCACGGAAGACTTTGTGCGAAGCGTCCATGACCGGATCAATCAGCTTCTGGGAGCCGAGGGGGCCCGGATCGACGGCTTCTACGTCTGCCCCCACCACCCTGTGCACGGAAGCGGAATCTACAAACGGGACTGCGACTGCCGCAAGCCCAAGCCGGGGCTTCTGCTGCAGGCAGCGGCGGAGATGAACATCGACCTTGCTCGCTCGTACATGATCGGCGACATGCTGAAGGACATCGAAGCAGGGAAAAAAGCGGGGGCCCGGGGAATTCTCGTCAAAACCGGATACGGTTCAAACATCGTCCGAACAGACATGCCCGCCTATATCGCCGAGGACATTCTCGACGCCGTGAAATGGATCCTGAGGGAGCAGCAGGGATGAACATCCTCATCGTCAAGCTGAGCGCCATCGGGGACGTGATTCACACGCTGCCATCGCTTGCGGCCCTTCGCCGTTGCTATCCGCAGGCCCACATCAGCTGGATTGTCGAGGAGGCCGCCTCGGATTTGCTCATGGACCACCCCATGATTGACCGGGTCCTCGTCTCCGGGCGCAAGCGCTGGGTCCGCGAGCTGAAGGAAGGCAGGCATCGGGGGGCTGTTCTCCGTGAGATTGCGGGCTTCCTTCACACCCTTCGCGACCGGCCCTATGATCTGGTAATTGATTTCCACGGCCTTTTCAAGAGCGCCGTTTTCGTCCTGTTGAGCCGGGGAAAACGAAAGCTCGGCTACGACAGCCTGCAGGAGGCAAGCGGGCTTTTCCTGAACGAGAAAATCCCCGAAGACATGTCCAAGCACGCCGTGGAGCGCTACCTCGATTTGACGCGCCACCTGGGATGCGACGCGGCGAGGCCCGAGTTCCCCATCGCCCTGCAGGAGCGCCACTTCCAGCGTGTTCGGGATTTGCTGTCCGAGAAGAAGGTTGACACGGACAGGGGATTCGTGGGAATAAGTCCCGTTGCCTACTGGGAAACAAAGCTTTGGGACGAGGCGAAATTTGCTGCGCTCTGCGACCTCATCGTGACCCAGATCGGTCTCCCTGTCGTCTTTACAGGCGAAAGCCCTGCGGGGGCCATCGCACGCATCCGGTCCCTGATGCAGGCGCCTTCAGCCTCTGTGGCCGGCGAGACAACGCTGAGGGATCTTGCCGCTCTGTACAAAACGGCATCGATACTGCTCACGACTGACTCGGGCCCCATGCACCTGGCCGCCGCCGTCGGTACGCCCGTCGTGGCCCTCTTCGGCCCTACCTCGCCCGAGCGGACGGGACCCTATGGAAGCGGGCACGTGGTTATCCGATCGGGGCTTGCCTGCAGTCCCTGTTTCCGCAAGGTCTGCGACACCTTGGAGTGCATGAAGACCATCAGCGTCGATGAAGTGTTTCAGGCCGTTCGGGAACGGCTCCATCATCGCTGAATGAAAACGGTCCAAGCCTTTCGATCAAGGCCGGCAGGCAATCCCGTCATGCCGTGCAACCCGATCTACGATCCGGAAAGAGAAAATATCCCATGGCAGGCAAGACGCTCCTTCGGTTCATCATGATTGCTTCCTGGATGATCCTGCTGTCGGCCGGGACAGCCTGCGCTGCCGATGGCAAGCCCGCTCCCGTGACGACACAAGACCACGTCTTTAGCGAGTTGGGGTTTTACACCGGTGTGGGCTATGCGAATGTCGTCGAGGGACCCTACGTCCCGATCTTTTTCATCGTCCACATGGGGATGGACATGAAGCGATGGTTTCCTTCCCTTCAGGGTCATCGCGGCACGTTGTCCCTGTTTTTCGAGCCCCAGTTCGGCTTCACCGTTATAAGCAAAGAGAATGGCGCCGAGTTCGGTGTAGGGGTGGGACTCAAATATGCCTACCCCATCGGGGATTTGTATTCCGTCTATATCCTGGGCTCGGTGGGGCCCCACGTCATGTCGCTGAAAACGGAAGACCAGGCCAATGGTTTCATTTTCAACGACACGGTCGGATTGGGAATGAATTATATGATCTCCTCGGGAACCGCAATTGACGTCCAGTGCCGGCTCCGGCATCTCTCCAACGGCGGGATCAAAGAACCAAACTATGGGATTGAGAATCTCATCGGCTTGATCGGTTTTTCTCTATTCTTTTGAGAGGGTCTGATAATGGCAATCAGCAAGGATCTTCTGGAGATTCTCGCCTGCCCGAAGTGCAAGGGCGAGATTCGCCTCAACGAGGCGGGCGACGGACTCATCTGTGATCGCTGCCGGCTTCTCTATGAGATCCGGGATGACATCCCCATCATGCTCATCGACGAGGCCAAAAAGCTCGATTGAAGAGACGTAATTGGAAAGCCTGCATCTACGGAGCAGCCCCTCACAGGTGATTCGCTAAATCGTTCTTCCCCTTCCCGCTCAGCTCGCTCAGCTTTGCATACTTGAAGAACTTGCTGACTGATTCTGCAATGGAGAGGGTAAGGCCCTGCACGCCGTCGAGGAACCCCCTCTTCAGGATGTAGCTCTGCAGGAATGCGAAAAGAGACAGGAACGCGGCCGTCCAGACGGATGCCCGCTTGCCCTCATCAAAGGCTTCCTGCGCACCCAACGTCGTGTAGTGATCCATTTTCAAAAGCAGTCTGCTCAGGCTGCTTTCCGTGTAATGCTCCAGGGGCACATCCAATGCTTTAACCGAACCGCTCACCTCCACTGCCTCATGCACTCGCGCATCCGTCATCCGACCCATGCCTTTCCGGAACAGCCGGACCACCCGGTCTTTCCCCCAGAGATGCCTGATCCATCGCCCCTGGAAGAAGTTCTTCCTGGGGAAGCTGTACCCGACAGTCTCGCCGGCGCCGGAAGCGACAATCCTCCGGATCACCGATTCCGTCTCGGGGGGAATGCGTTCATCGGCATCCAGCAGAAGAACCCAGGGTTGGGTGCACTGGTCGATGGCAAACTGTTTCTGGGCACCGAAACCGCGCCAAGGCTCATTGAACACCTGGCAGCCGAAGCTTCTCGCGATCATGACCGTCGAATCGGTGCTTCCCGAATCGATGACGACGATCTGCTCCGCAAAACGGATGCTTTCAAGGCAGTCGGGCAGGTTTTGCTCTTCATCTTTCGCAATGATGGCAACGGAAAGGGGTATCTTCTCTTTCACGGGGCTCACCGTTTCTACCTCACAATCTGCTGAATCGCCTCTTCAACCGATACAGTCGATGATCCAAGACCGCTTTGAGGCTTTTTCTGTACGCCGGAACGATGACGGGCTGTTTTTCGCCGCCGACGGAATGGGGCGAGTGGATCAGGCTGGTGACATACGGAAAGAGCTGATACCGGTTCAGGACCCGCTCCCGCGCTTCTCTCAGGGCCTGCAGCCGGCTCTCCCAATCGTCTTCGGCAAGGATTCGCTTGATTTGGGCGAGGCTCTCCGCCGGCTTGGTGATGTCCACCCGGATGAATGACTCCCGGGGAAAATAGTCTTCGAGATTGGTGCAGCCCCAGTACAGGGGGACCGTCCAGGCGAGAAAACAGTCGGCGATTTTTTCCGTCCAGTAGTCCGGCCCGCTCGTGTTTTCTGCAGCCAGGGAGTACCGGTACGGCGCAAGGCCGTCCCATTTGTCCTCGATATAGCGGATCTTCTTGCCGTACAGGTCCAGATCGAGCCCGGGATCCTTCCTCAGATGCTCCAGAAACGTCCATCGCTGAAGGTGCCCGGGCAGGTCCAATGCATCGCCGACGATCCATGACAGATTCTTCGATTTGGCCGGAACCGTCGCAGCGATCAGCTGATCATAGGTTTGATTGACGTGCCAGGCAAGAGCGGGCTGGGAAGGGATATGCTTGTCATCGCCATATTCCGCACGATGATGGGTGAAGACCTTTGCGAACGCTTCATGCTTCTCGACGACCCAGTCCGTAAACCCCTGATAGTAAGGTTCCTGCATGATCGACCAGACGTGCCCCGGGGGGCAGACAACGCGCGTATCGACCTTCATCCGATTGTTGAGCACGATCAGGTAGTCGCATTCCCGGACGGGCTCCACGGTAAACCGGATATCGTCCCAGAGGCCTCCCTGACCGGGCGTCTGGCGCATGAGATCAGGCCAGTCCCAGTCCTTCACGATGCGAACCAAGGTCATGGTCTTCGTTCCTCTATCCAATCCTCCATGTGCCTTTTTACGGCATTCTTAACTTCCTCGAGCGTCAGATCGTCGAGACACCGGCTCGCCCCGCTGTCCTGGCAGCCCTTGTCCTGACAGGGAACACAGGGCAAGTCCTTGCGGACAACGAGATGCATCTGCCCTCGAGGCGCCCAGTCCGACGAAGAAGACGGGCCGAAGAGGCTTACCGTGGGGATGCCCGTTGCCGCCGCAATATGCATGCCGGCGCTGTCAACCCCGATAAACAGCTTGCACAATCGGAAAATCGCCGCCAGGGTCCCGATGGAGGTCCTGCCCGCAAGATTGTACGTATTGGATGGGCAATGTTTCATCACCTCGTCGGCTTTGATCCGTTCCTCTCCGGACCCGGTCACGACGACGGAAACCGAGTAATTCGAAACGAGCCATCGGATGAGGCCGATGTATTTCTCCATCCCCCACTCCTTGTAGGGCCACAGGGAAAAGGGCTGAAGGGCAATGACCGGCCGATCAGCAGGGACTCCTTCCTTTTTCAGTATCTCACGGGCGTCCCGGAACCTCGCTTCGGAGGGGACGAGTTCGGGCTGGACATGATCCGTTCGGATGCCGTATTCCTCGAGCAGGCTGAGGTAATGCTCGGCCATATGCCGCCCCGGGGCCTGTTCCGGAAGTGCAAGGTGGGTAAACACCCTGTTGCGCCAGAGCCTGCCGTCATGGGCATACAACCCCACTCGCTGCCTAGCCCCGGACAGAAAAGCAAGCAAGGCCCCGCGATCCCCCGTTTTCATGTCGATCGCCAGGTCGAAATGATATCTGCGCAGACCGAAAAAAAATTTCGCCTGGTAGGATGCTTCTTCCATCCACGACCGCTTCTCTTCATTGATGGAGAAGACGCTCGCAGCCCACGGGCACTCCTCGATGAGCTCTTTGGCTTTCTCCCTGACGGCAACGGCGACACGAGCCGCTGGAAAATTCTCCTTCAGCGCACGGACGGCGGGAAAGGTGAGCATGACATCCCCGATATCCCCAAGCTGGATCAGCAGGACATTTTCGATGTTATCCCTTGACAGGGTGCTTCCTTTCATCAGCATAGGGGTCAGGCACCCAACAGCTCATCGTAGACGTTCAGTACTTTTTCCGCCATTCGGTCCCACGTGTGGCTCGTCGCTTCCTCGTAGGCCTCTTTTGCCATCGCGGATCGGACCCTGTCCTGCATCAACTTCTCTATTCTCGAAGCGATCGCGGGGATGTCTTCCCTTTCGACGACATATCCGTTTTCCCCGTCCCTGACCAGATCCTTCGCGCCCACCGTGCCGCTGATGATCACCGGAAGCGAGGCCGACATCGCCTCGAGGACCACCATGCCGAAGGTGTCGAACTTGGAAAGTATCGAAAAGATGTCCGATGCCAGATAGACCCGCTCGATGTCCTCCTTCCACACACCCGTGAAAATGACGTCCCCTGCAACACCATACTTCCTGGCGATCGTTCCGTATTTCCGCTCATTTCCTCTGCCGACAACCAGTAATTTGAGTTTAGCTGACGGCTGTGCAGCTTTGATCCGGGCCAGGGCGGCCATCAGATGATGCAGGCCCTTCAATTCAAAATTCATCGAGACAAATAATATGACCGTGTCCTCCTCGCCCAGGCCGAACCGACGTCGAACCTCCTGTCGGCAGCGCAGACGATCGGGCCGGCTGAACCTGTTGAGATCGACGCCGGGGCTGATGATCTGAACCTTGTCGACATCGACGGCATATTCCTGCAGGAATTTCTCCTTTGTCAGCGTCGACACGGGGAGATACTTTTTGCAGCTTCCACTGTTGATCAGCTGTTTCTCAACCCAAGCGGTCCCATAATCAAAGAGGCTCATGCGCTTCTTTCGAATCTCCCTGACCCAGAAGCGATGGGGCACACTGTGCATGGTGAAAACGTCGGCTCTAAAGATCCGATCATGGGAATGGATCAGGTCGAATTTCATTTTTCCCATTTCGCGGCCCGCAAACCGTGCAAAACTGATCGTCGTCAGGAATTTGGGAAACGCCACGATCGGCACCTTGTGAAAGGCGATACGATCGGAGCCGGCGATCCACCGATTGGCAAACACATGGACATTGTAGCGACCGCTGGCGGCTATTCGTTCGGTGAGTTCAAGGGCGAATTTCTCCCCACCGCCCACGAGCCCGTATTTGGGGATGACGACGGCAATGGTTCGGGCTGACATTTCCATAACTCGCTCATCCCTCCGCAAACGGCGCAAGCAGCGCCTTCCGAAATGCCTCCCGTGAGCAAGTCCCGGCATAGAGCTGAGCGGCCTTGTGGAATTCGGCCATTTCATTCGATCCCAATTGCAAGGCGTCGTGCATGCGGGTTTTCAGCTCTCCGGCGTTACCCGACGGGAAAACCCATCCCAGACCGTTCTCCTTGATCCGTCGGGCAAGAAGCCCTTCATCCGAGGAGATGACCATCCTGCCTGCGGCGGCGGCAAGCGACAGAACACCGCTGGAGCCGAAGTGCCCGATATACGGCAAAAGAACGACGTCACTTGCGCAGAAGCAAAGGCTCTGTTCGGCATCGGATACGTAGCGGTCCAGCACAGTCGCCCGGCCCTGTTCTTTCAACGCGGTCAGACCGCGTGCGGTCTCCGCATCGGGGGCAAGACCGCCCGCGCACAACAAGTACAGACCGGGGTCGACGGGTGGCTCCAACATTGCCCTTACCGCCAGATGCAATCCTTTCCTGCGATCGCCGATCCCGTAACAGAGAAAAACAAACCGGTCCGGGGGGATGCCCAGCTTCTGCCTGGCTTCCGCCTGATCGTAAAGAAATGTCCCGTCCCACGGGTCCGGCAAAAAATAAAACTTCTGGCCCGGGTAACGACGCTGTGCCGTTTCCTGCAAGACTTCATCCATAAAGAAGACCCTGTTGAACCACTTTCGGCGGGTCAGATTTCGAAAACCGAATTCCTTCAAAATATTCCCTGGCGGCCATAGGGAATTTGCCAGAAATCTCGGTCGGAAATAGACCCCCGAGAGCCTGCCGCGAATCGAGCGGGGCGGATTTATGCCGACGGCTGCTCTTCTGAGACATCCCGATGCAATCTCGTCGAGATTATCCACGAACACGTCATCGGCGCCACTTTCCTCCAGGCATGCGGCGAGAGCATTGACAACGCCGCCACCACGCAAATTGCCGTTCTTGCCATAGATGGACAGGATGGAGATCTTATCCGTCAACCCGGGAAGGTGAGAGTGAATTCGGTCTTTCGTTTCCGGCCGGTAATCCAGAGCAAGGGAGATCGTGCTTCCCGTCGTCAGGAAATCATCGGTGATATATCGAAGCCAGTGCAGATGATGGCCTTCTGTCCTGTTTTCGAAGATCAGCAGATGTCGTGCAGCCGCCGTTGCCAAGCAGCCTCCCC
>DATJPI010000176.1:0-5597 GCA_035506495.1 Syntrophales bacterium
CAGAGGGTATTCGTTAAACCGGATCGGAGAAGAATTCGAAATTCGTAAATACAGCTCGGTGAGCAGCATCATCGAACGAATGAAAGTTGAACTGGGGAGAAACAAAGAACTGAAAAACAGGGTGGACAAAGTGAGGTCTGCGATTAGCAAGAGTCAAGAGCAGACTTGACCCCTTTCCCTGGTGAAAAAAGAGATAAAAAAATCCCCGGCGATTAATCATACCGGGGATTTTTTCTTTTCTTTACCCTATACCCTACACCCTGTACCCTTATTTGAGTCCGCTCAGGATGTCCCGGGCGATGATCAGGCGCTGGACCTGGTTGGTGCCCTCGTAGATCGAGGTGATGCGCACGTCGCGGGCATAGCGCTCCACGGGGAACTCGTTGGTGTAGCCGTATCCGCCCAGCATCTGGATGGCCTTGTGGCAGGCCCTTTCGGCCGCTTCCGTGGCGTAGTACTTGGCCATGGAGGCCTCGCGGGCGAAGAACTTGCCGTTCTCTTTCTTAAAGGCCGCGTTCATCAGCAGCAGCCTGGCGGCCTCGAGCTCGGTGTAACTCTCGGCGATCATCCACTGGATGGCCTGGAAGTTCGTGATGGGCTGATCGAACTGGATGCGGTTCATGGCATACTTGGTGGCGTACTCGATGGCCGCCTGCCCGATGCCGAGCCCCAGGGATCCGATGCCGATGCGGCCGCCGGCCAGCTCGCCCACGGCGGTGCGGAAGCCGTCATTGACCTTGCCCATGAGGGCCGTCTTCGGGATGCGGCAATCTTCGAAGAGAAGCTCGTTGGTGGCCGAGGCGTGCTGCCCCATCTTGTGCTCGGCGCGGCCGACGGAGAATCCTTTGACCCCGTTCTCGACGAGGAACGTGCTGATGCCCTTGCCCTTGGGGGCCTTGGGGTCTGTGATGGCCCAGACGACGAATACGCCGGCGTACTCGGCGCTCGTGATGAAGATCTTGGAACCGTTGAGGACCCACGTATTGCCGTCGAGGACGGCCGTGGTCCTCATCCCGGAGGGGTCGGATCCTGCCATCGTTTCCGTCAAGCCGAAACCGCCCGCGTAGTACTCGCCTGAGGCGATCTTGGGGATGTAGGCATTCTTCTGCTCTTCCGTGCCGATAGCCTGAATGACCTCGCAGACCATGTTGTTGACGGACATGGTGACGCCCGTCGAAGCGCAGGCCTTCCCGATCTCGGTGATGGCCAGGCTGAAGGCGATGACCCCCGCCTCGGATCCGCCGTACTGCTCCTTGACGTTGATGGCCATAAGGCCTAGCTCTCCGAGCTTCCTGAGGTTCTTCAGAAAGGTCTCGCGGTCGCCCTGCTGGTCCATTTTCGCCGCGACGGGGTCCAGTTCCGCCTTGGCGAAATTGCGCGCCGTGTCCTGTATCATTTTCTGGGTTTCTGTCAGTTCCAGATTCATAAGACTCTTGCCTCCCCTTCTCCAGTATTTAAGCTATACGCTATTGCCTTCGCAATAACGCTTGGTCCCTCTATCCTTCGCGAAAACTGCAGGACCGAGGATCGAGGCGCGAGGTTCGAGGATTTCTATTTTGTACCTCGGTCCTCGTTCCTCGGACCTCGATCCAGCCGTTGCGCGGCATTATAAAACCACCCACCCGCGGGCGCACCCCGGCGTGGATGGATGATTGCCCATATCAGGGTTTGAGGAAGAGGTCAAGGAGGGGTTCGATGCCGAACCTCACTCCTTGACCTCTTTCCTTGTCAGACCGATCAGCCGTTGATGAGCTTCTGAAGCGACGCAGGGTATTCCACTTTCTGCGGCAGGAAGATCAGCTCGGGATCAACGAATTCTCTCAGCACGAACAGCTCTTTGTATGTGGGCTTCTTGGTCTCGCCTTCCACGCGGGAGACATTCAGGGCGAACCCGCAGTTCTCCTTGATCTGCTCCACGGTAACGCCGGGATGGAAGGACTTGAGGTAGATTTCGCCCTTCTCGTCGAAGGCGTAGTTGCCCATGTTGGTCACGACGGCCACGGGGCCGGATTTCTCATAGGCCGTACCCTTCCAGACTTCCCTTTTGGGCTTCCACTCGTTGGTCTTGAAGTCCCAGCACCACCACCCGGGGGTCGTGGTGTAGTCGTTTCTCTCGATGAAGCGGCGCTTCTCCTGGAGGATGATGAACGCCGTGCGGTGTGCCATCGTCCCGATGTCGGAGTTTCCTCCGGAACCCGTGAAGCGGTGGCCCGGCTTGTAGTAGTCCCCGATCGAGGTGACGTTGACGCCGCCGTACTTGTCAATGGCCGCCCCGCCCAGGAACCCCAGGGAGACGTACCCGTTCTGCAGGTAGTACCCGAAGGTGTCCACGAGGCCGCCCAGCGTGGAGCTCATGTTGGCCGCCCGCTGGTCGCAGACGGACATGGGGACGTGCATCGTCTTGCCGTCGCAAATCCCCGACTCGTAGATCAGCAGCGCGTGCGGCGCATTGAGGAAGTTCGCTGTCATGATCCCCACCATGGGCAGACCCGTTCCGGCGAAAACAATATCGTCATCCCGCACTTGGTGGGCGATCTGGATGGCCATCAGCTCGGGGAGAATGAACTCGCCTGGCTTTGCCGTTTCCTCAGGAATCTTCTCGATCAATTCCATCAACTGTTCCATTGATTTTGCCATAGTCTTGTTCCCCCCTTTCATTAGTAGCCGCTCATGGCGACGGACAAGGGCATCTTCATCCTGGGTGCCGGTTTCTTGCCTCTCATCATCCTCGTGCTGTAGCCGGTGACGCTGTCAGCCTTGAGGTCGAGGAGCCGCTTGGCGCCCAGTTTCACAATGAAGTCCTCCCAGCTCTTGGGTCCATAGACCCACTCGTCCATGAACTTCTTCATGTCGTCGGCGTTGCGGGAGGCCTTGTCCATATCGCGCATGAATGGCGCGTCGTAGTCATAGTAGAAGGGAACGGAGCTCGGGAAAGCGCCCCAGGGGCATTCCACGATGGCATCCACCACGAAGTAGGGGATCTGGTTGCCTTCGGGCAGCTTCCTCATCTCGGATTCGGGAACAACTTCCTCGGCCAGGATGATGACCTTGTCGGCGGCAAAAGAGATCTCCTTGTCGATGGTTCCGACGCCGCGCCAGCGGGCCGTGCCCTTGTCGCCAACCTGGGCAACGTGGATGATGGCAACCTCAGGCCTCATGGCGGGGAGCAGGACTGTCTCACCCTCGCCCCAGAAGGGCTCTGCCATCTGGATGAATTTCTTCTTGGGGATCCTCGGGTTTTTGCCGTCTCTCAGGCCAGCTCTCCCGAGAGCGTCATACTTGGGATTGTAGAGGTCCGATCCCAGGGGTGCATTGTAGGGAACGAACGGTGCACCGATTGCGCCGGCCAGCGCCCTCATGGCCATCGCGCCGTGTGCGTAGTCCTCGAGAATCATCTCGCCTGCTTTGTAGCGCTTCTCGAGATTGATATCGAGTTTTCCGGCCATCTCGCCCCAGCCCATCCAGTCCGTCTCGTAGACCTTGATGGCACCCGCCGCATTCAACAGCCAGGTGCAGCAGCTTCCGTGCCTGTCGACGATATGGAGATTTTTCACTCCCTGCCGTACCATTTGCCATGCAAATGCGAACGGGTTCCGGTTGAATCCAGTAAAGCCGCTGAAAGCACACATAACGCCATCGTACATGAAGGTCTTTGCGGCCTCCTCGAGGGACATGATCTGCGCCTTCTTGGTCTTAGTCCGAAAACGTGGCATTGTTACCTCCTTTTCTTACAAATAGACCCACTGTAAATACAGATGATAAAAAATACTCCCCCAACAGAACGTGAAATTTGGTGACCCACCTCCTTTCCAGTCAAAATGAGAAATGCTCAGGCTTATCTTTCGGATACCTGACTCTTGTCCGCTCTCTTTGCGATGGGCAGACGCAGCGTGGTCCATCGGGGAAAAGGACATGATTCCCTCGCACACACTCCACGTGCCTGCTCACATCCTGGACGCGTTTGATAAAAGTTGAAGAACGATGCCCGTGGTAACGGGGTTTCTTCCGAAGTAGTGGTGGTTTGGGTGAATGCTCTCCGAAGGAAGCAACTGCTTCCCTTCGCTACTGGCCGCGTTGATGGACGGGGCAGATGCCTTGGGGTCCTTTAAGGTCCCTGGCGCTGCATCATTGACTTCCGTTATCGGAAACCCCGCTCGGCGGAGAACATGATGTCAGGGGAGTATATAGCAAACTCAAAAACCAAAGTTTTCGAGTGTTGTCTTCGCTAAAACACAAGATTCTGTTTATATGAATCGCATGCGCACTGTCAAGGAGAAATTGGACTTTTTCGCTCGGAAAATCTCCATTTCCACGGTGCGAAAAGAGCCCGTCTGCAGCCTCTTTTCCGGAGATTCACGCTCCCGCCAGCCTTTTCTTTCAATTTGGCAGCAATCGTGCTATAAATTTCGGTCAATTGCGGAAAAAAAAAGGACGCCGCGAAGCGGCAGGACAAAGGATAAAGAGCCAAAAGCAACAAGCATTAAGCAAAGGTAAAGACAATCCCCTCACATAAGAAAATCCTTGCTGCTTGAACCTTGCTGTTTGCTGCTGGATGGAACAAACCAAACCAAGGAACGCGCGAAGAAACGGATGAAATGCAACGCAGAGTAGCCATCAGAGACCGTCACGAACCGGAGAACGATTATTACTTCTGGAAGTCGAAATCTCCGGAGGAGCGCATCGGTGCAGTGGAGTATCTGCGAGAGCAGTGTTACCTCGCAATGGGTTATGACAGACCACCCGGAATTGTCAGAGTCGTTAAAGTCTCGGAGAGGGAAAAGTGAAGATTCACGGAGACTTCAAAGACTTTATATCTCTGATGAATAAAAACGGTGTCGAGTTTGTAGTGGTTGGTTCTTTTGCCCTTTCTTTCCTGGGATATCCGAGGGCTACGGGAGATATTGATATCTGGGTTCGGAAATCACCGGAAAATGCCACCCGCATCCTGAAGGTTCTGGATGAGTTCGGTTTCGGGAATCTGGGCATAGGAAGAGATGATTTGCTTGCAGACAAGGTTATCCAGCTTGGCCAGCCCCCTGTCAGGATTGATCTGATGACGGAGTTGGACGGGTTGACTTCCGAAGAGATTTGGGCAGGCAAAGTGGGCGGCAAATTCGGTGAGATGCCGGTTTTCTATCTTGGCCGGGAGGCTTTTATCCGTAACAAACGCTCTCTCGGGCGTCATAAGGATCTGGCGGACGTTGAGTCCCTGGGGGAAAAGATCTGACGCTGAAGAGAGTGGCAGAAGTGAAAGAAGTGCGGGAGTGCAGGAAGAAGGGATTCGGGCATCTGGATTAATACCCAATACCCAGTACCCAATTCCCGGAAGGGCCGCGTAGCGGCATGACGAAATCAACGAAACTGACGATTCTTGGAGGTAGTGCTGATGCTTTGTCGCAATAGATGGAGCCGTGCCCTTGTGGCAGTTCTGTGCGTCGTTCTCCTTGTGGGCTTTGCCGGCTGCAGCAAGGAGAGCAAAAAGGAGAGCCACTTCAAACAGGGCGAAGCCTACCTGACCGAGAACAAATTCCGCGAAGCCATCATCGAGTTCAAGAATGTTCTTCAGATCGACCCCAACGATGCGAAGGCCTATGTCA
>DATJPI010000177.1:0-23555 GCA_035506495.1 Syntrophales bacterium
TCCGTTCACTAATACTCCGGAAAAACAGCGGCAGATTTTCCGCTCGGACGCATTCCTCCATTTCGTCCATCATGGAGAGGGTCCTCTCCAGGATATTGGACAGCTCCCGGACGTTTCCCGGCCAGTCGTGATTCTCAAATATCCTCATCACTTCGGGGGAGATCCCCTTGGGCGAAAGACCGAAATCCCTGCAGAGGTTCTGTATCAGGTGAGAGGCAATAAGGGAGATGTCCTCTCTTCGCTCCCGCAGAGGCGGAATGTGCAGGGGGATGACGTTCAGACGATAGTAGAGATCCTTGCGGAAAGTACCTTTTTTTACGCAATCCTCGAGGTTCTCATTGGTCGCCGCGATGAGCCGGAAATCGCACTTGACGGGTTTTGTGGCCCCCAGGCGCTCCACCACTTTTTCCTCGACGACACGCAGAAGCTTGGGCTGCATCGCCAGGGGAAGCTCGCTCACCTCGTCGAGGAAGATCGTGCCCTGATGAGCAAGCTCGAACTTGCCGGGCTTGCCCTTGTTGCCGGCCCCCGTGAAGGCGCCCGGCTCATAGCCGAAGAGTTCCGCTTCAAGCAGATCCTTGGGGATGGCAGCGCAGTTGAGGCGGATGAAAGGCTTCCTGTGGCGGTCGCTCGCCCGGTGTATGGCGTGGGCGAAGAGCTCCTTCCCCGTGCCGCTTTCGCCATAGATCAACACGGGAGAATTGACCTTGGCCGCACGTTGACCCATCTTCCGCAGCTCGATGATCGCCTGGCTCGAGCCGACGATATTGCGGAAGCTGTACTTCGAGGCCCTCAGGTTCTCCAGTTCCCTTTCGTAGAGCTGGACCTTGGACTCGAGGATGTTGAGCTTGTCCGCCAGTATCTGAACGTCCCTGATATCCTCGAACATAACCTGCCCGAAAACCGCAGCGACCTTACCGTCAATCTTGATGGGTATGCGCTGAACAATCTGGTTGCGGCCCATGATCTGGTGAGGATGGAAAATTTCGGGGATGCCTGTCTTGGCAACGATGTGCATACGGGAGTTCTCGATGACATCCGTGGTGTGCTTTCCGATCTGCACCTTCGGATCCATACCGAGAAACTTCCCATAGGACTCGCTGAAAAAAACAATGTACCCATCAGGATCGGTGATGAGAACGCCGCTGAGGATGTTGTTCAGCACACCCTCATAGAGCTGAATTTTCTCAAAAAGTTTCTTGATGTCGGCCGATTCCACAGTCTTCTCCTCTTGCGCATTATGTCAGTAGCCAGGATTGTATTCAAATTTCGGCTCGCGAATAATGTCATCGGAGTACGTGTCCTGTCAAGCGGCTTTGCGATCTCTTTTCCTTTGACAAAAAAGCAACAATTGAGTAATTTCAAAGTGCTTGATTCTGCAAAGGAATAACCTCGCAACGTATGGAAACACCGGCTAGAGAAGTACACGTCGGCGTGAAATTCAAAACGGAGTTCCTTTCCCTGGCCATTCCCTCTGATGGCCGACTGGAGGAACTGAAGGCGTGGTGCGCCGAGTTTCACAGGCGCAACTTCGCACCGCCCTACGGCGAGTACTCCCAGGGAAACCTCAGTTTTCGTATCCGGCCGGACGGGACGGCCTTCATTATCACTGGCTCCCAGGTGGGGTGGAAGGACAACCTCGATAACGACAAGTTCGTTACGGTGCACAATTGCGACCTGGATAGCGGCATCGTCTCGGTGAGCGGTGCGCGGGACCCCTCATCGGAGAGCCTGCTCCATTATGCCATCTACCAGGCAAGGAAGGACGTCCAGGCCGTATTCCACGGCCACAGCCGGGAGATTCTCCGGTGTGTTGACCGGCCGCCGGACATCCCGGAGACGCGGGAAAAGCAGCCCTATGGTAGCCTCGAACTGACTCATGGGGTCATCGACATCCTGGGCAATGCCGATTTCATCATCCTGAAGAGGCACGGATTCATCTCCCTGGGCAGATCGATGGGGGAGGCGGGCAGAAGGGCCATTGAGGTTCATCAGCGCTGCCTCACGCAGCAAGGAGGGAAAGGGGCACAATGAAGGATTTCTTCAACCTGTACAGCCACGGCTTTATCCGGGCCGCTGTCTGCGTCCCCGAGGTCCGCGTTGCCGATGCGGCTTTCAATGCAGACAAAACCATCGAACTTGCAAGGGAAGCCTCGAAGAAGAAGGCCCTCTTCACCCTTTTCCCGGAACTCGGACTCTCGGCCTACTCCAACGATGATCTCTTCCACCAGGAAGCGCTTCTGAAAGGGGTCCGGGAAGCCCTGGGCCTCGTCATCGAAAAGACAAAGGGCTTGAACACGATCCTCGCTGTGGGAGCACCGGTCCGGATCGATTCGTTTCTCTTCAATGGCGCCGCCGTTATATACCGGGGAAAGATCCTCGGAGTCGCCCTGAAGTCCTATCTGCCCAACTACCGGGAGTTCTACGAGGCAAGGCAATTTCGCCCCGCCGAGGATGCCCTGTCGAATACCATCGATCTGTGCGGCCAGCAGGACATCCCCGTCGGGCCGGATGTGCTTTTCGAGGCGGAGAACATCGAGGGATTCACGTTCCATATCGAGATCTGCGAAGACCTCTGGGTACCCGTACCGCCGTCGAGCTTCACGGCATTGGCCGGTGCCACGGTTCTGGCAAACTTGTCGGCCTCGAACATCACCATCGGCAAATCGGAGTACAGGCACAGCCTGGCGGCCAACCAGTCTGCGCGATGCGTGGCCGCCTACCTTTACGCGGCGGCGGGTCCCGGCGAGTCGACAACGGACCTCGCCTGGGACGGCCAGGCCATGGCCTACGAAAACGGAACCTTGCTTGCTGAATCGGATCGCTTCATCGGAAAGGCACAGATGATCCTCGCGGACATCGACCTGGACCGTCTCGTCCAGGATCGGATGCGGCTCACGAGTTTCAGCCAGAACGCCCGTATCCTGCGGGAACACACGGAGCGATTCCGAAAAGTACGCTTCCCCGTGGAGATTCCGAAGGGGCGCATTCCCCTTGCCCGACCCTATGCCCGATTCCCCTACGTGCCGGCGGACCCGGCCAAGCGGGACGAGCGCTGCTACGAGGCCTACAACATCCAGGTTCAGGGGCTCGCGAAGCGCCTGGAGGCTTCAGGAGTCGCCAATGTCGTCATCGGGGTCTCGGGCGGTCTCGACTCCACCCACGCCCTCATCGTAGCAGCCAGGGCGATGGACCTGCTGGAATATCCCCGCTCCAACGTAAAGGCTTATACGATGCCCGGGTTTGCCACGACGGACAAAACCTACCGGAACGCCCATCGCCTGATGAAGGCCCTCGGTGTCGAAGCCAACGAAATCGACATTCGCGAGAGTTGCATGCGGATGTTTCGCGACATCGGCCATCCCTTCGCGAAGGGGAAAAGGGTCTACGACATCACCTTCGAAAACGTCCAGGCCGGCGAGCGAACCTCCCACCTCTTCCGGCTTGCCAACCTGCGAAATGCCCTCGTCCTGGGAACGGGGGATCTCAGCGAGTTGGCCCTGGGCTGGTGCACCTACGGGGTGGGCGATCACATGTCCCACTACAATGTCAATGTAAGCGTCCCCAAGACCCTCATCCAGTACCTCATCCGCTGGGTGGCCTCGACAAACCAGTTCGACCGGAAGACCTCGGAGACGTTGCTCGACATCCTGGCCACCGAGATCAGCCCCGAGCTTGTGCCCGGGGTGAAGGGCAGCCAGCCGGCTCAACGGACGGAGGACACGATCGGGCCTTACGAGCTCCAGGACTTCAACAATTTCTACACGACGCGCTTCGGCTACCTGCCCACCAAGACCGCATTCATCGCCTGGCACGCCTGGCGCGACAAAAAGTCAGGCACCTGGCCGGAGGTCCCGGAAGAGAGGCGAAACGAATACAAGATCAGCGATATCAAACGCTGGCTCACCGTCTACCTCGCGCGGTTCTTTCAGACGAGCCAGTTCAAGCGCTCCTGCATCCCCAACGGCCCCAAGGTAGGCTCCGGCGGGTCGCTCTCACCCCGCGGAGACTGGCGGGCACCCAGCGACAGCGAGGCCGCAGTGTGGCTCGAAAACGCCGCTCTCATCCCGGAGCGGGAGCAGACAGAGGCTCGAAGGAATAAATCGAGTAGACGAAAGAAAAGAAAGTAAACAGGGATGAACGCCTGTAGCCTGTAGACTGGACTTGGTACCTCTCCTCATGAAACGAGAGAGCTATAAAGATTTTGACGCCACCGAGCTTTACTGCCCCCGATGCCGGCGGGCGGTGCGGGTGCGAAAACGCCTTCTGCTCATTCTCCCCCAGGGTGAGAAATATGACTATGCCTGTGCCTTCTGCGGGACTTCGGTGGGGGACAAGCTCGTCACCATGAGAGACAACACGCGGATCGTCCTAAAATGATGCTCGGTACTCCTGTCGTTCGCAGAAGAAAATCTCTTGTCGGGAGAAATCGAGAAGGGTAAAATCGCCGGACTTCAGAAGGAGGAGATGTCATGAAACGGATAGCGATGTTGATGGCGCTGGTCTTCTGCCTCAGCCTGGCTTTCACCGCCTGCGGAGGAAGCGAGACCCCCAAACCGGCTGCCAAGAAAGGTGACCGGAGCGAGTCGGACTTCTCGGCCCAGGGCATGGTCAAGGAGGTCGAGGAGATGCAGAAGGCAGCCCAGAAGGCTGCTCCCGCACCGGAGAAGGGCTCACCGCCCCCGGCCGAGCCGAAGAAGTAGGTGACAGAGTTTCTCTTGTCAGTGCGAAGAATGGGGTGGGTGTCTTTCGAGGCATCTGCCCTTTTATTATTTACTCGGCACGCCATTGACGCCTGCGGTGCCCTGGAAGCAGACATGATCGTCACGACAAAAAACAACGCACTCATTTTTATATAAAGCATGAGGGGTCCAGACCATATGTCAACGCAGGATTATTCCGAACTTCGCCGAACGTACAAAGAGATTCAGATCGGAGAGACAGCATCCCGCTCGCGAACCATCACGGAAAGCGACGTGTTTACCTTTGCCGAGCTCATCGACGACAGCAACCCCGTACACCTCGACGCAGAATATGCGAAAACGACCATGTTCGGCGAACGGATCGCCCACGGCATGCATTCGGCATCTTTTTTCACGACGCTGATCGCCACCCGCCTGCCAGGCATCGAGGGCATCTACGTTTCACAAGACCTCAAGTTCATCCGGCCGGTGCGCATCGGCGACACGATCACCGCGCACGCGGAGGTTGTGGAAAAGAACGACTCAAAGCGCCGGATCACGCTGAAGACAACCGTAAAAAACCAGCGCGACGAGCTCGTGATCGACGGCAAGGCCGTTATTGCCGTCATGCGCTAGCCCGGGCCCCATTCACCGCCTCCGAAGGCGCACCGCTGCCGGCAGAAGCGAAACGTTGGCGACGATACGGGAGACAAAAAAAGGGGTCCTGGTATCGAATACCAGGACCCCCTGTTCGTTGATCTCTTCTCCTCTACGTTATCTTCCTATAACATACCGGTAAGGATCAATTTCCTCTCTGAGAATCGTCAGTTCCTGCTTCGTGGGCGGCTTGTTCTCGATGATCTTCTTTGCCTTCAGAAGCTCGAAGCCACAGTTGTCCTGGACGTCCTTCTCCGCGTAGCCGGGGTTGATCGCGATGATGCGCATTCTCTTGCTCTCCGGCTCGAAGTCCATGACGGCCATGTTGGTGATGATCTTGTAGGGGCCCGCCCCGAGGGGAAGACCGCTCTTGGCCCGGGAGTCGCCGCCCTGGAGCCAGCCGGGGGTGGTGACGTAGCTGCACTTCTCGGCAAAGCGCTTGGGGTCCTGGGGCGTCATGACCATCATTCTCCAGCAGAAGGAGGCGAAGTCGTTGGCGCCGCCGCTGCCCGGGAAGCGGACCTTGGGCTTCTGGTGGTCCGGCCCGATGCGGGTCGAGTTCAGGTTTCCGTACATGTCGATCTGGGCGCCGCCGAGGAAGGTGTAGTCCAGCATGCCGCGGCAGGCCGTCTCCATGATCTCGCACATGCCGCTGGCCATGACGGCCTTCCACGTGGTCCGGGAGTCGCCGACGGAGATGGGCATCTCGGGAATCAGGGGGGCTGCGCCTCCCGCCTCAAACAAAATCACCAGGTTCGGTGAATGGGCTTTCTGCGAAAGCATCGCCGCTGCACAGGGCGCCCCGGTGCCTACGCCGACGCACGCACCGTCCTCGAGCTCTCTTGCGGCGGTGCAAATCATCAATTCCATGGTATTATAGTCAGCCATAATGCTCGGTCATCCTCCTTTCTAGTCTCTCGCCTTCGAGAACATGAATTCCTTCTCCCGAAGCTTCAGGAGCTTGTGCATCCCGCCATTGCGCTCGATGTATTCGAAGTGGTCCTTGCATGTGTAGATGTTCTTGTCGAGGAACTTCTTGAACTCCTCGGGGTTTTCCTCCACCTTGAGCCACTCCTTGATGTGCTCCTCGTCGGAGAAGTACTCGCCGTACATGTTGCCGGGGTAGCTGCCGTAGGGCACTTCGCATACGGCGTCGACGCACCAGTAGGGGATCGCCGTGAAGCTTGGATCCCTGCGGATCTCCTCGTTCTGGATGAGCCGCTCGCAGGTGATGATGAGGTGCTTCGAGGCCCGGGCCAGGTCGAGGTCCGAAACGGTGATGCCGCGGATTCGGCAGTTGCCGTAAATGTCCGCTTCGTGAACGTGGATGGCCGACACGTCGGGCCAGATGGCGGGCATGGCCGCATACTTGGTCCCCGTGAAGGGGCAAGCGATCACCTTGGCACCGCTGTACTGGAAGGTGTCCGTGCCCATGATGTTTCGGGACGGGTAGAAGGACACGCCGGCGGCGGCGGCCTTGAACCGGACGGACAGGGAGTAGTTCGTCCACTCGGAGACGTTCACCTTCCCGCTCTCCATGTACTTTCTGGCGTTGGGGGAAAGACCGCGGGCTTCCAGGCCAACGATGTAGGCCACGTCGAGCTTGTCGAATGCCTCGCCCGCGCAGAGAATCTGGAAATCGTGGGTTGCCGTGTGACCGGCAAAACCCAATTTCTTACGGCCCTGCCTCAGAATTTCATGGCAAACCGCCGCAGGAATCCTGTTCGCGCCGAAACCGCCGCTGCAGAAGTAATCGCCGTCGTGGACAAACTTCTCGACCGCCTCCTTCACGGACATCACCTTGGGCTTCAGTGCGCGGCTCTTCTTCCTGAAAAACGCTCGTGCCTTGTCGGCATCCGGATCTGTAAAGATCGCGCCAATTCCCTGTGCTAAGACTTCCACTGAAATCTACCTCCTCTCTTTGTATTAAAACCCCTTTCGCCCTGCCAAGACAACGTCGAAACAATGCATCTGCCCTGCGGGGTACGGGTGGTAAAGGGGTCTGACTAAGCGTCTGAAAAACCGGGCCGGTCTATACCACAGGCCTTCTACAAAATCAAGGGATTTCAAAGAAATCCCGGCTAGAACAGTAACCGTGCAGAGGCTTTCAGCTATTTCCCCTTCTTCTCTTTTTCCTCGAGCGCCTTGCGGAGCTTCGCCGCGAGGCCCGAAGACCCCTGTCCAGACCCTTCGGAAGCCCCGCTGGTGTGAACCAGGGGTTTCTCCTTTGCCCCTTGGCCGCCGTAGTAGTCTCCCAGCAGCCCGCGGCTGTGGGCATCGTCGTGGCAGTACACACAGAGGTTCTCCCAATTGCTTCCGTCAGGGGGGTTGTTGTGGTGGTTGCCGTCCTTGTGGTGCACCGTGAGCAGGTGGCGGTTCGAGGCGTCGAACTCCCTGGCGCAGCGGGCACAGATCAGGCCGTGGATGGCCAGGGAGCGCTCGCGATAATCCTCGCCGGGGGGCCTCTGCATGCCTGCCTTCATCTCACGAACGACTTCCTCGACGGGTCTCTCACCTGCGGGCTTGGGTCCGGTCCGGGTCGCCTGAACACGGCTGCCTTTTTTGCCGAATGACATCCTTGCCATGATTCAACCTTTCTCTTTCAACAGAACGGCTGCAAACTCGAGAGCCCCCTCCCTGTCCGTGAGACGTCCCTCCAGTCTTGCCTCGTCCACCTTCCGCAAGATATCGCCGATGAGCGGTCCCGGCTCAAGATCGAACCGGTCGATCACGTCCCGACCCGTCAGAAGCGGCGGTGCCTGCATCCGGGGCCGCAGATCTTCTGCATAGAGCCGGAGCATCTCCTTCACTGCTGCCCGGATATGGCGGAGGCGCTCCGGGGTCATTTTCGGGCCTGACGTTGCGCGGGTGTCGGCCGCAAAGAGCAGAAGCAACGCCCGGTAATCTTCACCGTATTTCCTGAAAAAGTGCAAGACCGATCTTCGGGTGAGGGATGCCTCGGCCGTCAGGTAGACAAGGTGCATGTGGTTGGTCACCAGCAGCTCCAGGTATTCCCGTTCGGCCTTTGCCAGCCTGAGTCTCTCTGCAACCACATTGGCAATCGCCCCGCCTGCTGCGGCATGACCGTAGAAATGGATTTGCTTTTCCGCATCCCGGCCTATCCTGCCGGGCTTGCCGGCATCGTGCAGTAGAATGGCGAGCTTGAGAAGCGCCGCACGGCTCCGGCCCCGGACAAATCCGCCGGCCAGATATTTCCGCCAGTCATCCCCTGCATCGTCGAACTCCTCCCGGGGATTCTCCAAGATGGCCTCCATCTCCTTCAGGCAGAGCATCGTGTGAGACCAGGCGTCGAGGGCATGGTATCCATCCTGTTGAATGCCCTTCATGGCGTCCATCTCGGGAAATACCTGCCCCAGAAGGCCGACTCGATCCATCGCCCCGATGAAGGCATGACACGGGTTTGCACCAAGGATGCGGAAGATCTCGTCCCGGACCCGCTCGCCCGACACGCTTGCAAGAAGCGCCCTGTCACGCTCGATCTGTACAAGCGTCCTTTCCCCGATCGTGAATCCAAGTTCGGCAGCGAGCCGGAAGGCCCTCAGGAGCCTTAGGGGATCCCTGCGGAATGAATCCTCGGAGAGAGCAGCAATCCTCCTGTCACGGATCGCCTCGCATCCTCCGAAAGGATCGACGAGTCGGGAAGAGTCCCCGCTGAGAAACGCCGAAAGCGGCAGAGCCATGGCCGTCAAAGTGAAATCGCGGGCAGCAAGGTCACTCTCGATCCCCGATCCCCGAAGTGCGGTAAAGTCGAAGGTCAGGATCTCCTCCCCCGTTCGGACGACGATCTGCTCAATCATTTTGTCCGGCTCGTCCTCGCGCAAAACGATTCGAGTGGCGCTCGTCTTTACGGCGAAATGGGAGGCGATTCCGGCAGCTTCGGGCGGGAAAACGATATCCACATCGGAAACGGGAAGCCCCAGGAGGCAATCCTTGACAGCACCGCCCACCACATAAAGGTTGGGCGCAAGATCGAGAAGAGCGCGAAGGAAAGGCTGATAAGGTGAATGCATCAATCCGTGAGATCCCCGTCGTTTGGCCATTTTATAGCGCATAACGGGCCCGATGAAAAGCCGAAGGATGAATTGACGCAGGTACATGCTTGTGTTAGGCTCGCCCAAGCTCTCAAGGCCTGAGGAATCAGAAACACGCAAAGGTAACAGGTGACTGGTAGCAGGTAACGAGAAAGAGTAGACAACCATTATTTCATTTATGGGCCTGCCGCCGGTCTGACACGTTCAGAACTCAGCCCTCTTTCACCTGTCACCTGCCACCTGTCACCTGTCACCTATCAGCCGTCACCTGAAACCTGAATCATGGCCGTTGGAGGCCATTATGATCTTGGGCATTGACGTCGGGGGCACCCATACGGACGCCGTCCTCCTCGAAAATTTCAAGGTCAAAAAGAAAACGAAGATCCCGACGAACCAGTTGCACCTCGTCTCGTCGCTGCTCGGAGTCATGGATGCAATTCTCCAGGACGAGGACCCGGCCAAACTCGAGCGCGTCGTTTTCAGCACCACCATTTCCACCAATGCCATCGTCCAGGGAAAAACCGATCGCGTCGGGATGATCGTGGCAAGCGGCCCGGGGCTTACTCCACAGGACGTTCGCGTCAGCGAAGACACTCGATTCGTCTCGGGATACATGAGCAACCGCGGCATCGAAGTCGCCCCGGTCAAGAAGGGTGAGATCAACGAAGCCCTGTCCGCTCTCAAAGAAGCGGGAATCGACCATCTGGGCGTCGTGGGAAAGTTCAGCACCCGCAACCCTGTACACGAAAATGAGATCGGCGAGATCGCCCAAAGCGTTTTTCGTCATGTCTCCCTTGGCCACCGGATGTCCGGCAATCTCAATTTCCGAAGGCGAATCGCCACGACATATCTCAACGCCTCCATCTTCGATCTCTACAGCCGGTTCGTGGGCGAGATCGTCGACTTTGCAACCAGAACAGGATTGAAAGCACCCATCTATATCCTCAAGGCCGATGGCGGTACCTTCGAGATCCGACAATCGGCCGACCAGCCCGTCCAGACGATCCTTTCGGGACCTGCGGCCAGCATCATGGGGATCATGAGCCTTGCCGATTGCTCCGGTTCAGACGCTATTGCCATGGACATGGGCGGCACGACGACGGACATCGCCTTGCTGGCCGACGGGGTGCCCCTGCTGGAGCCGCTGGGCGTGACCATCGAGGGGCACAAAACGCTGATCCGTGGGCTGAAGACAAGATCCATCGGTCTCGGGGGCGACAGCCGGGTCCGTGTGGACAAAGGGGAAATCTGCATCGGGCCGAGGCGCGAAGGTCCCGCTGCAGCCTTCGGTGGACCCTACCCCACTCCCACAGACGCCATGATTATCCTGGGACTCACTCAGATCGGCGACCGGGCCAAGGCGGAGGCGGCCGTGGCGGAGATCGCGGGCGAGATGAAAATGTCACTGCAGGATGCGGCCCGGGCCGTCTTTGACAAAACCTGCCAGGGGGTGGCCTCGGCAGTGACGACCCTGATCGAAGAAATCAACAACACGCCCGTCTACACGATTCACGAACTCCTGGAGGGGAAGAGGCTCGAGCCTTCGAAACTCTTCATCGTCGGCGGTCCTGCCGGAGCCGTGGCGCCGCGGCTGGGCGAGATCCTGGGATGCGACGTCGTGATCCCGCATAACGCCGAGGTGGCCAACGCCTTCGGAGCGGCCCTGGCCAGGACCACGGCGGAGATCACTCTGATTGCCGAAACGGAGAGGGGCAGCCTCGTGATCGCCGAGGAAGGGATCCAGATGAAGATCCCCGCACACTTCACACGCAAGGACATCCTGAGAATCGGCATCGAAAAGCTCCGGGAGCGGGCAGCAAAGCTCGGAGCCCGCGAAGCCGATATCGAGACGGAGATCATCGAGGATCAGGAGTTCAACATGGTCCGCGGATTTTACACCACCGGGAAGAACATCCGCCTCAAGGCCCAGGTCAAGCCGGGTCTCATCGCGCGATTCGGGAAAGGAGGGGCGCGGTTATGAAGCGGACGAGGAAAACGGGGCTCATCTTCTTCCCCGCCTTCGACTGGGCCATTTCGCCCACTCACCCGGAAAGGGAAGAGCGACTGCTCTATACCCAGGACCAGGTTTTCGAGGAAGGGCTCCTCGACTTCGAGAATATCGTGGAGTACAAGCCGGGACTGGCCACAATCGACGACATTAACCGGATCCACATCTGTGTCCCCGACGCGAAAAGTGTCATCACCGAGTCGCATCTCATCTCGGCAGGGGGCGCCATCACAGCAGCCCAGAAAGTTCTCTCCGCCGAGGTGGACAACGCCTTTGCGCTCGTCCGGCCCCCTGGACATCACGCCATGCGCATCGTTCACGGGGCTCGCGGCTTCTGCAACATTAATATCGAAGCCGTCATGATCGAAAACCTGCGCCGCAAATACGGCCACAAGAGAGTTGCCATCATCGACACGGACTGCCACCACGGCGACGGCACCCAGGACATCTACTGGCACGATCCGGACACGCTCTGCATTTCCATCCACCAGGACGGCAGGACTCTCTACCCCGGTTCGGGCTTCCCCGACGAGTTCGGCGGCCCCAATGCCCTGGGGACGACGATCAACGTCCCCCTGCCGCCCGAGACCTCCGACGAAGGCTTCCTTCACGTTCTGGAGGAGCTGATCCTGCCCATCATCGAGGAATTCAAGCCGGACCTGGTCATCAACTCGGCCGGCCAGGACAACCACTACACAGACCCCATTACGAACATGCGCTTCTCCGCCCAGGGCTATGCCCGGCTCAACGAGAGGTTGAATCCCGACATCGCCGTCCTCGAAGGCGGCTACTCCATCGAGGGGGCCCTGCCCTACGTCAATGTGGGGATCATCCTCGCCATGGCGGGGCTCGATTACAGTCACGTACGCGAGCCGGACTACAATCCCGAATCCCTCCGCCAGTCCGACGACATCAGCCGCTACATCCGGGAGGTGACGAAAGACGTCATGGATCTCTGGAAAAAGCGCCACACCTTCAAGGCCGAGATCGTCAAAGGCGCCAAGTACGCCCGCCGCAACCGCAACATCTACTACGACACCGACGGGATCCGGGAGCAACAGGAGGAGACGGTACGGATCTGTGATGACTGCGGCGGCTTTATCACCGTCAATTCCATGGCGAGCACAGGCAACCGCCTCTACGCCGTCATCATTCCGACCCGCAGCTGCGATCTATGCAGACACGAGGGCGAGAAGCACTTCCGGAGCATCGACAAGACGAAACTGGGGGCGCATTATCTGATATTGCAGGACCGGGACCGCGACATCTATACCGTGAAGTGAGGCTGGGAATTGGGAACTGGGTATCGGAAATTATGAATTACTCTGGAAATACCCAATACCCCATTACCCGGCACCCCATCTTCCCGCTTGACATGTCAACCCCGTTCATTTACAAACGGCAAAAATTGATCGAATCGAATATCAAGAGGAGGAGGTAGGATCGTGAGCAACGACATCAACAAAAGGACTCAGGAAACCGCATCGAAACTGTTCGGGAAAGGCATCAAGATGGACCCTCCCTTCCTGATGTGGCGCCAGTTCGACAAGGAGCTGGCCAACGACCTCTCCCGGCACATCACCGGCAACCTGTACTCCCGCACCGTGCTGACCCTTCCGGAGCGGCAGTACGCGGCCATCGCCATGCTGGCTGCCCTGCGCGCCACTGAGGAGTTCAAGCTCCACGTCAATGCGGCCCTCAACGTCGGCTGCGACCCCCGAAAGATCGCCGAGATCATCTTCCAGCTTTCGACCTACGCCGGCATGCCCGCCGTCAACGACGCCCTCCATGTCTACCGCGAAGTGCTGAAGGAGCGCGGCGAGTGGCCTATTAAATAAGGTTCGAGAACCGAGGCACGAGGTCCGAGGACCCACCGATCAGACACCCTCTCCCCGTTGGGGGAGAGGGGCGGGGTGAGGGGGAACATCCTCTTCCTCGTTGTGACGAGGCTCAAGCCACAAGCAACAAGCCCCAAGGCAAGAAAGCAAGAAATCCCTGACCAGTCCTGATCAGGGATTTCTTGCTTTCAGAATTCGATTCTCCATATCAGCCGATGATGTCATCCACCATCACAGGCAAGTCGGCCTGTCATCGAACCGGGAACCATGGAAGACCGCTGGAGGACATGAACAAAAGCAGCGCCATGACTGACCTGCATCACTCTTATTCCCGATCCGCCTCATCGCAGACCATGAACAGCAAATACTTGTTTTTCGAGGTAACTTATGACTCGGTCGGCCTCGGCGCGAGCCTCTGCAATCTTGGTTGGGGAGACGAAGGGATACGGATCCCGAAGGGAGGCTCCGTCAATCGCCGCGGCAGCCCTGCCGCCCATCTGGCCGAAGTAGTCTCCCTCGGGCTCGGCATCGTGTAGCACTGCCCACGCAAGGGTCCAGTCGCGGGCGATGTTTAAAGGATTGTAGCCTCCTGCGCCGAGCAAGAGCATCTTCGGCGACCGTTGCCGTATCTCGCGGATGACTTCTGCGTAGACATTGTTCGTCAAAGATAGATGGGTCATGAAATCCGTGTACATGGTGTCGACGCCGGCGGCAAGGACGCAGATGTCGTGCCGGTACGCGTCTGCGAGGGGCAAAACGATCCGGTGAAAGACATCGCGGTAAATTTCGTCTTCCGTGTTGGGGGCGAGGGGCACATTTACATTGTAGCCATACCCGGGGCCTTCGCCGAGTTCGTTTTCAAAACCGGAGTTCCAGGGAAAGAGTGTGCGCGCGGACTCGTGGACGGAGATGTTGAGGACGCGGGGCTCATCGTAGAATGCGAATTGAACGCCGTCTCCGTGGTGGGCATCAATATCGACGTAGAGGACACGGAGGCCGTGCTGGAGGAGATACTTGATCGCGATGACGATGTCGTTGAGGTAGCAGAATCCAGACGCGTAATTGCGGCCTGCATGGTGGAATCCGCCGGTGGGACTGAAGACGATATCGATATTCGGTTGTGAACTCAGCAGGTCCGCTCCGATGACGGACGCTCCGGTGGCAAGCATGGCATACTCGAGAACGCCGCGGACGATGGGGTTGTCGTCGGTGCCGATACCATAAGAGCGCATGAGCGGGTTGAAAATCCCCCGGGAGGCCATGACGAGGTAATGGTAGTATTGGATGTCGTGGTAGACGAGGACAGAGTTTTCATCAATCGATACGGGCTCCAGGATCTGCATGCCGGGCAGGTGGAGCAGACCGTGTCGTGCGCACATGTCGAGGAAAAGGCGGGATCGGGCGGTGACGAAGGGGTGGTCCTTGCCGATGGTGAATTCCTCGAACCGGTGCGAGTAAATGATGACAGATCGGGTATCCGACAGAATATTCTGACTCTTGAGGTAGTCCGGCGACTGGACAAGTCCCGCCGAGGGAGTGGCCGGCAAGATGATTTTGGACAGTTCCGGCGTGTCGGAGATCCCGGCCAGATCGAGTTCCAACTCAATCTCGTTGCGCTCCCGGCGGGTCTCAAGGAAGCCGGCCTCATGGTAGATATGGAGGGCACGCGCGTTGTTGTGACTCTCGAAGACCCAGACTTTCTTGTATCCCAGGCGTTTGGCGGCGGCGAAAAGCAAAAAAGCGACAAGGAGTGCAATGCCCCGGTTCTGAGTCCGATTATGAACGAACAGGGTAAACTCGAGGATATCCGGGTCGGGCATCGGGAACAGCATGCCATGGGCGACAACCGCATCCCCCAATTCGGCTTTGAGGTTCAGGGCGGTACGGAGGGAACCGCGAATCCACTCGATACAGGTATGATGGTCAATGGGGGGCAGCCCCTGAATTGCGCCCTTGGGCTCGTACGTGTCGTACATTCGCGTCAGACCGTCGACATCGGAATCGTCGCAAGGCGATATCATGACGACTTCCTTTTTCTTGTCGAGGGCTGAAAAGGGCCATAGGTCGAGATGAAAGAATTCTTCCCGAATGTTCATCAAATTCACCAATCTGACCATGCACAGATATTTATTCTAAAATCAAAGAAAAAGTGGTGTGAGGCATCGCACCAACCGCTGTCTGCCTGCCGTCAACGACGCCCTCGACGCCTATTGCTATTGCGAGGTACTGAAGAATAGAGGGGAGTGGCCTCTGAAATAAGGTTCGAGGACCGAGGCACGAGGTTCGTGGACCCACCGATCAGGCGCCCTCTCCCCATTGAGGGAGAGGGTCGGGGTGAGGGGGAAATTCCCCTTCCGCATCGCGACGAAGTTCAAGCCTTAAGCCGCAAGGCAAAAAAGAGGGGCGGTCATCGCGACCGCCCCTCTTTTTATTTCTTCAATGTCGCCCCTGCGGGCTCCGAGGCATCGGTGATGAGCCTGCGCGGCGAGGCCCCCGGTTTCAGCTCCAGAATCCAGAGATTCGAGGCCGCCCTGTCCGTCCAGCGATTTGTCCACCGCTCGAAGACGATAGCCGTCCCATTTCGGACAAATGCAGGGTTGGCACCGGTCGTTACCTCGACCCTTCTCTCTGTCCTGCGGTCCACCACATAGATTGTATCGTCGGAAACATCGGAGGTTGCCGGAGAGTAGCACAGCACTGTCTGTCCGTCGAGGGCGAGGCTTGCACCCCAATAAGGCATGGGATCCTTGCCCTGCGGGGGGAACCGGAAAAGGGTCTTCCCTTTGAGGTCCGTGATGGCAAACCCGCCCGAGACATCGCTACCGCTCTGCTGCCAGAGAATCCACTGCCCATCAGGCGAGAAAGCGGGATTGCTGTAGACATACCCTGCTTCGAGCATCGCGTTGCGCTGGCGCAGAATCGTCTGAGTCTTCCCCGTCTGGATATCACCGATGGCAATCGACATGGTGGCAAAGACCTGGGCCTCGTCGTCTTTTCCCTGTTTCTTGACTTCGGACAGCCCTACAAAAACGAGGCTCTTCCCGTCCGGAGAGAAGGCCGGATGCTCCGCTGCCAGAATTCCTTCGAAACGGAGGGGTTTGGGTTCTCCACCCGTCGTTTCCATCAGGTAAATCCGGCCAAACCCCGTGTCGGGGTAGAGGTCTTGCCCGCCCCGGCAGTGAAAGGCGATCCGCTTTCCATCAGATGACAGGGACGGCCCGCCGCAGACACCCAAGCTGGTCAGGCGGCGCTCGCCCGTGCCGTCTGCTTTCGCGATCCAGATATTTCCCTGGCGGACGAAAGCGATCATTTCGGCCGCAGAACTTGCATCATCGGCCGCGGGGGAAACGGCGCACAGTGCAAACAGGGACACCGCAATGGCAAGCGGGAAAACAACTCGAGTGATCATTTCTGAACCTTCTTTCTGTATTCCTCGATGGGGACAACCCGGTCGGCCACCGCGTCGTAGACGGAGACCTTCCCGCTGTAGGCATCGACGATCAGAGTCAGGACCCGTACCGTATGGGTTTCGTACCTCTCGCCGACGTAGATTTCGTAATAAGCACCGGGTCTGCCCGGTTCGGCATTCGGGTCCGGGTATCCGGTGATCATCGAGAAGGGAGCCGCCTTCGTCCCCTCCATCCGCTTGATCATTCCCTGCACCTCCGGAAGGGCCCAGGCGATCTCATCGGCTTCGTCATCGGTGATCTGTTTCGGAAGATCCTTTTTCGACGGGGATACACACAGTCCCAGCACCTGGATGGAGGAAGCCTCCCCGTAAAACCGGTCCCCGGGCAGGATCTGGCCCGCGATGGAGATCCGCTTGCCCTCGTGGGCCGCCAGATCAAGCGGCGCCCCTCCCGGAGCGAGTGTGTTGATGCGGCTCTTGCCCTCGCTTGTGTGGGTGCCGAAATCGGTTCTCTCCGAGATCAGCACTCCCCCCGTTACGCATCCCGTGATGTTCACCTTCACTGGCGCGGACGCGCAGAGATCGGCAGCGAGAAGGGCCCCCGAACCGATCACGAGTAATGCAATGAGCCTCCTCATCGTATCATCCTCCCTCTTGCGTGTCGGTTAGCCGCTTTGAGACATCCTACCGGAGCACCGGTGTCACCGTCAGCTCGTCAAAGGGGTCGGTTTCATCGAAAATCGCAATTGTCGGACCCAAAGGTCTCACCCTCTGCAAGAAGATGGGCATTCCCCTTGGAGCGGTTGGTTACCTCGAAAGGGTTGGCGGTCGGCCGCAAAGGGCCTTATAGTCGATGACCGTGGCCTTCACACGGCCCACGACCCTTCCTAACGGTACGATGGTGATCCAGTTGGGTCCTTCGACGAGCTTGATGTGCGTGGCATCGACGCCAACCTGGTCGAAGGTGGGGTCCACGGAGACCCAGCCGCCCACATCGCTTTCCGCCCAGGCATGATACAGAAAGCCCACACCTTCCATATAGACGATCCCGCCCGCGATCCGTGTAGGAATCCCCGCCGCCCTTGCCAGAGCCGTGTAGAGCATGGCGTGGGCCTGGCACTCGCCTTTCTTCGTGTGGAGCACCTCTAAAGCAGAGAAGCTGTCTATGGCCTCGTCCTCCACCTCGACAGAGACCCACTGGGCAAGTTTTTTCACCTTCGCCAGGGGATCGGAAATGCCTTTCGTCAACTCCCGGGCCGTGTTCACGATCTCGGGGTGGTCGCTTTCGATCTGGCTTGCGGGCAGTGTCCATCGATAGCCGTCGATATTGTATTGAGGACCGGAGATTTTCGCGGGAGAGCCGGGATTGCGCATAATTCGGTAAATGACCGACTCCCGATCTTTCTCGCTCTGGGCAGCCTCCTGACCGGGTCCCTGCAGCAGCGGCAGCTCCCCGGCGATCCCGGTCAGGGAAATCTCCAGAAGCGTGGATTCGCGGGGACAGGCCAGAGGACGATCGGTCTTGACAACGCTGAAATCCAGGATGAGGTCCTTCTTGTTCAGACTCGCCTGGGAAAGGTAACTGCGGGCCTCTGATTCGCTTTCCCGGTAGGTGATGAGGACTCCTTTCATGCCGAGTTCGAAAACGGCCTCTCCCTTCGGGTTGATCCATGTCTCCACATCCTGGCCCATCATGGAGGTCTTGATCTTCCAGGAGGGCTCGATGCCAAGAGAGCGGCTTCTTTCAAACCCCTCAACGGTCTGTGATACAGCCGTGACGGACTGGGTCTGCGGGTCGTAGACGTCGTAGCCATATTTAGCACCGACCACGAGCCCCTTCAGGACGGGGTATAGATTGATTATCGCCGTCGGGTAGAGGGGGGCCTTGAGTCTCGTCTCCGCCGTCTGGCGTTCCTTGCCTGATTGCTGCTCCGTGCGCAGGATGCCGTCCTTGACCTTTCCCTCGATGACGAAGGTCTTTTCGTCCATGACGATCTCGTGCCGGAAGGATTGGGATGTGAGATCGGCCTGGACGATGTCCGAACTCCTCATGGAAATCCGCTTGCTGAGACCGAGAAAGCGGATACGCAGGTTTGCCTCCGACTCCAGGCGGAAGAGCCCTTCGCCCGCGAGCGGCACGATCTTCAGGTGGCTGAAGCCCACCTTCTCGCCGTCGAAGACGATCCCCGCCCAGAGCTCACGCCAGGGAAGATCGTTGAGGCCTTTTACGCGAGGAGGCTCGACAGGCGTCTTGATGGGGTCGAAATAAGAGTGCGCGCAGGAAAAAAAGACAAAAAGGGACAGGAAAAGGACAAGAATAGACTGGGTTCGCTGACGTCGATACATTTTTCCTCCCGCCGGACATGTTCAGGCGAAAAGGAGATGCAAATTTCGCTCCGGCGGTTCCCCTCTGTCCCGGAATAATGAGATGCGAACAGACTATAGGGTAGAAGAGTGAACCTGTCAATCCGGAAAAAGGGTTGATAAAGCTGTCCTTAACCGGATTCGGATTTCGTTCTTTGAAAAAAATAGGAGAAGTTCAGGATGCTCTCTGGCCTGGCATAATTTGTGGATTTCCTGTAAAAAACAACAAACGGACAGGGACGTTCCGGCCAACCATGAAGTCTTTCCATATCCTTGGGATATCCGCTTATTATCACGACAGCGCGGCATGCCTAGTCCGCGACGGCGAGATCGTTGCGGCAGCTCAGGAAGAACGCTTTACGCGCAAGAAGCACGACTCCTCCTTCCCGTCCCATGCCGTGTCTTTCTGCCTTCGAGAGGGCAACGTCGCCGCACAGAACCTCGACCTCGTGGCGTTTTATGAGAAGCCTTTCCTGAAATTCGAACGACTGCTCCAGACCTACCTGGCCTTTGCCCCCGTAGGGCTCCGATCGTTTCTCGTGTCCATGCCGCTCTGGATCAGGCAGAGGCTCTGGACGCGAAACAACATCCTCACGGAGCTCGGCTTTGCGGGCAAGGTCATCTTCCCGGAGCACCACGAATCCCATGCCGCATCGGCCTTCTTCCCCTCGCCATTCCGGGAAGCGGCCTTTCTCACCATCGACGGCGTGGGCGAATGGACGACTACCAGCTACGGAATCGGCCGGGACAATGAAGTGACGATCCTCGCCGAGCTCCAGTTCCCCCATTCGCTGGGGCTTCTGTACTCGGCCTTTACCTACTACACGGGCTTCAAGGTCAACTCCGGCGAGTACAAGGTCATGGGGCTTGCCCCCTACGGGGAGCCGAAGTACAGGGACCTGATCCTGACGGAGCTGATGGATCTCAAAGAAGACGGCTCCTTCCGTCTCAACATGGAGTATTTCGACTACTGCACGGGTTTCACCATGACCAGCGCGAAGTTCGATCGTCTCTTCGGCGGTCCGCCGCGGAAGCCCGAGTCCCTGCTGACCCAGAGGGACATGGACCTTGCCCGATCCGTGCAGGACGTGACGGAGGAGGTCATGCTCCGCATGACCCGCACGATCCACTGCGAGACGGGCATGAAGAACCTCTGTCTGGCCGGGGGGGTCGCCCTCAACTGTGTGGGCAACGGGAAGATCCTCCGGGAGGGGCCCTTCGAGAACATCTGGATCCAGCCCGCCGCGGGCGATGCAGGCGGGGCCGTAGGTGCAGCCCTCTTCACGTGGCACCAGTACCTGGGTAATCGTCGCGAGGCCGCGGGGAAAGCGGACCGGATGCAGGGCGCCTACCTCGGACCGGCCTGGGACCGCGATGCGCTGCTCGCATACCTGCAGCAAAACGGGATCGCCCACACTGAAATGAAAGAGGACGAGATCCCCGGAACGATCGCTGATCTCATCGCCTCCGAGAAGGTGATCGGCTGGTTCCAGGGACGCATGGAATTCGGACCGCGAGCACTCGGGAGCCGATCCATCATCGGCGATGCCCGCTCGCCGAAGATGCAGGAGGTCATGAATCTGAAGATCAAGTTCCGCGAAAGCTTCCGTCCCTTTGCCCCGACGGTGTTGAGGGAAAAGGTCTCGGAGTACTTCGACCTCGACCGAGAAAGTCCCTACATGCTGCTGGTAGCCCCCGTAAAGAAAGACATCTGCCGGGACATGACGGACGAAGAACAGACCCGCTTCGGCCTCGACAAGCTCCACGTGGTCCGCTCCTGCGTGCCGGCCGTCACCCATGTGGACTACTCGGCGCGCGTCCAGACCGTCGATCGAGAGATAAACCCCCTCTTTCACAAAACGATCGAGGCCCTCAACGAAAGGCATGGATGCCCGCTTGTGATCAACACATCCTTCAATGTCCGGGGTGAGCCCATCGTCTGCAGCCCCGAGGACGCCTATCGGTGCTTCATGCGGACGAACATGGACTACCTGGTGATGGGACCTTTCCTGCTCGACAAGGCACAGCAGAAGCCTCTGGAAACTGATGTGGACTGGAAAAAGCAGTTTGAACTGGATTGATTGATGTTTCGAGAAGAGATCAAAAAAATTCCCATGGACCGGAAGGCCCTGCGCAACTTCGGGCTTCTCATGGCCGGAATGCTGCTTGTTGTTGGCGGCTGGATGTGGTGGAAGTCGGCGGCGGGTTGGCCCTGGATTGGGGGAGGTGCGGTGCTCCTGGCCATCATTGGCCTTGCCATGCCGATGATCCTGAAGCCGCTCTACCGGGCCTGGATGATTTTCGCTCTGATCCTGGGCTGGATCATGACCTGTGTGATCCTGGCCCTTGTCTACTTCCTCGTCGTTACGCCGATCGGGTACCTGGGCCGGGCCCTGGGGGAGCAGTTCTTGCATCTCAAGCGCTCAGGCCAGGACACCTACTGGGTTCGCAAGACCGGGCCTGCCCGACAGAAGAGCGACTATGAAAGGCAGTTCTAGATGAGTGTATTTTCGACCCTCGTAGAAATATGGGTCTTTCTGAGGGTCCGAAAAAAGTGGTGGCTTGCGCCGATCGTGATCGTCCTGATGCTTCTCGGGGCGCTCATTGTTTTCACGGAAGGCTCCGCCGTCGCGCCGTTCATCTATACTTTGTTCTGAGCGAGCATTGATATTTCCGTTTCGCAACAGGAGCAAGGATAAAGGTTAAAAGACAACGGATTCAGAGAAGAACTCTTCTTCCTCCCCTATACCCCGTACCCTATTTTTTCAGGTGTGTGAGCGCCGCAGGGAAGCACTGATCCATTACTTTTTCGAATCTCCGGCTCGTTTTGATGAGTTGCCCAAGATCAATCCCTGTTTTCAACCCCATCGAATGGATCATCCCTACGGTGTCTTCCGTGGCGATGTTGCCCCTGGCCCCAACAATGAATGGGCAGCCTCCCAGCCCTCCCATGGACGTGTCGAAATTCGAAACCCCTTGCCTCAGCGCTGCGTAGACATTCGCAAGTCCCTCTCCCCGTGTGTTGTGCAGATGGAGGGAGAGATCGGCACTTTCTGTCTCGCTTTTTAAGCGGGAAAGGACGTTTTCCATCTGGACCGGATTTGCCATGCCGGAGGAATCGGCCAGACAGATTTCGTCGGGTTCCACGTTCCTGAAAGCCCGAACAAGTTTCAGAACGCGGGCCAGGGAAACATTTCCCTCGTAAGCACAGCCGAAGGCATTCATGACGCCTGCCCTGACTTTCAACCCGGCATCCTGCGCCCTGCCGATGAGGCGAAGAGATTCCTTTAGCGCTTGGGCGATCGTCTTGTTGCTGTTTTTGAGGCTGTGGGTCTCGCTGGCCGACACGTAGATTCCCACGTGGGGAGCACGGCAGCGGATGGCCCTCTCGAGGCCGCCTTCACTGAGGATGAGAGCCGAATAGAGAATGCCCTTTTGACGTTCGAGTCTCTCCCAGAGGATCTCGGCATCGGCCATCTGGGGGACGAGTCTCGGGCTCACGAAGGACGACACTTCGATACGCCGGACCCCGGAAGCAATCAGCTCTCCAATCAGCCGGATCTTTTCCTCGGTCGGGACGATCTTCTTCTCGTTCTGGATCCCGTCCCGAAGGACGACTTCATGGATTTGGACTTTTTGGGGCAGGTCACGATTCATGAACGAATCCCCGGGATCTGAAATCTCGACCTCTCATCGTCCAAAGGTATCAGTTATCAGGTTACAGGTGACAGAATGAAAATAAAAGAAAAAACACATCAGACCTGATACCTGTTACCTAACACCTGTCACCTATATCTGCGTCCTCCGGACGCAGATAAAAGAATGCCGAACCGGCCCCACCCACGGGTCCGTTCGGCATTCTTTTTGATCCACAGGCGATACTAGCCGAGAACCACGAGAACCTGGCTCGTGTTGACCTTGTCGCCTTCTTTTACTTTGATTTCCTTCACGGTGCCGTTCGCGGGAGCCACGATGGGGTTTTCCATCTTCATGGCCTCGAGGATGACGAGCTCTTCGTCTTCCTTCACAGCATCGCCCACCTTCACGATGATCTCCTTGATCGTCCCGGGCATGGGGGCTACTACATCTGCCATTTCGCTATCCTCCTGTTGTCTCAATGGTAAAAAGTCCGTCACGGTGTCACGTAGCACCGTGACGGGTTCTAGCAGAAAATGTATGACAGGGGAAGAAAAATTCTTCCCCTGTCATCGGCTTCTAATTTACTTCTTCCAGGCGGTGGGACCCCACTTCTCGCCCAGCTTCACCTCGGCCGGCCACTCGGGAGGTACCCGCTGTCCCGGCTTCTCGCCGACTTTCTCGACGAGCTTCTTGAGGCCCGGGCGGCCAAATTGAGGATTGCCACCTTTCGCCGTGCGTCCATTGTAAATGGCCTCGGAGCGGAGTCTGCGGCCGATCGTCTTTTCCATCTTGGTGCCGAGCCACAGCATGCGGTCCACGTCGTAGCCGTGCTCGATGCCCAGCTCGTCGATCTGGACAAGCAGGTCTTCCAGGGTGACCAGCCCTACGAAACGGTGATCCTTGTAA
>DATJPI010000178.1:0-6276 GCA_035506495.1 Syntrophales bacterium
GCATGTTCAAGCCCCTGTCGAGGGGATCGTCGTCGACGAGGCCAACAGGATCGTAACAACTCCGGCCTATATGCTGGGTCCCACCATCTCGAAGGTGGCCCAGGGCATCGAGAAGCTTGTGGCCGAGATTCTGAAAATGGCAAAGAAATAAATCTTCTTCCATAAGCCTTGAGGCTTGGGGCTTGTGGCTCTCCGCCGATGAGTCACCGGTCAACAGTCCTTTGGAGTGATCATGAGAGAAGTCCAAGCATCGGAGATCACAAAGGCCGTGCGCGACCTCTTTATCGATGCCAACTGCAACTTGGGAGAGGACGTCCTTGCGGCCTTCGACCGGGCCATCGAGAAGGACGAATCCCCTGTGGCCAAGGAGGTCATCCGGGAACTCAAGGAAAATGCCCGCATCGCCCAGGACGAGCAGTCCCCCATCTGCCAGGACACCGGTCTGGCCGTCCTCTTCGTTGAGGTCGGCCAGGATGTCCATGTTGCGGGAGGAGATTTGAAGGCAGCTCTCAACGAAGGGGTCCGCAAGGGGTACGGAGAAGGGTATCTGCGGAAATCGGCCTGTCACCCCTTCACGCGGGCAAACACGAAGGACAACACGCCCGCCGTGATCCATTTCGATATCGTCCCCGGCGACAGGGTCCGGATCATCGCTGTTCCGAAAGGCGGCGGGGCCGAGAACATGAGCCGCGTGGATATGCTTTCTCCCTCGGCGGGCCTCGAGGGAATCAAGGATGTTGTCGTGAAACGCATCGAGGCCTCGGGCTCCAACCCCTGCCCGCCCACGGTCGTGGGCGTCGGGATCGGCGGGACCTTCGAGCGTTCGGCCCTGCTGGCCAAAAAGGCCCTCACGCGCAAAATCGGCGAACGCAATGCCGATCCGGAGCTGGCCAGGGTTGAGGAAGAAGTACTTTCGCGGATCAACAAACTGGGCATCGGGCCCATGGGCTACGGCGGTAACACGACATCGCTCGATGTCTTCTTCGAGGTCGAGCCCTGCCATATCGCGAGCCTGCCCGTGGCGGTCAACGTCCAGTGCCATGCGACACGGCACAAGGAGACAGTAATTTAGGAATTGAGTATTGGGTAATTGGGCCAAGGAAGAAAGACATGTCTGAAATCAAGCTAAAGACACCGCTGACAGACAAGGATACGGAAGAACTGAAAATCGGTGACAAGGTGCTCCTGACCGGGATCATCTATTCGGCGAGGGATGCGGCCCACAAGAGGCTCTTTGACCTCATTCAGGCAGGGAAGGATCTGCCGATTGATATCCGGGGGCAGGTGATTTATTACGTGGGGCCGGCGCCCGCCAAGCCCGGGAAACCCATCGGCTCGGCAGGACCCACAACCAGCTACCGCATGGATGCCTATGCCCCGAAGCTTATGGAACTGGGTCTCAAGGGAATGATCGGCAAGGGGAACCGCGCAGCTGATGTTGTGGAGGCCATGAAGAAATTTAAGGCCGTATACTTCGGCGCTACCGGAGGTGCAGGGGCCCTCCTGGCGAGAAGCATCAAGAAGGCAGAGACCGTCGCCTACGAGGATCTGGGCCCCGAGGCCATCCAGCGCATGGAGGTGGAGGATTTCCCCGTCGTGGTCATCAATGACTCGAAAGGGAATGATCTTTACGTGGAGGGGGCGAAGAAATATAGGAAAGCCTGAAGACAGCCAAAAGCAAAAAGCCACAGGGCAAAAGAAAAAAGGCCGAGAGGATAACCTCCCGGCCTTTTTGTTATTGTCAGTTACCTTCGAGCCTTAGATCCCGAGGATCCCGAAGAAGATCCAGCACACGAGAGCGCCGACGATCGACATGGAGAGCCCCCATATCAGGAGATTCCGGAACAGCTTTGCCTTGTCCTCGCTCTCATCGGCGCAGGCGATGCAGAGCGCACCCAGGGTTGACAGCGGTGAGGTGTCAACCAGGTGAGCGCCGATGTTAACCGACGAGATCATGGCGATGGCATCGGAGCCGGGCACCAGCTTGAGAAGCCCGGGCACGAGCGGCAGGAAGGCCGGCATGACAACGCCGGAGGAGCTTGAGTAGGCCGAGATCACGCCCGTGACGAGGCCCAGCCAGAAGTTTACCGTGGCGGGGCCCGAAACGGCACCGATGATCGACGACATGGCCGCGAGACCACCGGAGCGTTCCATGACCTCGATGAGGACGGTCACACCGCAGACCATCAGGATGACGAACCAGGGCATGCCCTTCACGGCGGCCTTGCTGTCAGCCACATTGAGAAGCATCATGATGCCCGCGAGCACGAAGCCCAGGGTGCCGACGTTGGCGGCCATCAGGAGGATCCACTTGGGGAAGAGACCCTTCATGCCGGGCAGGGCCGGGACGACGACCAAGGTGATCAGCGTGATGATGCAGATCAGTGTGATCCATTGGTTTTTGTCGAAGGGCTCGGGCTTGGGGGCGATCGTGTTGATATCTACCGTGGCGCCCTTGTGCTTCATCATCCAGGCCCAACCTCCGAAGACCAGGAAGCCGACGATGGTGACGGGGCCCTGGGCCATCATGGAATTGAAGTAGATCTTCCAGTCCAGCGAAGTGGGCGTCCAGTTTGCCCAGAGATTCGGGATCTGATCGGCCATCCGGCCGATAAGGCCGTGGGAGATGATCCCAGTGGGGGCGAAAGGCGAGAAGCAGGCCGAATTGGCGGCGCCTACGACAATGAGCGTCATGCAGAATCCCGACATGCCCACCCGGCCGGCGATGGCCATGCAGATGGGAGCAAGCAGTGCGGTGCCGGCGATGTTGCCCGGTCCGATCGTGGTGATGAAAACGGTCAGCAGGAAGATGATGAAGGGCAGCAGCATCATGTTGCCCCCGCAAAGACGGATCGAATAGGACGTGATCTTTCCCAGGGTACCGTTTACCTGGGCCATGGAAAACATGTAGGTGACGCCCACCAAGATCATAAAGAGGCTCAGAGGCCACCCGTTCACTACCTTCCCGGCGCCTTCGTTCATGAAGATGGCGCCCACGATGATGGCGAAAGACACGCTCAATACGCCGACATTGAGTTCCTCGAAAAAGCAACTGATGATGATAACGATGGTGAGGGCCAGGATGGACATCCAGGCCGCAAGTGATATGCCGAAAAATTCCATTTCTATTCTCCCTCCCTATTGAATTTTTTAGATAGGGTGTTCAGCAATAGCTTCTGTTTATTCCAAGATTCCAAAAAAGTCCAACGGTTTCGGTGAATTTTCGCCGGGCCGGTCCGCGCCTCGTCATGAAAAAATCGTAAGAGAACGGAGGCGCCGGGAACTGCCCCCTGCCCGCAGGCGGGCAGGGAAACCGTTCCCGTTATCCCAGAACGACGAGGACCTGGCTCGTATTGACCTTGTCCCCTTCTTTGACCTTGATTTCTTTCACGATGCCGTTCGAGGGTGCCACGATGGGGTTTTCCATCTTCATGGCCTCTAGGATCACGAGCTCCTCGTCTTCCTTTACGGCATCGCCGGCCTTCACGATGATCTCCTTGATCGTGCCCGGCATGGGGGCTACGACGTCGATTGCCATTGAGTTTTCGCCTCCTTTCTTCTTTTTTATTTATAAAATGTATCAAATCCTGAATCCGTGTAACGGATGATTGGCGATTGTTCCTAACGGATGATGCCCATCCCGGCCAGAACCGACAGCATGACGGCCGCCGCGATGACGGAGCCGATCTGGCCGCCGGCATTGGCGCCCATGGCGTGCATGAGCAGGTAGCTCTTCTTGTTGAACTTGTTTCCTTCCTTGGCGACTACGCGGGCCGCCATGGGGAAGGCCGAGATGCCGGCTGCTCCGATGAGCGGATTGACCTTGCCGCCGGTGATAATGTAGAGGCCCTTGGCAAAGATAACCCCGCAGACCGTATCGAGGCAGATGGCCAAAAAGCCCAGAGCCAAAACAATCAGGGTCTCCTGCCGGATGAAGGCAGGTCCCGCCATCGTGGCGCCGATGGAGAGACCCAAGAAGAGGGTCACCACGTTGGCGATCTCGTTTTCGGCAGCCCCCGTGAGGCGGGCCACCACGCCGGACTCCTTCATGAGGTTTCCGAGCATGATCGTCGCCAGCAGCGGAAGTCCCTTCGGGGCGATGCAGCCGCCCACGATGGTGATGACGAGCGGGAAGAGCAGCTTCGTCGTCTTGGATACGGGCTTGGCCGTGAACTTCATGGCCGTCTTGCGCTCCTTCTCGGAGGTCAGCGCCCGCATGATCGGCGGCTGGATGACAGGCACCAAGGCCATATAGGAGTAAGCCGCGACGGCGACAGCTCCCAATAGATGCGGCGCGTATTTGGAGGTTACGTAGATCGCCGTCGGACCGTCGCAGGCGCCGATGACGCCGATGGAGACGGCATCGAGCTTCGGGAAGCCCAGATAGAGCGCCAGCAGTAGTGTCAGGAAGATGCCGAACTGTCCTGCCGCCCCGAGCAGAAACGTGTAGGGCTGCGCGAGCACGGGACCGAAATCCGTCATGGCGCCGATGCCGATGAAGATCAGAAGCGGAAAGAGCTCCGTGTCCACGCCGGCGTCGTAAATCACCCGGATGAACCCGTCCTTCAGCATGACGTCCGACAGGGGGATGTTGACGAGAATACAGCCGAACCCGATCGGAACGAGCAGCAGGGGCTCGCAGTCCTTCTTGATGCCCAGATACAGCAGCACGCCGCCGACACCGAGCATGATCAGGCTCTGCCAGTTGACAAACAGCAGTTTAAAGCCGATGACCAGTCCGCCTAATCCGGCAATGATTGCTTCCATCATGGCGCTAGTCCTCCTTCCCTTCGTCTTCCTTGTAAGGGAAGAGCTTTCCCAGGCCAGCCATCATGAGGCTCAGGATCCCGAGGGTGACCAGCGTGCCACCCATGCCGGCGACGAGCATCGTGACGCCGAATGTGAAATTACTCATTTCCATAGCGATAAAACCTCCTTCGTACGTTTAAAACAATAATAAATCATCCTCTTCAGAGACGATGCCGGACCGAACCGGCATCGGTTCTAGAGAGGAATGTTCCCGTGTTTCTTCCAGGGGCGATCTTCCTTTTTCCCCTCGAGCATCTTGAGGGCCTTGATGATCATGGGCCGAGTTTCTCTGGGCTCGATGACTTGCTCGATGAGACCGTGGCGCGCTGCCTGGTAGGGGGTGGCAAAGTTCTCGATGTATTCCTGCGTCTTCTTTTTCAGATTCTCAGGGTCCTCCTTGCGGAAGATGATCTTGGCTGCCCCCTCGGCACCCATGACGGCTATCTCAGCCGAGGGCCAGGCCATGACCACATCGGCGCCCGTCTGGCCGGAGCACATACCCAGATAGGAGCCGCCATAAGCCTTGCGGATCACGATGGTGATCTTCGGAACCGTCGCCTCAGGGTAGACATAGAGCATCTTCGCGCCGTGGCGGATGATCCCGCCGTACTCCTGCCCCGTCCCCGGAAGGTAGCCCGGGACGTCGACGAAGGTGAGGATCGGCAGGTTGAAGCAGTCGCAGAAGCGGATAAAGCGCGAGGCCTTGTCGGAGGAGTTGATGTCGAGGCACCCTGCGAGCACGGCCGGCTGGTTGGCGATGATCCCAACGGGCTGGCCGTTCATCCGGGCAAAGCAGGTGACCATGTTCATGGCGTAGAGGGCCTGGCTCTCGTAAATCTCCCCGTTGTCGACGACGAGCTTGATGACCCGCTTGATGTCGTAGGGGCGGTTGCTCGCCTCTGGGACGAGCGTGTTGAGCTTCTCCTCCATGCGATCCACCGGGTCCGTGCAGGGTGCGACGGGCGGTTTCTCGCGGTTGTTCAGGGGGAGATAGCTCAGGAGCTTCTTGATCTGGTCGATGCAGTCCTCGTCGGAGGACGCCACGAAGTGGGCGACCCCGCTTTTCGTGTTGTGCGTCATAGCGCCGCCCAGCTCCATCGCAGTCACTTCCTCGCCCATGACGGCCTTGACGACCTGAGGTCCCGTGATGAACATCTGGGCGTATTCCTTGTCCACCATGTAGATGAAATCCATGAGCGCGGGCGAGTAAACAGCGCCGCCGGCCGAGGGACCCATGATGGCGCTCACCTGGGGAATGATGCCTGAGGCCATGGTGTTGCGGTAGAAGATGCGCCCGTAACCCGCGAGCGAATCGACGGCCTCCTGGATCCTCGCGCCACCCGAGTCGTTGAGACCCACGATGGGGGCACCCGCCGACAGAGCGCGCTCCTGGCATTTAACGATTTTGGCGGCGTGCATCTCGCCGAGCGAGCCGCCCATGGTGCTGAAGTCCTGCGCGAAGGCGAA
>DATJPI010000179.1:0-4595 GCA_035506495.1 Syntrophales bacterium
ACGGCCCTCAAAGGGATGCACGACAAGGTCTACGTGGCAACCAAGATCCCCCCTGCTACCCGGAAGAAAGAGGACATCATCCGGGACGTGGAAACGAGCCTCAAGGCACTCGAACGGGATCACATCGATGTCATCCAGCTCCACAGCGTGACCGACCGCGAAAGGCTCTTCAATCCCGAGATACGCGAAGCCCTCGTGAAGCTGAAGCAGCAGGGCAAGGTCCGCTTCTTCGGCGTGACGACTCACACCAACGAAACCGAGGTGGTCAACGCCATCGTTGACGACAAGGACAAATTCTTCGACACGGTTCTCGTAAAATACAACTTCAAAAGCGGCGATGATTTAAAGAAGGCGGTCGCCAGGGCCGCGCAGGCGGGCATCGGGGTCATTGCCATGAAGACGCAGACCGGCGGCTACAAAACGGATGCCCTCGGCCCCATCAGCCCGCACCAGGCGGCCCTCAAGTGGGCCCTCCAGGACAAGAACGTCACTGCAGCCATCCCCGGCATGAGGGACATGGGTCATCTCAGGGAGGATATCGCCGTGATGGGAATGAGCCTCACTCTCGTAGACAGCCTCATCCTGCGAACCTACGGGGCAGCCATCGCAACGCAGTACTGCCACATGTGCGGCAGATGCGAGGAGACCTGCCCGAATGGGGTGGCCATCAGCACGATCAACCGCAGCCTCATGTACGCGGAGGCTTACCGGAGCAACGAACTGGCCCGGGAAACCTATGGCGAGATCCCTTCGTCTGCAAAGGCAGACCTATGCAATGGCTGCGGCCAGTGCGTGGCACGCTGCGTCAACGGGCTCAACATTGCGGCAAAGATGGAGCGGGCACAGCAGCTGCTCGCATGAGTGGAATGTTACCTTAGAGGTTCCCTCTCCCTTGAGGGGAGAGGGTCAGGGTGAGGGTGAATGATCCCTTTCCTCTTACATGAGATGGCCGTGGTAGGGGGAACTTTTCGAGGCGCGGCGATCTACGTTTGAGATCTTTTCAATGAGTCAACGACATTGGTGTTCGGTATGATCCGTTCGTGTATCCGCATTGCTCTTGCATTCTGTCTTTTGCTCATCGCTGCCGCGCAACTACACGCAGCAGACAATGGCTCCATGCTTTCGATCCTGCCTGACAAGGAGTGTGCAGCGGGGTGGGTTTTGGAAGAAAAGCCGGTCCTGTTCACGGAGGATACGCTGTTCGACCATATCAATGGCGAGGCGGAGCTTTATTTCCCCTACGGGTTCGACACGCTCGCCACCGCACGTTATGCAAGGAAGGCAGCGGCGGGCTCCCCCTTCGTGGCGGACGTCTACAGGATGGGCTCCCTCCTCGATGCCTTCGGGATCTATTCCAATTACCGCAAAGCTGCTTCGCCGGCTTGTGATGTCGGTGTCGACTGCTACCTTTCGTCCTCGCAGCTTCTCTTCTACAAGGATCGCTTTTTCGTGAAGCTGCAGGCCACCGACACCCCCACGCCGGAACAGGATGTGTTCCTGGCCTGCGGACGGGCAATCGCCGCCAAGCTGCCCCCGGGGACAAATCGCCCTGCCGAACTGGAGATTCTCAACGTGCGGGGAATCTCGCCGAAGACGGAGAGATACATCGCGAAGAGCGTCCTGGGATATCCCTTCTTCCGCCGCGGGTTGACGGCCGATGCCGTCATCGATGGTGAGCGCTCACAGGTCTTTGTGGTGATCGAGGATTCCGCTGCTGCCGCGCGGAAGGCATTTGATGCTTATCATGCCGACCTGAACGCTTCGGGAAAGACCATCGCATCGACTGACGCCGGAGGCAGGCCCACCATCACAGCCAGTGACCCGCTCTATAGAGGGGTGTACGTGGAGCAGTCAGGCCGCTACCTGATCGGTGCCATCCGGCTAAAAGATCCCTCGTCGGCAAAACCCCTCGTGGAATCCCTGCGAGCACGACTCGGAAAATGACGGCGAGGTTATTAAATCCTGCTTCAGCAGCATCCTTCGACATCCTTTATGCCTTTCTCATCAATCTTAAGCTCTCTGATTTTTCAGCCTATGCAGCTCATCTGTAACTACATACAGCTTCCTGAAGTCAATAGACTTGCTTTTCTAGGATGAATACAAGACTTCAATGCGAAATGATGACATGTTGTGTTAGATTTTGTCTTCCAAGACGCGGGGGGATTATCCTTAAGGATAGCTGACCAGTATGTGTGTAACACTGATACATGACCGTGTTGTAATGCTTTTCAAAGATGGTCTTGTCACCAACGGCCTTAGCTGTCAATTCAACATTCGTTGCGACGTAGGGTATGGCCATCCGTTTTATATCGACGTGCCTTTATTACGCCCGTATTCCGTCGCACACGCAAGGCAGCCGCAGCTATTTGCGGCAGTTGGGCAACTTCATAGACGTAGCAGGAACGATAGTCGGGCCCTTCAAGTATTAACGTTACTTCTTCATGCCCGGGACCTTCCTCAACCCGAAACCCCCATTCTTGAAACAGCTGGACCGCTCTTTCAAAAGACAACGTCGCGAAATTTGACTCCAAATGAACCTCCTGTGACTACGGTTCCTTAGCAATTAGAAAGCTAATACATTGATATTTTTTACACGAAAAGCACCGAGAACAATCCCATGAGAAGTGATATGTTCTTGTTCTTTTATCCACCCATGCGGCATTTCAATCCCCTAATCCAGATTACATCTTTTCAATTTGTACCTAATTTATTTAATAAAACAACCGCCGGCTCATAACCCATTGTAGCTGAATTCATAATATCGGTCATGGCATGGACGGGATCCTGGTCGATCCTTGCGTAGGTAGTGCCACGGTTGTACCATGCCAAGGCAAAGTCGGGTTTCAATTCGATAGCCATGCTGAAATCGCAAATCGCTAATTGATAGCTCCCATTTAGTACATATGATGACCCACGAGCGTTGTAAACCTCAGCGACATCAAAGCCCATCCGGATGGCGATGGTATAATCACGGACCGCTGCCTTGTAATCATTTAGTTCATGATGACTCAGGCCACGAAAATAGTAAGCCTCGGCATAAGATGGCTTCAATTCAACCGCCTTATTAAAAGCATCAATCGCTTTTTTGTGATGACCTAGAACAGCAAGAACGTTTCCGCGGAGATTGTACGCTTCTGGGCAGTCCGGATCCGAATCCAGGATGATGCTCGAAAGGGTGAGGGCCTTCTCGTAGTCCCCTGCGTCTATCGCAGACCAGCCCATCTCCAGCAGTCCGTCAAGATCTGCGATCCGCTTCTGATCCATTTTGACTTTCAACGGTGCGGCTCCTGATCATCACATCGAAAGGCTGCCAACGCAGGCTTTCCCGACTATCGCTCTGCAATCAATGCTTCTTTTCCGGAATAGACGACGGCAGACTCCCCGCGGGCGAAACCGACCAGGAGCATGTTCAACTTCCTGGCCAGTTCGACGGCCAGCGCCGTCGGAGCGCTGACGGCCGCAATATCCGATATCCCCGCCCGTGCCGCCTTGGCCACCATCTCAAAGCTCATCCTTCCGGATAAAAAGAGCAAAGATTCCCCCAGGGGCACTTTACGCCTCAGGGCTTCCCCAACCACCTTATCCAGGGCGTTATGGCGCCCGATATCTTCCTTGAGGATGGCCGATTCCGGAAGGAGCCCCCCTCCTTTGATCTGTCCCATGATGGCAGCATGGGTGCCGCCGGTCCGTCTGAAAAAACGCTGTCGTCTGTTCATCACGGCACCCAGCTCAACAATCGCCTTTGGCGATATTCTGCACTCCCGTCTGTCAAAAGGTTTCAGGCAGGCCGCTACCGCCTGAATGGCTTCTCTGCCGCAGATGCTGCAGGAGCTGAACACGGCCCTGTGTGCAGACAGGCGGGAAGCCAGATCAACCCCTTCTGCCGCCATGAATCGAACGACGTTTCCGGATTCATTGCGGCAGAATGCGACGGCGCCGATGTCTCTCTCGGAGCGGATGATGCCCTCGGTGTACAGGAATCCAAGGGACAGGGATATTTCATCTTCAGGCGTGCACATCAGGGTGGCGACCGGTTTGTCATCCACGGTGATGAGCAGCGGCTCCTCCACGATCAACTCACATTCACCCGCTGAAATGCCTTCAGGGCGAAGGTTGTGGCATCCCGTGCCGATCGTCACGGCGAGAGCATTCGACGGTTTCACATCCATTTTCAACCACGCGATCCAAAACAAGTGAGCATTCATCGCCAAGGCAACTACGGCGCAGAGACCTCACGATGACGGGTTTGCGGGCTCCAGGTAGGGCGATTCTCCCTTGCAGGCCCTGCAACGCTCGCCGTCTCGGATCGGGTAAGCCTCACCGCATTGCGGGCAAGCGGCAACAGGCCCCATTTTCTTGCGCCTCACCGATTCCGGCCGAACGCGGACGCGCTGGACACTCAGCAGTCTCTCCCCGGCTTCCTTGATCTCGTCGAGCAGCCGCCCGGGGTCCTGCTCCTTCCTGGACTTCAACTTGAAGAACCAGGATTTCGTCTCCGGCCAGGCCTCCATCTTCGCCGGGTCGAGGTACACGCGCACCCCCTCGCCGCCGTACTTCTCATAGAAGGTGATGGCGAAACGGCCGAAAGGCAGGAC
>DATJPI010000180.1:0-4188 GCA_035506495.1 Syntrophales bacterium
GTATATAGCCTCAGATTGTCATTATTCGCGAAAAACGTCGTATCCTGATATCAAAGAGAACACGCGGATCAAGGAGGAACAGAGTCACATGGAAAAGTTTGGAACCTTAACCGTGAAATCCGGTCTGGCCGAGATGCTCAAAGGTGGCGTCATCATGGACGTGACGACGGCGGACCAGGCGAAGATTGCCGAGGAAGCCGGTGCCGTGTCCGTCATGGCCCTGGAGCGCGTTCCTGCAGACATCCGGGCGGAGGGCGGTGTTGCCCGCATGACAGACCCGGCCATCATAGAGGCCATCATGAAGGCCGTCACGATCCCCGTCATGGCCAAGTGCCGGATCGGCCATTTCGTCGAGGCCCAGATCCTTGAGGCGCTCGGAATCGACTACATCGACGAGAGCGAAGTCCTCACGCCGGCCGACGAGAAGTATCACATCAACAAGTGGAACTTCAAAGTGCCCTTTGTCTGCGGTGCTACGAACCTCGGTGAAGCCTTGAGGCGACTCGGGGAAGGAGCTGCTATGATCCGGACGAAGGGTGAAGCCGGAACGGGCAATGTGATCGAAGCCGTGCGCCACATGAGGACAATCACCGACGAGATTGCGAGGCTGTCCGTCCTCCCCGAGGAGGAGCTCATGACCGAGGCGAAAAATCTCGGTGCGCCGTATGAACTCGTTCGGCTCGTGGCCCGGGACCAGAAGCTTCCTGTGGTGAACTTCTCGGCGGGCGGGATCGCCACTCCGGCCGATGCGGCCATGATGATGCAGCTTGGCGCGGACGGAGTTTTTGTGGGCTCCGGAATCTTCAAATCAAAGGACCCGGCCAAGCGGGCGGCCGCCATCGTCAAGGCCGTCACGCACTACAAAAACCCCGAGATCCTCGCCGAGGTATCCAAGTCGTTGGGTGAGCCCATGAAGGGTCTCGAAATCTCGAAGATCAGCAAGGAAAACCTCCTGCAGTACCGAGGAAATTAAAAACCCCTCTGCACCTTGACGAACGGGCGAGAAAGGCGTATTGCAGGAAACATCGTGCCCGTTGCACGTATGTAACTCCGGGGGCAATGCCTGCCAGAAGGGGAGGGAGCAGCAAGAGTCATGGAAATCAAAGTGAACAGGGTTCCGGCGGATAGGATGAAACCGAAACCGACGGATGAGTCCAAGCTGGGCTTCGGCCAGATTTTTTCCGATCACTTCTTCACGATGAAGTACAAGACGGGTAAGGGCTGGTATGACCCACAGATCGAGCCCTACAGACCCCTCCAGATAGATCCGGCGGCGATGAGCCTTCATTACGGCCAGTTGATCTTCGAAGGACTGAAGGCCTATCGCGGTGCCGACGGCTCCATCTACCTGTTCCGTCCCTGGGAGAACGTCAGGAGGTTCAACGAGTCCGCCATCAGGCTCTGCATGCCCCCCCTCGATGAAAAGCTTGCGCTGGAGGCGCTCAAACAGCTTGTGGTTCTGGAGAAAGACTGGCTTCCCAGAGGGTTGGGAACCGCTATGTACATCCGGCCGACAATGATGGCCACGGAGCCGGCCCTCGGCGTCCGCCCGGCCAATGAGTATCTCTACTTTGTTATCGTGGGGCCTGTGGGCGCCTACTATCCCCAGGGCTTCAGCCCCACGAAGATCTGGGTTGAGGAGGACTACGTCCGTGCCGTGAAGGGTGGCATCGGCTATTGCAAGGCGGCGGCCAACTATGCCGCAAGCCTCATGGCAAGCCAGAAGGCCGGAGCCAGGGGCTATACCCAGGTCCTCTGGCTCGACGCTATCGAGCGCAAATACGTCGAAGAAGTCGGGACAAGCAATATCTTCTTCGTTATTGGTGGAGAACTCATTACCCCCCCTCTGGCAGGAAGCATTTTGCCCGGTGTGACGCGAGACTCCGTCATCCAGATCGCGAAACGGAACGGCATGAAGGTGTCCGAGCGTCTGCTTTCGCTGGACGAGATCCTCGCCGCTGCTGACAAGGGGACCCTCAAGGAGTGCTTTGCTTCCGGCACGGCGGCCATCGTCTCGCCCGTTGGTCAAATTTTCTGCAGGGGGAAAGAAATCGTGATCAACGGCGGAAAGACCGGCTCCATAACGGAGAAACTCTACAACCAGATCCTCGAGATTCAATACGGAATGGCCGATGATCCCTTCGACTGGCGGCTGAAAATAGCCTAGAACACCTCAAGGAGAGGGCTTCTGCCCTCTTCTTGTTTTTCAGGGTTCTGTTTCCCTTGCTGTGGGCGGGTCAGCGAGCACAGGAGTCGCTAGCAGGCTGCCACGCCTGGAACAGCCGTAGATGCGATTTTCAAAACCTTGTTGGGCGGACATTGCAGGGTATCGTCCCCTTGAAAAACAGGTATATCAGGGGCGTCATAAAGATCTTGAATGAACATTAACAGGGGTGTTGGTAGATGTGTTGATAAGATTGTTTACACAAGAGCCAAGTTCAGTAACTACGGTGTTTTTTACCGAATTGCTTACGAAATGAGCAAGGTAATATATTAATAATATCAGCATATTGTATGTTTTTTAGTTTTTCCCCTGTTCTGTGGTTCCATCTGGCGACGACTTGTTCACCATTAAAAAATCGTGCCAGTTTTATCTTTAAGAAAACTCTCTTTTCCACGAAGCGGAATGCACCATGAAGAACCCCCTTTCATTACTCGTTTTTTTGCTTTTGTGTTTTATTTTTGCACCTGCCTGGGGGGCTGAACCCCTCAAGCTCGATGAGGTTGTCCAGAGGATTCAGGAGACCTATGAGCAGACAGGGCAGGTCAAGGCCCACTTCACCCAGACAGTGGTGCTGAAAGCGATGAAAAAGACCGAGAGAGAGGAAGGCATCTTTTATTTCAAGAAGCCCAAGCGGATGCGCTGGGTCTATTCGACGCCTTCAGCCAAAGAGCTGGTTATCAACCCGCAGAAGGCCTGGCTCTATGTCCCTGCAGACAAAATCGTCTATGTACAGGACGCCGACAACTTGTTTAAGTCCACTGTGAGTGTGCGATTCCTTGCCGGGGTCGGCAAGCTCAGGGAGGATTTCCAGATTTCCTTTACCGGGGACAAGGAAGCGGAAAAGGCAGGCAGTTATCTTCTCGATCTCGTTCCCCTGAGGCCCGAGGAAGGCGTGAAGAAACTCCAGATTGCCGTGAACCGGGAGAGCTTCCAGATCACGAGAGTGATCCTTTACGACCCTTACGGAAACGTCACAACGCTCACTTTTTCGGCAATCGAACTCAACAAGGACTTGCCGGATAACCTCTTCAATTTCAAGACCCCTGCCGGAGTGGACGTGATGGATATGGGGAAGCAGAGGAAATAGGGTATAGGGTAAAGGGTATAGGGTATAGGGTGCAGGAAAGAGACCATTAACGATTCGCAAGAAAGGATCGAAGGATTTGTCCTCCGATCCTTTTTTATTTTTCCTGGACCCTTAACCCTTTACCCTGTACCCTTCTCAGACAATTTTTCCTGCCTTGAAGGCCTTTTCGAAAGCCAAGACCAGAACGGGGTCGAACTGGCTGCCGGAACATTTCAGGATCTCGTCATAGGCAATCTGGGCCGCCAGGCCCTTGCGATAAGGACGGTCCGACGTCATGGCATCATAGGTGTCAGCAATGGCGAGGAGCCTGCCCTGGATGGCAATCTCTTCACCCTTCAGCCCGGCGGGATATCCCCGACCATCATATCGTTCGTGGTGCTGAGCGATATACGGCAGCAACGGTTCCAGGAAGGCGATGCCGCTGATGATCTGGGCGCCGATGGACGGGTGAGACTTCATAGTCGCAAACTCCTCGTCCGTCAGCTTCCCCGGTTTATTCAGGATGGCGTCGCTGATCCCTACCTTGCCGAGATCGTGGAGCACACCGCCCCAGTCGATCGGCTCCAGGTCACGCCTGCTCCAGCCCATTTCGGCAGCGATGATTTTGGAGATCTCTGCCACCCGGTTGGAATGGCCGCGTGTGTAAGCGTCTCTGGCTTCTACGGAATTGGCTACTGCGCGGATGGTGTCGAAGTAACTTTTCTTGATGTCCTCGAAGAGATAGGCGTTTTCCAGCGACAGGGAGAAGAAACCCGACAGGATGTAGAGAAGCCTCAAGGTCTGCTGACGGATGAAGTCCTCATCCTGTTCGAAGACGATCGCGACGGCACCCAGCGTGCGTTCCTTGTTGGAAAGTGGCGCGATCATGATGCTGAGT
>DATJPI010000181.1:0-5332 GCA_035506495.1 Syntrophales bacterium
GGATGACGGCGATGTTGTGCGCGATCTTCGGGACGATCTTTTTCCCGGACAGCACCGCGACAAAGAAGCCCGCTGTGGAGATCGTCAGGACCGCGAGGAAGAAAGCGATCACGGCGGGACCCATAGGCGGCGTCTCCCACAGCACACCGACGAGGAAAGGCGCCAGGATCGGCATCGTCCCGAGAGAGAAGAACAGGCCGGCAATTCGGACAGCCTCTTTCGGCTCGCCACTCTCCCCCGGTGACTTCAGCGACTTGACCAGGTTCGAGAGGATGGTCGGATCCTCGCCGATGATCCCCATGATCTCTTTGACCGTCTCGCCGCGGATGCCTTTCTCGACAAGCACTTTTTCCAGCTCCCGCTTCAGCACAGCCGGGTTGACATCCTTTTTGACATGAATCTCTCGGGTTCTTCCCTCGTGCAGATCGGAGGTCGCCTTGGAGGTCACGTAGGAGGTGGACATGATCGCGATCAGTCCCCCAAGGGCCGCGATGAGGCCCGTCAACCCCGTCGTCAGCGTCGATGCGTGAGCGGCGAGCAGGCCGATGACCACTCCCAGCGTTTCAATGATCCCGACGGTCATGGCGTCCATCGCCTCACGCGTTTTGGCGATATAGGCCTCCTTGTCAGCGATCTGCTCCATGATCTGCCACTCATGGGCGATCTCCTGCCGGATGACGTTGATGATGATCTTGCGAGTGTCCTCGTCGTGTTCGTAGGTATCGAGCAACTTGGAATATTCGAGGATCGCGTTTCTCTCTTCGTGCTCCATGTAATGAATGAAAATGGTGAAGGGCAGGATGAGGGAAAGCAGCTTCCCCGACAGGATCTTAAGCCGCAGGGAAAGGGTTACATCAAACGAAGTGCCATGGGACTTCTCGGCGATGCGGCTCCATACGGTTGCATGCCCCCGCTCCATCTGCCCGATTCTCGAGATGATGTCCTTGCGCCCGGCATCGCGGCATCGAGCGGCAAGAATTCTGTACAGGCGGTCGGCAACGATTTCCGACTGCCAGTACTTCCGGAGCAAGGGCAGATTTCCATCCACAGCCATGGGCACCTTCCTGCCGAAGATTCCGATCCGGAGTCACGATGATCAGTAGAGATTATCACGGCGGGTCGCTTTCTGCACGGCTTTCAAAACGGCATCACGACGACCCGGGAGAAGTTCAACCAGACCGGGCTTCCTTCGGTCAGCTCATCGGCTGCGGTGGGGCCCGTGGTCCTCACCTCCAGGGATCCCAGTGCCACCCGGTCGAGCGCCTCGGGAAGGAGACCCGGCCCTATCCTCGCCGATCCTTGAAACGTCCTGGAACAAAACGATCCGGCATACAGGGAGGTAAAAGCCGCAAATAATTCAGCATCCTTTTCCCGCGTTACTATTTTGTAACGGGAAATCGCACAGGCCCATTCATTACTGGCTGACTATCCTTTTCCCTTGACACATCGGCCTTCTTTCTATCTATATACCTTCTTTACAAATCGAGGCGAACGCGAAGATGAAATACTGGAGAAAACCGCTGGATCAGGCGACAGCCCCGAAGAGCCGGGGAGAAATCGTCGTCATCGTCGAGAGGTGCAAGGGGTGCGGCTTCTGTGTCGCTTACTGCCCCCGGGGGGTGCTGCGCCTGTCTTCCGGCTTCAACAAGAAGGGCTATCACCCCCCCGAGGTCGTGAATGCACCGAAATGCGCCGCCTGTCACTTCTGCGAGGCCCTGTGCCCGGAGTTTGCCATCTACGTCGTTGAGCCCGACACCACAACCTGATTGTATTGCCGAGGAGCGGAATGTTGTCCGATAAAACGGTCCTGACGGGAACCTATTTCATGAACGGGGATCATGCCTGCTGCGAGGGGGCCCTGGCGGCAGGATGCCGTTTCTTTGCCGGCTATCCCATCACGCCTGCCACGGAAGTTGCCGAGCGCATGTCCCGCAGGCTTCCGGCGCTGGGCGGCATCTACATCCAGATGGAGGACGAACTGGCCTCCATGGCGGCCATCCTGGGGGCAAGCTGGGGAGGCATGAAGGCCATGACGAGCACCTCCGGCCCGGGTTTCTCCCTCATGATGGAAAACATCGGACTGGGCGTCTGCACGGAGACCCCCTGTGTGGTCTGCAACGTTCAGCGAGCCGGTCCCAGCACGGGGCTGCCCACGCTCGTTGCGCAGGGGGACATGATGCAGGCCCGCTGGGGATCGCACGGCCACTACGAGATCATTGTCCTGTCGCCGTCGAGCCCGCAGGAGATGTTCGACTTCACCATCCGGGCCTTTAACCTGAGCGAGCAGTATCGGCTGCCCGTAATCATCATGGCCGACGAGGTCGTCGGGCACATGAACGAGCGCGTCGTGATCCCGCCGGTAGAGAAAATCGGGGTGGTGAAGCGCAGAAAGCCGAAAGCGCCGCCCGGGGATTTTCGGGCGTACAGGCCCGACGCCGACGGCGTCGCCCCCATGGCCAACTGCGGCGAAGGGTACCGAATCCACGTGACGGGCCTGACCCACGATGAACGAGGATACCCGGGAATGAACGCGGCGACCCAGGAGCAGATGATGGAGCGCCTCATCCGGAAGATCAGAGCCAACCGGGATTCGATCATCCGTACGGAAAACGTCTATCTCGATGACGCCGAGGTGGTCGTCGTGGCCTACGGCATCTCTGCTCGTTCCGCCCGGCATGCCGTTCAGGAGGCACGGGCAAAGGGGATCCGGGCCGGGCTCATCAAGCTCGAGACGGTCTGGCCATTTCCCGAAGAGCTGATCCGGTCGATTGCCTCCCGAGTGCGTGCCCTCATCATGCCCGAGATCAATGCCGGCCAGATGGTGCTCGAGTTGGAGCGCTGTGCAGGCGGTGCCTGCCCGGTGAGGCTCGTTGCTCATTCCGGCGGAGCTCTGATTCCGCCAGCCAGTGTGCTCGATGCCGTTCAGAAAGCATGGAAGGGAAAAAGATGATGACCCGCAAACCCCCAAAAGCGCCGCCGATACACCCCAAGGACACACTCTTGCGGGTGGAGCGGATTCCCCACATCTGGTGCCCGGGCTGCGGGATCGGCACGGTTTTCGGCGCCGTCCTGGCTGCCATCCAGAAGTCGGGATGTGATCTCGATCAACTGGCCATGGTGTCGGGCATCGGCTGTACAGGGCGCATGGCGGGCTACATCCGGCTTGACTCTTTCCACACGACCCATGGCAGGGCCATCCCCTTCGCAACGGGGCTGAAGCTAGCCCGGCCGAACTCGAAGATTCTAGTCGTTTCCGGCGATGGCGATCTGCTGGCCATCGGCGGGAACCACTTCATCCACGCGGCGCGTCGCAACATCGACCTGACGGTCCTTTGCGTCAACAACCTGAACTACGGCATGACGGGAGGCCAGCAGGCCCCCAGCACCCCCTTCGGGGCGAAGACCACCACCAGCATGACCGGCTCGCCGGAAGAGCCCTTCAACTTCTGTCACCTTGCCGCCGCCTGCGGGGCCGTCTACGTGGCACGCTGGACCGCCCTGCACATCCGGCTGCTGACGAACGCCATTACCGAGGCCATGCAGAAGCGGGGGTTCAGCTTCCTGGAGGTCCTGACCCCCTGCCCCTCTTCCTTCGGCCGGCGCAACAAGATGGGCAGCGCACTGGACACGTTGAAGTTCTACCATGACCGCTCGGTCATCCGGAACGGTATCGACCCGAAGGAAGCGCTGCTCGATTACGACAACCAGATCGTCGTGGGGCGGTTCGTGGACATCGAGCGTCCCACGTTCATGGACAATTACGAGGCCCTCACCCGGCCTCAGGGCGCACCGTCGCCCGAGCCTGAAGTGCAGAATAGTCGGAGGCGGCCATGAAGACAAGCCCCGAAAGGCAGATATTCATCACCGGCTTCGGCGGCCAGGGGATCGTCATGGCCGGTAATGTTCTGGGCAAGGCCGCAACACTCTATGACGGCAAGCACGCAACCATGATGCAGACCTACGGACCGGAGGCGCGCGGGGGTTCCTGCTCGAGCCAGGTCATCATCTCCGGAAGCGAAATCCTCTACCCCAGTATTCGGGAGCCCGAGGTGCTCGTCTGCATGAGCCAGGAGGGCTATACGAAAAATATCAAGAACCTGCGCCGCGGCGGCACGCTCATCTGGGATACGGATCTCGTGAAGTCCCGGAAGACGGCAGCCGGGCGGACCACTTACAACATCCCGGCGACGCGTTTTGCCGAGGAACTGGGCAACGCGATGATGGCCAATATCGTCATGCTCGGTTTCCTTGCCGCCGTGGAGAATATCGTGAGCGCAGGGGCCCTGCGCGATGCGGTTGCAGATTCCATCCCGCAGGCAATGAAGGAGAGCAATCTGAAGGCCTTTGACCGGGGCCGAGAATACGGCGAGGCGATCCTCAAGGGCCGCGCAAAACAGAGGCGCTCCGGGGAGACCTCATGAAACGAGCGTCTTCTGCTGGCAACGTGAAAAAGGCCGTCCTGCTTGTCGGCTCGGGATACGGGGCCCTGAAAGTGGCGCAGGATCTGGCCCAGTCCGGCCATACCCTCATCTGGGTGACGAAGGCCCCTCATTTCCTCGAACAGCCCGCCGGCCGGGCCAGTTTCGTCGAGTGGCCCGAAGACCTCGAATTCCAGTTCCGGCCGCTGTACCTGCGGGTCACACGCCATCCGAGGGTGACGGCCCTCAACCATGCCCGGATCGAAGCCATCGAGCGGGGCCGGGATGGATATGACGTCACCGTAGTACAGGATCCCGTCTACGTGGATTACGATCTCTGCACCGGCTGCAGCCGCTGCATGGAGATCTGCCCGATCCAGAACTCGGACCACCCGCCTCTGCGCAGAACGCCGGCCTATTGTCCGTCCCGGGCCCTGGACCTCGACAAGCGCAAGCTCAGCCCCTGCCGGACGGCCTGCCCTCTGGGTGTGAACGTGCAGGCGTATATGGCCCTCACGGCGGCATCCCGCTTTGACGAGGCCCTGGACGTCATCCGCCGGGACAACCCCCTGCCGGGCATCTGCGGGAGGGTCTGTCATCATCCCTGCGAGTCCTCCTGCCGCCGCGCCGAGATGGATGAAGCCGTGGCCATCTGCTCGGTGAAGCGATTCCTGGCCGATCGGGAGCTCTCCGCAAAACAACCGCGCTTCGAAGAAACGGGCAAGAACGGCAGACCCGAACGCGTCGCCGTCATCGGTGCCGGTCCCGCGGGCCTCACGGCTGCCCATTACCTCAACCGGGCGGGGTTTGCCGTCACGATCTTCGAGGCTCACCACGAAGCCGGAGGGATGCTCCGACTGGGCATCAATGCCTTCCGCCTGCCCCGCGCCATCCTTGATGCGGAGATCCGTGCC
>DATJPI010000182.1:0-3559 GCA_035506495.1 Syntrophales bacterium
CGCAGGAACTCTCCCGCTTTGCGTATCTGGGTCGTTTTCCCGGACCCTTCGACGCCCTCAAAGGTGATGAACCATCCTGCCATGACCGATTGGCAACCCCCTTCAGGACGAACGGCGTGACAAAAAAGAAAGAGGGGAAACCCATTCCGGCGGGCTCCGTTCCCCTCGTCTGAAACTCCAAAATGTGCGGTCCTATTCTTCGTCGCCGGGAGTGATGGCTTCGACGGGGCATATGTCCGCGCAGGCCCCGCAATTGGTGCACAGGTTCGCGTCGATGACGTACTTCTCGTCCCCCTCGCTGATCGCTTCAACGGGGCACTCTTCCTCGCAGCTCCCGCAGGCGATGCACTCATCACTGATGATGTATGCCATTTCCAAAAGCTCCTTCGTTTGAATATTCGTCTTCCGGCGTAAAGATCATTTTCCTAGACGGAAATGACGGTCTTCACCTCCGGAACGCTCATCTTCAGGATACGCTCAATCCCCATCTTCAGGGTCATCTGCGACATGGGACAACCGTGGCAGCGGCCGGTAAGCTTTACCTTGACAATGCCATCCTCGGTTACGTCCACCAGTTCCACGTCCCCACCGTCGCGCTGAAGGCTGGGTCGCACCTGATCCAATGCCGCCTGTACTTTTTCTCTCATGGGATACTCCGTCGAATAGGGGTACCGGGTCATGGGATTTGAACGAAACCAATGGTTTCCTTATACCCCTTTTCGACCGCTAATATAATCACGAAACGTGTTTATGTCTATTTACGAGAATCGGCTCTGTTTTCGGCCACGGGTCACACATTGACGGAGAGGCGCTTTGTCAATGCGGCATCTTATCAATCATTTTCCTTACCAGGGCCCTGCCCATATTGGCGAGCTCCGGTTTCAGGAACCGGTACTCTTCGGTAGAGAGATGGCCCACCCTCCACATGGTCATGCCCGTCCTGGTGTCAACAAGCTTCATCGAAAGTCCCACACGGGCGATCTTGTCGCCACTCATCGTCGTGTACTCCCACATATCGACCGTGGGGATAAGGATCGCTTCGATCCCGCAGAGCTCACTGATCACCTTGCAGAGTTCGGGATCCGAGTAGTTCAGCTCTCGGAGTTTTGCGACGTAGACGTCGACGGATTTCCTGAGCTCTTCATTGGTCTCGATCCTCTTGCGGATCTCTTCACCGCCGACAACGGTAGTGAACCACTTCGTCTTGACGAGCACATCCGTAATAATAGCGTCAATCTTGCCCTCGGCATCCTTATAGAGGCCAACCTCAGCAGGCAAAACGCCAATGCTTTTCGGGTGGAAATTTTTTGCTTCTTCGGCCGTCTGGACGAAGCGCAAACCCTCGCAGCCGGTAACCGACAAGGCGATAAGAACCGCTAGAACTGCAAGAACCGTTACGGAAATTCTTCGCACGGGTCCGCTCCCTGTTCTCACGTGAGCAGCCGCAGGGCAACCAGCCAGACGACTGTGCATAACCCCGCGAGAACATAATTGGTTTCCAGCAGTCCGTTGATCACGGCCGCAGAAAGCGCCGTTTTTCTATCACAAAGTTCGAAACAAATCCACATGTAAAATACACAGGGAAAAAGCGTGAAACTCAGTGAAGTCGTCCACCCCAGGGGATAGGAGGTAACAAGCAGAAGGGCCAGGAACAGCGAAATCCCGTCGAGGAGTTTCCGGGTCTTTTCCTCCCCGATGACAACGGGAATGGTCTCTCGCCCCAGTAGACGATCGCTCTGGATCTCGATGAGATCCGAGAGAGCCGACCGTACGAAAACAATAGAAAAAACGAACAGAAACGCGACAACCATGTCTGAGGAAATATCCAGCGGCCATTCCACGTAGGGGATCACGGCAATGACAAGGGCCCAGGCGGCGGCCATGAGAAAGTTCTTCGTACCGGGCAGATCCCTCAGCCTTCGGAACCGCCATCCCTTTGGAGATATCCGCAAGTTATACAGGGCCCCCACGACCGAAACTGCGGCAAGCATCAGATAGGGAACAAGCCCGATCATATAAGCAAGCCCCAAGGACAGTAGCATGGCAAGAAAGGCGGCGCAGATGAAAAGCCGTGCGTGACTTGCGTATGTCTCTTCGCGGAAGCTGCCCCGGATTCCGCTCACCTGCCGATCAACAAAACGATTGAGAGTGTGGACGGAAAACACGTAGGACGCGGCCATGAAAAGCTGCAGGATGCTGAAGGTGACGCCCTGCAAATACTGGGCGGCGAGCGCCAGGCATGCAGCGCCCAGGGCGGAATAGATGTCAGTGCCCACGGAAACGAGCCACAGGTTGAAGAGATAGCCCCGTGTGTCGGCGCCCAGGCGCACGTTCTGAATCGTGTCGCAGACATGCTCGATGATCCAGTTGGGCGTTGAGGCCCCCGCGGAAATCCCGATGCGGTCGTACTTCCCCAACGGCACGGCACGAATCTCCCCGGCCGTCTCAATATGGAAGGTAGGAGTGCCCATCGATTCGGAGATCTGAACCAGGCGCTGTGTGTTGGCGCTGTTCCGGCCTCCCACAATGAAAACCGCATCCATTTCGCAGGCGAGCTCCTTGATCTCGGCCTGGCGTTTCTCTGTCGAGTCGCAGATGGTGTCGAAAACAACCGTCTCGGCGACTCGTGTGCGGATTTTTTCCACGATCGCCCGGTACTCATCGAGGCTCTGTGTTGTCTGGGCCACAACGCAGACTTTCTCCATTGCGGGCAGCCGTTCCGCATCTTCGCGGCTGCTCACGACGAATCCGCGGTCGCCTGCGTAACCCAGCAGTCCGTCCACCTCGGGGTGTTCTGCATCACCTACGATCACGATGTCGTATTCCAGCGCGGCGTGCTTCTTGATGATCGACTGCACCCGCCCTACCTTGGGGCAGGTCGCATCGATGATCAGCACACCCTTTTTCTTGAGCGTCTCGCGCTCCAGCGGCGAGATGCCGTGGGCCCGGATGACGACAGTTGCCCCCTCTGCGATCCCCTCGAGGTCCTTGACGGGGACGATGCCGCGTTTCTGCAGCAGCTCCACCGTCTGGGGGTTGTGGATCAGGGGACCATACGTGAAGATCTGGCGTTTGCCCTTGTGCTGAGCCATATCGAGGACCATGTCCACGGCCCTTCTGACGCCCATGCAGAAGCCTGCCGTCTCGGCCAGCCGGATCTCGATGTTTTTCACAAACCTTTTGATCATGGAAAGACAGGGTATAGGGTTAAGGGTTCAGCGTACAGGGAAAACAAGGCAGCAGTTCCTCCCGACTTCTCAACTTCCCTCTTTGACTGAGTAGATGAAGAACTCCTTGTTGCCCTCGGGGCCTGTCAGTGGCGACTCGCAGGTCCCGCGGACGGAAAGGCCCAGCTCCGCGCAGAAGGATGCCAGATCCCCCACCACCTTGAGGTGCAGCGCCGGATCCCGGACGACTCCTTTTTTGCCCACTTCGTCCTTGCCAACCTCGAACTGCGGCTTGACGAGGGCCAGGAGGGTCCCACCATTTTTCACGAACCGGAGAACGGAAGGGATGACGAGCCGAAGCGAAATGAAGGAGGTGTCGATTACCGCGATAT
>DATJPI010000183.1:0-8935 GCA_035506495.1 Syntrophales bacterium
GATCGTCTTTTCCATCTTGGTGCCGAGCCACAGCATGCGGTCCACGTCGTAGCCGTGCTCGATGCCCAGCTCGTCGATCTGGACAAGCAGGTCTTCCAGGGTGACCAGCCCTACGAAACGGTGATCCTTGTAATAATACTCACCTGTACCCCGGATGGGTACATCATCGAGGAAGTTCGCCGGCTGCCCGCCCAAGCCGCCCAGCGTCCCCTCGAATCGGGCGATGCCCGCCTGCAGGGCCGCCAGCACAGACTGCGAGGCAATGCGCTTGGTCTCGTGCAGGTGGCACAGGTGCGCCTCGGGGTTCGGCATGGCATCGAGGATCATCGAGAAGTACCGGTACACGTCGGCGCCGTTGGCCGAGCCGTCGTGGTCGGCGTGCTCGATGTCGAAGGCGCCGATGGAAAACCAGCGCTTCGTGAATTCCACGGCGTCTTCCAGCTTGGTGGCGCCGCTGATGGGGCTGCCCCAAATCGTCGAGACAGTGCCGCACATCTTGATGCCGGCATCGGCTGCCTTCTTGATGCAGCGCTCGGCCTCTCTCCAGTACTGGGAGAGCGTCGTTCCGGAGTTGGCGAAGTGGTGCTCGGGGTCCGTCGAGACCATCATCAAGATGCGGTCGGGGCCGATCCCCTTCTTCTTCATCTCGATGGCGCGGTCCACGGCGGGCTCACGGATCGTCACGTTGGTTAAGGTGAGTTCGTCATACTTGATCTTGGCGCGCTCGCAGCGCTTCTTGAAGCCGTCGCTTCGCATCGCCGTCATGACCTGCTCGGCGTCCCTGAACTGGGGAATCCCCTCGGGGCTTCCCAGGTTGGTCACCTCGAGCTCCCTGCAGCCGGCCAGGATGCTCTCCTGACCGTAAAAGACCTTGGCAGCCGTGGAGATGAACTTCTCCTCGTGCTGGAAGCCGTCGCGGATCGTGATGTCGCCGATCATGACCTTCTTCGGCATTCTTGGGAAAATTTTCCAGAGATCATATTCCGTCATAAACTCCTACCTCCCTAAAATTAAACTGCAACACATAGTGTTTTTCTGCGCACCCTCAGGGGCGGCTTTACCTCTCGGGGCAAGCCGAACGACTCGGCAACTCCCGCGCTGCCTCCCGGCGGTGCGGGCACGTCGGGCCGATGCTAGTCCGTCTCACTCTCCCGTAAAGTTCGGTTTTCTCTTCTCCGCGAAGGCGGCCAGGGCTTCCAAGCGGTCCTTCGTGGGAATCGTCACTTCGTAGGCCTTCGACTCGAGCGGTAGCGCGACACCGAGGCTTGCCTCGGAGCCGTAGTTGATGGCGAATTTCGCCTGCGCCACGCCGACAGGTCCGTTCTTCGCGATCTCGCGGGCCAGTTCCAGGGCCGCATCCATCAGCTTGTCAGGCTCAACGACCTTGCTCACCAGGCCGATCTCGAGTGCCGTCTTCGCATCGAAGCGGCGGGCCGTGTAGATGAGCTCCTTCGCCTTGGCCACACCCACAATACGGGTCATGCGCTGTGTTCCGCCCGCGCCGGGGATGATGGCGAGGCTTGTTTCCGTCAGCCCCATCAGCACATTGGACGAGCAGATGCGGATGTCGCAGGCCAGCGCGAGCTCCGTGCCGCCGCCGAAGGCAAAGCCGTTGATCGCGGCGATGACAGGGATACGGACGTTCTCGACGGCCGTGAAGGTGTTGCGGATCGTGAAGATGAAGCGGCGAACCTGGTCCTGCGTGAGGGTGCGCCTCTCCTTCAGGTCGGCGCCCGTGGAGAAGGACCACTTTTTGGGGTCGTCGCCGGCCTTGGAGCCCGTGATGATAATGCACCGGAGACTCAAATCGAAATTGGCCTCGCGGATGACATCGGCCAGTACGGCCAGAAGATCGAAGTTGAAGCAGTTCATGGCATCCGGGCGGTTCAGCGTCAAAATCAGGATGCCGTCATCGGTTTTCTGTTGAAGCAAAATCTCTGACATAACTTCCTCCCTCTCTATCTCTTCCCTTTTCTCAATTTTACAAACCGGGAAGGGCCCCGGCCCGGCAGGCCTGGGCTTCCTCCGGACATGTCAGAATTCCTCGATTAAACCTTCAGATCACCCCAATCGGTCTTGCCGACGGGCACGCGGTAGCAAAGCTCCAGGGCCCGGATCAACTTGCCGCGGACTTCGTTGAATGCGATGGCGCCGTCGTGGAACAGAAGCGACCCGGTGAGGAAGGGATGCCCTTCCGCATCGTAGCGGTCTCTCATCATTTGACGGAACTTGGCCATTTCTTCCTCGTTGACCTGCTGTCCCTTGTCGATGATGTTCTTGCGGCGCACGGACTCGACGATGAAGCCCGCCGTGTCGCCGGACATAACGGTCGTGCGGCCTCTCATGTTGGTGAAGCAGAAGACCGGCCGGAAGGCGCGGCCGCACATGCCGTAGTTGGCGGCGCCGTGGTCGGGGCCGATGACGTACTGGATCTTGGGAACGTTGAGCACGGAGCAGGTGCGGACCATGTCGGAGCCGTACTTGCCGATGCCGCCCCACTCCTCGGACTTGCCAACCATGTAGCCGGGCGAGCCCTGGAGAAAGAGGACCGGGAGACCCTGGTTGCCGCAGCGGATCATCCACTCGGTTGCCTTGCGGGCCGCTTCGATGTAGATGACGCCGTTGTTGTTGGAGGCGATGAAGCCCACCGGGAGCCCGCCGAGCCACATCTTACCGGCCACGATCGAGTCACCACGATTTTCACCGTAGGTTGGCTTGTACTCGTGGACGTAGCTGTCATCGGCCAGGCACTTGAGGGTCTTGCGAATGTCAACGAACTGATAGGTGTTCACGGGCGTGTCGCGCATCATCTCCTTGAAGTCGAACTGGGGTGCGACAGCCTTGCGGCGATCGACATAGAGAGACTGAGGGGGTTCGAAGTCGATGATGTCGCGAAGCTTCTTGATCCCCTCGGCCTGGCTCTTCACGATGTGGTCGCAGCCGCCGGAGTGCTTCGTGTGAACGTAGGCACCGCCGAGATCCTCGGGGGAAACCGTCTCGCCGATAGCCGACTTCACCATGGGGGGGCCTGCCAGGAAGGCGTAGGCCATCTTCTCGATCATGATGGACTCGGAGGCCAGGTAGACAATGTAGGCCCCGCCCGCCGTGTTGCCGCCCGTGGAAAGCGTGTACTGGCGGATGCCATTGGCGGACATGCGGCACATGTTGTAGAACATGCTGCCGAAATGGCCGTCATCGGCGAAGCAGCCCAACTGCAGGGGCAGGTTGATTCCGCCGGAATCCGCGATGTAAACGCAGGGCAGCCTCAGGCGCTCCGCGATTGCCTGGGCTCTCATGTGCTTCTTCAAGGTGATGGGGAAATAAGTTCCCGCCGCGTAGCGGTTCTCGTTTGCGAAGACCATGCAGTCTTTGCCCTGGATCGTTCCAACGCCAGTCACCAAACCGCCACCGGGGATGTGGCCACGCTTCTCGGACTCGTAGATCTCGCCGCCGTAGAGCTTGACCTTGCCGATATTGTAGCCCGCATCGAGACCGACCTCGAAGAATTCCGTGCCGGGGTCGATGAGATCCGTGACCAGGTCGCGCATGGGTTTCTTTCCCTGCTTTGCCAGACGAGCGACCTGCTCTGCTCCGCCGATGTTGTAGGCTTCTTCGCGGTGCTTCAGCAGTTCGGCATCCTGCGCTTCCCAGTGCTTAAGGTTTGCGTCTCTTTCCGCTGCAAGCCTCTCGGCCCTTGTCAATTTTTTCTCTTCTGCCATAAGACTCCTCCTCTCTCCTTGAATAGAACGACAGACGTCAAATGTCTGTTGTCGGCAAAAGATACGAAAGAACGTATAGTTGGATAATTCCTGGAATGGTCCCCCGATGGGTTCTGCCAACCCGGACGGGCGTATCTTGAAAACCGCGAATGCTTATCATTGAAAGCCGCAAAAATCAAGCGAAATCGGAGGGACAACCCGGTATTTTTCGGCCTGATGGCTGTTCATTTTTTGACAGGTCTCATCGATTGTGATACTCAGGTCGAAATTGTTGAACAGTTATGCCGCAAAAGGAACATCAAGAAGCCGCTGGCCGGTTCGAAAAACTCCTGGCCATCATCGAAACGCTCAGGAACCCCAAAGGTGGGTGCCTCTGGGACATCCGCCAGACAAAGGCGGATGTGGGCCGCTATCTCTTGGACGAGACCTATGAGGTGCTTGACGCGATTGAGAAGGGGTCGTCTGCCGCAACGAAGGAGGAGTCGGGGGATCTCCTCTTCATGATCCTTTTTCTGGCACGGATCGCTGAGGAGGAAAACCTTTTTGAAATCAATGGCGTCCTGGAGGATATCACAGCCAAAATGATCCGCCGCCACCCCCACGTCTTCGGAGAGGCGACGGTCAAAGATGCCGCAGAGGTGAAGCGCAACTGGGACCAGATCAAGCGGGACGTTGAAAAGCGCGGCGAGGGCGATCCCTCAATCCTGGCTCGGGTCCCCCGGGCGCTGCCGGCCCTGCTTCGCGCACAGAAGATCACGGCCGAGGCGGCAAAGGTCGGCTTTGACTGGGACTCGGCACAGAGTGTCATCGCCAAGGTGGAGGAGGAGATGGGTGAATTCCGGGCTGCCATCTCTGAAGCTAACCCGGACCGAGTCCGCGAGGAGATCGGGGATATCCTCTTCTCGATCGTCAACCTGAGCCGCCATCTGAGCGTGAATGCCGAGGAGGCCCTGCGTACGACAAACCGCAAGTTTGAGGAGCGTTTCCTTTATATAGAGCAGAGTCTTCGCGAGCGCGGCAAGGACCTGGCCTCTTCCACGCTGGAAGAAATGGACGCGCTGTGGGAGGAAGCCAAAGGTCAGGAAATCCGGAAGTCCGGAAAATAGGAAGCTCGGCAATGGAGAACGCAAATCTTAAATTCTTCCTCGCCGTCATCGGTATGGTCCTCGTACTGGAGGGGCTTCCCTATTTCGCCTTTCCTGAGACAATCAAAAACCTCTACATGAAAATCAAGGAAACACCGGATTCAAACCTGAGGATGTTCGGGTTTATGGCTATTGTGATCGGGCTGCTGCTCGTCTATTTCGGCACAAGCTAAAGAGGCAGGTGATAAAGGTTCATCTGCTGCGTTGCCCTCATCCCTCGTCCCTGCGGCGTACGCCCAAAGTACGCCTCAGTCCTCGGGATTTCGGGCGCCTTGCATCCGAACCTCTCTGACCTTCCTTCAGGAAAGACCCTTCTCACCTAAAACCGTGCAAGCCATACTAAGAGATCCTTTGCGAATCGAGTGAAACCAAGAATTTACAGTTGACTTTCCTTTTTATTTCGGTTATTTGCAGCGTGCGGGTTGTGGAATTAGGGAACAACTGGATCCCGGGGGTCGGGATCTTTTTTTTACCCAATTTACCAAAACACAATTACCCTATCCCCCCGTGAATGACATGAGACTGCAGGATTTCGATTACACGCTCCCGCAGGAGCTCATCGCCCAGTCGCCCGCCCCGGGCCGGGATCGCTCGCGCATGATGGTCGTTCAGAGGCGGACCGGTTCCATGAGGAACCATGTATTCCATGAGTTCCCGGAATTTCTGCGGAAAGGAGACGTTCTCGTCATCAACGACTCAAGGGTGATTCCGGCGAGGCTTTTCGCCCGCAAGACGACGGGCGCTGCAGTGGAAATCCTCTTGCTTCGTAGCCGTGAAGGAGCAGCATCACCCCGCTGGGAAGCATTGCTCAGACCGGCAAAACGAATCAAGGCGGGCTCGACACTGGGCTTTGACGGGGGAGGAAGTGTCCGGGTGCTGGAGAGGATCGACGAGAGGAAATGGGTCGTCGAGTTCAGGACAGGCGAACCTTTCGAGAGCTTCCTGCGACGCCACGGACAGGCCCCTTTGCCGCCCTATATCCGCCGCGAGAAGACAGACGGGGCTTCCCCCGACGATCTCGATCGGTACCAGACCGTCTATGCCAGGCATCCGGGGTCCATAGCGGCGCCCACGGCGGGGCTTCATTTCACGGAAGCTGTCTTGGAGAAAATCCGGGGCCATGGCATCCCCGTGGCCAGGGTCACCCTCCACGTGGGCTACGGAACCTTCACCCCGGTGGAGGTCGACAAGATCGAGGATCATCGGATGGACGAGGAGTACTACGAGATCGGCGACGAGACGGCGGAAGTCATCAATTCCGCTCAACGGGTCGTCGCCGTGGGAACCACCTCCACGAGGGTCCTCGAGACCATCGCCGACGACCGGGGGCACATCCGGGCGTCAACCGGTTCTACAGGGCTCTACATCTACCCCGGCTACCGGTTCCGGAGAGTGGGTGCGTTGCTGACGAACTTTCACCTCCCAAAGTCGTCCCTGTTCCTGCTCGCATGCGCTTTCGCCGGAAGGGACTTGTTGTTTGCGGCCTACCAAAAGGCCATCGAGGACCGTTACCGGTTTTACAGCTACGGGGATTGTATGTTCATTGAATAGGGCATCGGGCTTCAGGATTCAGGCATCCGGATAAAAAACAAGGATGTCTCCGTTTAGAACCCGAATCCGGATTCCCGATTCCCGAATCCGACTGGGTGTTTATGCCTTTCAAGTTCGAACTGCTGAAAACCAACCCGAACTCCCGGGCTCGCCTCGGGCGGATGACGACCGCCCACGGGGAGGTGCGCACTCCCGTCTTCATGCCCGTGGGAACCCAGGGGACCGTGAAGGCCATGACGCCCGAGTGGCTCAAGGAGGCCGGCGCAGAGATCATCCTGGGCAATGCCTACCACCTCTATCTGAGGCCGGGCCACGAGTTGATCCGCGAGCACGGCGGGCTCCACCGCTTCATGAACTGGGACCGTCCCATTCTCACCGACAGCGGCGGCTTCCAGATCTTCAGCCTGGGCCCCCTGCGAAAGATCACGGAGGAGAGGGTCACCTTCCAGTCACACATCGACGGCTCGCGGCATGTCCTGAGCCCTGAACGGGTCATCGAGATTCAGGAAGCCCTTGGTTCGGACATCATGATGTGCTTCGACGACTGCACACCCTACCCTGCCGAACGCGCCTACGTGGAAAAGTCCATGGCACTAACCCACCGATGGGCCAGGCGCTGTCGGGATGCGCAGAAGAACGCTACTCAAGCCCTCTTCGGTATCGTCCAGGGCGGTGTTCACCGGGATCTGAGGCAGGCCTCCGCCGAGGCACTCACCGAAATCGGCTTTGACGGGTATGCCATTGGGGGGCTCAGCGTCGGGGAACCCAAGGATCTCATGATGGAAACCGTCGAAGCCACCGTGCCGCTGCTGCCCGCCGGCCAGACACGATACCTCATGGGCGTGGGGACTCCGGAGGATCTCGTCGAGTGTGTTCATCTGGGAATTGACCTCTTCGACTGCGTCATGCCCACCCGTTGCGCCAGGAACGGATTGTTATTTACAAATCGCGGAAAGGTTGTTATAAAAAACGCCCGTTACCGGAACGATCAGGCCCCCCTCGACGAGATATGCGATTGTTACACCTGCCGGAACTTCTCAAGGGCCTATCTCCGGCATCTTTTTATAGCCAGGGAGATCCTGGCTTTGCTGTTGAACACGATTCACAACGTCCGGTTCTATCTTGCGCTCATGGAGCGCATCCGGGCGTCGATCGCCTCGGGTACCTTCGAAGACTTCCGGCGATCCTTTCGTGAGCGGCCGAGAGACGACGACGGAGGCCCGATCCCCGAAGGACGGGCAGACGAAAGCATGAACACCAAAGAGGAGGACGAACCTTGACGAGTATTGCGTATGCTATGGGAGGCTTGGGAGGAGGCCAGGGAGCACCTGGAGGGGATATGGGCTTTATCCTCATGATGACGACGATCTTTCTCATCTTCTATTTCCTGCTCATCCGGCCCGCCCAGAAGAAGCAGAAAGAGGCAAAGGCGATGATTGCCAACCTGAAGCACGGGGACATGGTAGAAACGACGGGCGGAATCCAGGGTAAAGTCGCCGCCCTCACCGAAGCCGTCGTGACCATCGAGATCGCTCCGAACGTAAAGATCAAAGTCAGCCGCGCACACATCGCGGGTCTCGTGCAGAAAGCCGCAGAGGAATAACGCGAAAGGACGCACTCATGTTTCAGAGCATCAAGCTGAGAGTTCTCATCACGGTTGTATTCACGCTGACCGCGATTTATTTCTTCCTCCCGTCGGTCTGGCCCGATATGCCCTCGCAGCTGGCCAACCTCTTCCCCAAGAACAGGATCCGTCTGGGCCTTGATCTTCAGGGAGGGATGCACCTGCTTCTGGAGGTGGATACGGAAAAGGCAATGGAGTCCTCCGTGGACCGGCTCGCGAACGGGCTGAAAGATACCCTGATGGAAAAGAAGGTCCGGTTCCGAAACGTCGAGTCCAAGGGAGGAACGATTTCCATCGAAATTGCCGGCAGGGAAAATCGCGCCGATTTCGACAAGGTTCTTTCCGATCAGTTTCCAGACCTCGACATCAAGTCCTATGACACCGTGGACGGCAGGGATAAGCTCTATCTAAAGCTCAAGGACAAGCGGCTTGTCGAAATGAAAAAGACCATCCTGGACCAGAGCCTCGAGACGATTCGCAATCGCGTGGACCAGTTCGGCGTGACGGAGCCCGAGATCATCCCCGAGGGGGACGACCGGATCCTCATCCAGCTGCCCGGAATCAAGGATCCGCGAAGGGCCATTGACCTGATCGGCAGAACAGCCCTGCTGGAGTTCAAGCTCGTCGACGAGGAGCACAATCTCGAGGACGCCCTGCGCGGCAATGTCCCCGCAGGTTCCATCCTCATGAAGGGCGCAAGGGAGGGATCCGAGAAGTCGACTCAGCGCCGGGACACCATGTACCTCTTGAAGGACCGGACCCTGCTGACCGGCCAGTCGCTGGAGGATGCCAAGGTGAAGATCAGTGACCGCTTCGGCGAGCCCTACGTGGCCATCAAGTTCAATGCCCAGGGAGCGCGGGACTTTGATCGGATCACGGGTGAAAACGTGAACCGC
>DATJPI010000184.1:0-3041 GCA_035506495.1 Syntrophales bacterium
GCCGTGCGGTGGTGCAAGGTTGCCGTCATTCGATTCACCAGGGCGAACATCCCCGTCATCCGCCTCGGACTCTATGCGACGGGCGAGATGGAGGAAAAGGGAAATATCCTTGCCGGCCCCTATCACCCGGCATTTCGCAACCTTGTGGATGCGGCCCTGTTCCGTGATATGACTCTCGAGCTGCTTGCCGAGGCAGGCGAAATCGGCAGCGGACCGGTGTTTCATGTCGCCCCTGCAGATCTGTCGAGCTTCAACGGTGTGGGTCGCGGGAATCGCGTCTTCCTCGAGGCGCATTTCGGCAGCGGTTCCGTGAAAGTAAAAACAGACTCGTCGCTCCGAAGGGGCACCCTTGAGCTGCGGGACGGGCTCAATCGCTACGAAACTTCGATGGCGGAGGTCGGGATTGTTTAAGTCTGGATTCATCGCCATCGCAGGCCGGCCCAACGTGGGCAAGTCAACTCTTCTGAACAGGATCCTGGGCGAAAAGCTCGCCATCACGAGCAGCAAGCCGCAGACGACGAGAAACCGCATCACGGGCATCCGGAACACCGATGACGGGCAGATGATCTTCCTGGACACTCCGGGAATCCACCGGGCAAAGACACCCCTGAACCGCTATATGGTGAAAGCGGCGACGAGTACCTTCAGCGAAGTCGACCTGGTCCTTCTCCTTGTCGAGGCAGACCGTGGCCATGATGCCGACGATGACCTGATCCTCGAGAGCCTGCGGGAAGTGGCAATCCCCGTGTTTCTCGTCATTAACAAGATCGACCTCGTGGCCAAACCGGCACTGCTGCCCCTGATCGATCGTTTCCGCGGTCTGTATGATTTCCGCGAGATCGTTCCCGTATCCGCTGAGACAGGCGACGGGATTCAGCGCCTCCTCGAACTCATTCAGGGGGTCCTGCCTGAAGGGCCGAAGTTGTTCTCAGACGACATGTTCACGGACAACTCGGAGCGCTTCATCGCGGCCGAGATCATCCGCGAGAAAATCCTGCTTCTCACCCACCGGGAAATACCGTATGCCACGGCAGTCACAATTGACTCCTTCAAGGAGGACGAGGAGAAAAACTTTATCCGGATCACAGCCACGATCACCGCCGAAAAGGATTCCCAGAAGGGGATCCTCATCGGCAAGGGCGGGAAGATGCTGAAGGAGATCGGGACACAAGCGCGCATCGAGATGGAGCAGTTCTTCGCTGCAAAGATTTTCCTGGAGCTCTTCGTCCGCATGCGGAAAGATTGGACGAAGGATGCAAAGTGGCTGAAGGAATTCGGCTACGGGGACTGAAGGAGCCACAAGCCACAAGGTTCAAGGTGACAGGTGCAAGGTACAAAGTGCAAGGTTTTGTCTTTACCTGACACCTGATACCTAGCACCTGATACCTCGAATTTCGACCGGACAGACTGAATAGACAGAATAGACTGGATAGACTCGAATGAAGCCTTTAGTTGCCATCATCGGAAGGCCCAACGTGGGCAAATCGACGCTCTTCAACCGGCTCTCGGAACGAAAGAAGGCCATCGCCATTGATCAGCCAGGGGCGACGCGCGATCGTAACTATACCGAAGCGTCCTGGAACGGCAAGGCCTTCACTGTCGTCGACACGGGCGGTTTCGAGCCGGTCTCCACGGAAAAGATCCTGATCCAGATGCGTGAGCAGACGACACTCGCCATGGAACAGGCCGATATCATCATCTTCCTTATGGACGGGAAGGAAGGCCTGACCCCCTCAGACCAGGAAATCGCGAAACTGCTCCGATCATACAAACAGCCCATTTTCTACGCCGTCAACAAGATCGACGGCCCACGCCATGAACAGGATGTTCTCGATTTTTACCGCCTGGGTGTCGAGCCGCTCTATGCGATATCGTCCGAGCACGGCCGGGGCGTCGACGATCTGCTAGATGCCGTGACCGCGTCCATCCCCGAAGAGGCTCCGATCGATGAAGAAGAGCAGCGGATCCGCATTGCCGTCGTGGGGCGCCCCAACGTGGGAAAATCTTCCCTCGTCAATAAAATTCTTGGGTACGAGCGAACCATCGTGAACCCCACGCCGGGGACGACCCGCGACTCCATCGACACGCCCTTCGAACGGGGAGATCGAAAATACACCCTCGTCGACACGGCGGGAATCCGCAGAAAGAGCCGGATCAGCCAGAACCTCGAAAAATACAGCGTCATCGAAGCCCTGAGGACGCTTGACCGCTGCGATGTGGCACTTGTTCTCATCGACGCCGAAGAGGGCGTCACGGATCAGGACGCGAAGATCGCCGGCCTTGCACTCGAAAAAGGGGTAGCAGTCATCCTCGTGGTGAACAAGTGGGATCTCGTTGAGAAGGACAACAGCTCCATCGGGGTTTACGTGAACAAGCTCCGGGACGGGCTCAAGTTCCTCCAGTTTGCCCCCATCGCCTTCGTGTCAGCCCTGTCGGGTCAGCGGGTCGGGCGCATCTTCGATCTCGTCGAGTCGGTCTACGCCGAGTATACCAGGCGCGTCCCCACGGCGGAACTTAACGTGAAGGTCGAGCGCTTCGTGAGCGAAAACCCGCCGCCCATGTACCGCAATCGGCCCAACAAGATCGTCTATGCCACCCAGCAGCGCGTGAAGCCGCCGACCTTTGTCTTCTTCGTGCGTGAACCGAAGGCCATGCACTTCTCCTATGAGCGCTATCTGGCCAACCGGATCCGGGAGGAGCTGGGCTTCGAGAGCGTCCCCATGCGGCTCATATTCCGCAAGAGACACCGCGACAAAGAAGGTGGCAGGTAACCAGTAAAGAAGTGCGTGAGTGCGGAAGTGCGTTAGTGAAGGAGCAACAAGTTGTAAGGTGACAGGTGCGAGGTGCAAGGTTATGTCTCTACCTGATACCTAGTACCTGATACCTCGCATTTCGATCGGATAGACCGAACAGCAACTGTGTTCCTTTTCAATAAGATTTTTAGGCCTGCTGCCAGCAGGTATTGTTCTTTATCATGGCATTGAGGATGACCAGGAGCTTGCGCATGCAGGCGACGAGGGCGACCTTGGCGGGTTTGCCGG
>DATJPI010000185.1:0-4147 GCA_035506495.1 Syntrophales bacterium
TATCCAGTCCATGATTACGGCACTCGCCGTGGCCCTGGTGTTCCTCGCTGTAGGCCAGTGGATCTTCCGCTATCTGGGCATCACCGTGGCGGACTTCCTCATTGCGGGGGGAATCCTGCTTTTCACGATATCGCTCATCGATGTCATTACCGTGGAGAAGAAGATTGCCCAGATGGACTCCGACAGCTTGGGTGCCGTCCCCATCGGGGTGCCGCTCATCGTGGGGCCTGCAGTGCTGACGACGATCTTCATCCTCGTAGGTGAATACGGCGTCGCGACCACCGTGGCGGCCACGGTGGTGAACATCGTCATCGCCGGGGCCGTTTTCTGGCTTGCCGGACCAATCAACCGAGTACTGGGCCGCTCGGGCTCCCGTGCCCTGTCCAAGCTGGCGGGGATTCTCCTCGCTGCCATTGCCGTGATGATGGTCCGCAAAGGGATCTTCATGCTCTGGCAGGTAATGTCATAACCCATTGAAAAATAAGCAAGAAATTGGTAGGCGGGTCAAAACGCCTGACCGCCGGATGGGGCGCAGGTTCGCCTGGTTGGCTAACCATGTTTTGATCCGTGAGGGTCGGCGAGGCAGGAATTGACCCCATCAGAAACCGACGGCGGCAGGATGGGAACCAATGAACGATAGGCGAGCAGCGGCCGGCATCACAAGCCACCGGCCACTATCCACAAGCCTCTGAACTCAGGCCATCTTCTTGATTTTGTTGCTCTCGTCCGGGTTCAAGCCCTTGGCGATCAACTTCTTCCTCTTCTCCTGGCGCTTCCACTTCCGCCGCAGTTCCTTTTTTCTTTCGTGCTTCTTGTGACTGCCCATGGTGTACCTCCGTTCTTCGTACGAGGGTGGAATCATACTCGAAATCACCGATTTGGGCAAGACGAATTGTGCGCAATGCATACCTCCGGGGATTTGATCCATTGTCAACCAGATTAACAAGATGGGTTGACAATGGGTGAAGTTAATGGTATTCCATGACGCTCCCTCCGACAGGGGAGTTTTATTGTTATGCTACCAAGCACTAGACAGCATCTGCTCGGCCGCCTGAAGGAAATGAGGGGCCTGTGGGTGTCCGGGGGTGAGTTGAGCAGGGAGCTCGATGTCTCCAGGACCGCTGTCTGGAAGCATGTCTGCAGCTTGAGAAACGAAGGCTATGTCATCGAGTCCGCACCCCGGAAGGGCTACCTGCTCAAAGCGACGATCGACAGGCTCCTACCCTCGGAGATTAAGGCATCTCTGCGGTCGAACCGTCTGGGCAGAAACATCGTTTTCGAAAACGAGGTGGATTCGACAAACCGCCTGGCGAGAGATCTGGCCATCTCGGGGGCCGTCGAGGGCACGCTCGTTGTCGCCGAGTCCCAATCAGGGGGGCGAGGCCGAAAAGGGCGCAACTGGCATTCACCCCCGGGCGAGGGGATCTACGTCTCTCTGGTACTGAGGCCCCGTTTCCAACCGGCGGAGGCACCCAAGATGACCCTGCTGACCGGTGTTGCCCTGGCGGAGTCGCTCATTCCGATCGTCCACTCCCGCGTCACCATCAAGTGGCCCAATGACGTCCTCGCGGGAGGAAAGAAAGTTGCCGGAATCCTGATCGAGGCCAGCACGGAAATCGACTCCATCGAATACATGATCGTCGGCGTCGGGCTCAACGTCAACACGCCGATGGGCCGCTTTCCTGCCGAACTGCGCGAGCGGGCAACCTCGATTGCGCTGGAAATCGGGCATGAGGTTGATCGAACGGAAATCCTCAGGGCCTTCCTGAAGCGCCTCGAATACAATTACGACCTGATCGGCCGCGAGGGGTTTGTCCCTGTGATCAAACGCTGGCGCGAGCTTTCGGACATGGCGGGAAAGCATGTTCGTGTGCATTCCTTCGACAGATCACTGGAGGGCGCGATTGCGGGAATTGACGATGAAGGTGTCCTGCTGGTGAAAGCATCGGAGGGAACCCTCCATCGTGTGATTGCAGGCGATGTGGAATACCTTTGAACAGAAAAAGGACAAAGGTTAAAGGATCAAGGGAAAAGAAAATTGTTTTTATGGCGGGTGAGACATTGTCGACACGCGGAATGATATACGCCTCTTTGTTTGGGGCACTGACGGCCATAGGGGCCCTGATTTCCATTCCCCTGCAACCAGTGCCCATTGTCCTTTCCAATCTCTTTCTGAATATCGCTTCGGCGCTTCTGGGGGGCAGCCTGGGAGCCTTGAGCCAGGTGATTTATATCTTTCTGGGCGGACTGGGATTGCCGGTGTTCTCGGGTGGAAAGGCCGGATTCGGGGTCCTGCTGGGGCCCACGGGGGGGTATCTCGTCGGATTTGTCGTCGGCGCGTTCCTGATCGGCAAGCTGGTTGAGAAAAAAAAGTCGCCTGGCTTTGCCTGGCTTGCATTTTCCATGACTGTGGGACTTGCGGCCATTTACGCCGTCGGGGTTCTGCAGTTGTCTGTGGTCGCTCACTTATCCCTTGAGAAGGCGCTGACCGTGGGTGTCCTTCCCTTTCTGCCGGGGGACGTATTGAAGATTGTCGCGGCATCCATGGTGACTCTGAAAACGCGAGACAAGGTACGGCTATGATTCTAGTTGAAAACCTCTCATTTCAATACGACCCGGCGAATGAGCCGGTTCTCAAGGATATCACTCTGCGAATCGACGACGGGGCGTATCTGGCGTTCATCGGACCCAATGGCTGTGGCAAGACGACTCTGGTCAAGCACTTCAATGCGCTTCTGCTTCCCGGCTCCGGCGATGTCATCATCGATGGAATGAATACGAAAGATCCCGCGAGGCACAGGGATATCCGGAGACGCGTGGGAATGGTGTTTCAGAATCCCGACAATCAGATCGTGGGAATGACCGTCGAGGAAGACGTCGCCTTTGGACCGGGAAACCTGGGCTTGCCCCCCCGGGAGATCCAGCGTCGGGTCGAAGAGGCGCTCGAAACGGTGGGCCTGGCTTCTTACAGAAGCCGCGCCCCCCATACCCTCTCCGGCGGTGAGAAGCGTCTCAACGCCATTGCCGGAGTCCTGGCCATGAGACCCGACTGTATTGTTCTCGATGAACCCACCTCCTATCTGGATCCGGCGGGAAGGGATCGCATCATGAGGGTCATTCGGGATCTAAATCGGCGTGGATTGACGATCATCCAGATCAGCCACGACCTGGACGAGGTGGTCGACGCCGGCCGTATCGTTCTGATGAACCGCGGCGCGATCGTTCTGGAAGGATCGCCGGAACGGGTATTCAACGAAATCGACATATTGAAATCGCTCGGACTTGGCGCCCCGAGGATTGCTGAGCTGATGTGGCGCTTGAAGAAACAGGGCCAGGATGTCTGTCCCAATATTCTCAGGCTCGATGATGCCGTCAGGGAAATCACCGCATTGATCGGCCATCGGGATGCGCGGAGGTGATTGTTGGAATCTCTGATTCTTCAAACCAGGAAAGAAATCGCTGAAGGGCGCAGAATCAGCTTCACAGAAGCCGTGGAATTGTCACAGGCGGGACTCAAGAAGCCTTATCTGATCCTATCGGCCGCTTCGGATATCCGCGAGCAATTCAAAGGTAAGACCGTGAGTCTCTGCGGGATCGTGAATGCAAAATCCGGCCGATGCCGTGAAAACTGTAAGTTCTGCGCCCAATCGGCACATTGGGTTACCCAGGTGCAATCCTACCCGCTTCTGACGGCAAAAGAGATGATTGCGCAGGCCGTGCAAGCCGGCAAAGACGGTGCTCACCTGTTCGGCATCGTAACCAGCGGGACCCGGATTTCCAGTGACAGGGAGTGGAAAGAAATCTTCAGAGCCGTCGAAGGAATCCGGGCGCAGGGCGTGCTGCCCTGTGCATCGCTGGGCATGATCGACAAGGAAAGAGCCCTTGAACTGAAGGAGGCAGGGCTCTATCGCTATCACCACAATCTCGAGACGTCGAGAAGTTTCTTCAATGAAATCTGCACGACCCATGATTATGACGACGATATAAAGACTGTTCAGACCGCGATGGATGCCGGGCTCAGTGTATGCTCGGGGGGAATCATCGGCCTCGGCGAGACGATGGCGCAGAGGATGGAAATGGCCTGCCTGCTCAGGGAGCTCGATGTGGATTCGGTTCCGGTGAATATCCTCAATCCCATTGCCGGAAC
>DATJPI010000186.1:0-2884 GCA_035506495.1 Syntrophales bacterium
TGCGGAACTCTTGCCGCAGCCCTCATCCCAGAGCTGGTCAAAGTCTTCACGAGCTCCAACTCCCGGCACGTGGCCGAGGTCGTGACAGCGGCCCGCGAAGGCGGCGCCTCACTGGATATCCTTTCGGGTTTCGTGTCCGGCAACTTCGCCGCCTTCTGGATCGGCATGTCCCTCTTTGCGTTGATGTTCATCGCCTACTTCACCAGCACGTTCGGATTGTCCAACTTCATGGAGTATTCCACCGTGTTCGCCTTCGGTCTGGTGGCCTTCGGTATGCTCGGCATGGGACCTGTGACCATCGCCGTCGACAGCTACGGCCCCGTGACGGACAACGCCCAGTCGATCTATGAACTTTCCCTCATCGAGACCATCCCCAACGTGGAGAAGGAAATCGAGAAGGAATACGGCTTCAAGACCCGCTTCGACGTCGCCAAGCACTACCTGGAAGAAAACGACAGCTGCGGCAATACCTTCAAGGCGACTGCCAAGCCCGTTCTCATCGGCACGGCCGTCGTCGGAGCCACGACGATGATCTTCTCGCTGATCCTGCTTCTCCGGAAGGCCCTGGGAATCCAGCCCGAGATGATCCTCAACCTGCTCAACCCCTACACGCTGCTCGGCATGCTCTGCGGCGGCGCCGTCATCTACTGGTTCACCGGCGCTTCCACCCAGGCCGTCGTGACGGGCGCCTACCGGGCCGTTCAGTATATCAAGCAGAACATCAAACTCGATGACGCAGCCAGCCTCAGCGCCTCGACGGAGAACTCGAAGGAAGTCGTGAAGATCTGTACGGTGTACGCCCAGAAGGGCATGTTCAACATCTTCATCGCCATCTTCTTCTTCGCCCTGGCCTTCGCGTTCCTGTCCGCCCCCGTGAGAGGACCGGAATCGGCAGCTTTCTTCATCAGCTACCTCATCGCCATCGCCGTCTTCGGTCTCTATCAGGCCCTCTTCATGGCCAACGCAGGCGGCTGCTGGGACAACGCAAAGAAGGTCGTCGAAGTCGACCTGAAGGAAAAGGGAACGCCTCTGCACGCTGCCGCCGTCATCGGCGACACCGTCGGCGATCCCTTCAAGGACACCTCCTCGGTGGCCCTGAACCCGATCATCAAGTTCACAACCCTGTTCGGCATCCTGGCGATGGAAATCGCCATCGCGCCGGATATGAGAGGATCCGCCATTATCGTCGGCGCCATCTTCCTGCTCATCTCGATTGTCTTCGTTTACAGGTCCTTCTACTCCATGAGAATTCCCGTGGAGAAGTAAGGATACACTTCGTCTGACAAAAGGGGTCGGCAGAAATGCCGGCCCCTTTTTTATTCCGCGAGCTTCACGGAGGCCCCGGGGCGTCCGGCATCAGGCTCCCTGCATCTCCATAAAATCCCTTGACAGCCCGTGGCAAACTCAATAGGTTCAGGAAGCCCCAAACAAACAGCAACGGCAGTCACACCAACCCTTCAGGGCAGATTCCATGGGCTTCAACTGCGGTATCATCGGCCTCCCCAACGTCGGCAAATCGACGCTTTTCAACGCGCTGACCTGCGCCGGGGCCGAGGTGGCCAACTATCCCTTCTGCACCATAGAGCCCAACGCCGGCATCGTGCATGTACCCGACGAGCGGCTTGAAAAAATCGCCGCGGTGGTCAAGCCTCCGAAAGTCACGCACACGACCATGGAATTCATCGACATCGCGGGACTCGTACGGGGTGCAAGCAAGGGCGAGGGGCTGGGGAACCAGTTTCTCGGCCATATCCGCGAGGTCGATGCCATCGTGCACATCGTCCGTTGTTTCGACAACCCGGACATCGCCCATATCTACGGCCCCATTGACCCTGTCCGGGACATCGAGATCATTAACATGGAACTCCTCCTGGCGGATCTGGAGACGCTGGGAAAACGAATCACCAAGACGGACAAGATCGCCAAGACGGGGGGCGACAAGGCCGCCCGCAAAGCCCTGGAGGTCTACCAGCGGTTTGCAGACTCCCTCAAGCGAGGCATCCCCGCACGAAATGTCCCTGTGCAGAGTGATGAACAGGAAATCATGGCAGAGGCTCACCTGCTCACGTCCAAGAAGGTCCTCTATGTTGCTAATGTGAGTGAGAAAGTCCTGAAGGAAGATGGTCCCTATATCGCGAAAGTACGCGAAGTCGCCCGGAAGGAAGGCTCGCGCGTGGCGGTCATCTGCGGCGATCTCGAGATGGAGATCGCCAAGTTGGAGAAGGAAGAGCGTAACGTCTTCCTGGAAGACCTTGGCTTGAAGGAGTCAGGCTTGCAGCAGCTCATTCGGGAGGGGTATGCGCTTCTCGATCTCATCACCTTTTACACGACCGTTGGGCCGGAACTGAAAGCCTGGACGATCCCGAGGGGAACGAAAGCGCCCCAAGCGGCAGGCAAGATCCACACCGACATGGAGCGGGGATTCATCCGGGCCGAAGTGCTCCGCTACGAAGATTTCTTGCATGCCGGTGGCATCGCACCGGCCCGTGAGAAGGGACTCCTTCATTTCCAGGGGAAAGACTACGCGATCGCCGACGGGGATATCGTCTACTTTCGCTTCAACGTGTGACCGCAGAGCCGATCGACTCAGCCACAGGGGGACCCGAACCGATAAAAAAACGGCGCATCCCGACCTTTGATCTGCCGGGGAGCCCCTTGCTGAGCACGATTTGCCCCTGCAGGGCATCCGAAAAACCAAATATTTTTTATTGACAAGCCTCATGCGATATAGTAAAAACCGACCCTTGAGAACAACTGCCCGCAAGGGTAAAAAGTTAAAAGGAGGTGAAACAACTAATGAAGAAGGCACTCGTACTGGTACTCGCTCTTATGCTCGCCGTTTCTTTCTCTTTCGTAGGCTGCGCGAAGCAGGAGGAGAAGAAGC
>DATJPI010000187.1:0-3853 GCA_035506495.1 Syntrophales bacterium
GAAAGTCTTCGATCAGGCGGGCGCAGTCGCCGTGGGGCTCAGCGTTGACAGCGTCCCCTGCAAGGCGGCCTGGGCGAAATCTCTGAAAATCAAGAAAACGCGGCTCTTGGCGGACTTCTGGCCCCACGGAAGGGTCGCGGCCGCGCTGGGCCTTTTCCGAAAGGAGGGCTTCTCGGAGCGCGCCAACATCCTCATCGACGAGAAGGGCAAGGTCACCTGGATCAAAGTCTATCCCATCCGGGAATTGCCCGATATCCGTGAAGTGCTGGCGGCTGTAAAGAAATAGTCCGTCTTACCTCCATCTGCGTTCGTCCACAATCAGCTTGTATCCCTCGGCGAGTGTTCCAGCTGGAACGTATTCGAGCCGGTCGATGCGGACTGTACAAATCTCCGAAAAGCGTCTCTCGAACGAGGCAAGGGCGTCTTTGCCTCGTTTTTCGTCAGGCACGTCAACGCGAACGGTGAGAAGATCCCGGTTCTCCGAGCGGCTCACGACAACTTGGAATTTCCATCCGGGAAACCGCTCGGCGACTTTTCTCAGCTGGGTCGGTGCCACAAACATCCCCCTCACCTTTACGGCCTCCCCCACCCTGCCGGTGATGCCGGCCAGGCGGTAAGATGTCCTCCCGCAGGGGCAGGACTCCGTAATCAGCCGGGAGAGATCCCCCGTTCCAAATCGAAAAAGGAAAAAGATGCTGTTGAGGCGAGTGACCACGATTTCACCCAATTGCCCCGGCGGGACCTCGCGGCCCGTCTCGGGATCGACGATCTCGACGATGACCTCCTCGCAGAGATGCCAGCCGCTCTTTTCGCTGCACTCGTAGGCCACATCGCCCACCTCGGTCGCCCCGTACATCTGGTAGGTGTCGATCCCATAGCGCCGCTCGAACTCCTCTCGCAATGCCGGCAGAAGGGGCTCTGCCGCAAAGCAGGCCCTGCGGAGACGGAAATCGTTCCTGAAATCGTGACCCTCCTCTTCCGCCTTCCCGATGATGGCCTTCAAAAAGCTGGGCGTCCCGGTGTAGCCCGTCACCTTCAGATCGCGGAGGAGTTGCAACTGGATGGCCGTCCCCGAAGCGCCCGAGGGGACAACCGTCGCCCCGACGCGCCTCAGGCCGCTGTGGAATGTAAGACCCGCCGCCACGAGGTGGTAGGAAAAGGCATTCAATACCACGTCCCTCGGTTCAAATCCCGCGGCACGATAGGCCCGGGCCCAAATGGGATCTGACTCGGAGAGGTGCGGCTCGTAAACGGGGCCGGGTGAAGTGAAAATACGGTCCACCGGAGCATCGGGGTTTAACAGGCCGGCATAGGGCGGATGATCGATTTCCATCTGGACGATCCTCTCCCGCGAGATGACGGGAAGCCGTTTCAAAAGCTCGAAGGCCTTTTTCTTTGTCGGCTTTGCGCCGAGATTTTCAAACTGCTCACTGATGACCGGGGATTTCTCCATGGCCAAACGCATCATGGCGGCCAGTTCCCCGGCCTGATCATCGAGGCGCTGCTCATGGCTGCGGATCTCTTTTTTATCGAAATACGGCGATCTTCTTCTCATCGTCTTCACGGTTTTTCTTGTCATCGTTCTCCTCATTTTCCTGGGTGATGACCGACTCCGCAGGAACGAGGATCGCGGCGCGAGGATCGAGGTTTTCTGATTCGTACCTCGGTCCTCGTTCCTCGGACCTCGCAACCTTGCTATTCTATAGCCATCGCTTTCTGCGTTTGTAAGCTTTCACGTCCCTGTACGACTTTGCCGCTCCCGCGGCGCCCATGCCGAGGTAGAACTCCTTCACATCGGGGTTTTCCCGCAAATCCTCCGCACGGCCCTCCATGACGATCTTGCCGTTTTCCATGACGTATCCGTACGTGGCAATCTGCAGGGCCATGTTGGCATTCTGCTCCACGAGCACAATCGTTGTGCCGTCCTCCCGGTTGATCCGCTCGATGATCTCGAAGATCTCCCGGACGATGAGAGGTGCAAGTCCCAGCGACGGTTCATCAAGCAGCAGAAGCCTTGGGTGCGCCATGAGGGCCCTGCCGATGACGAGCATCTGCATCTCACCGCCACTGCAGTAGCCTGCAAGTGTTTTGCGGCGTTTTGTCAGAGCCGGGAAGTAGTGATAGACCCTCTCGAGATCCTTCCGATACGGCTTCCCCCACCGTGTGGCCGTTCCGACTCGCAGGTTCTCTTCGATGGTCAGATACTTGAAAGGCTGACGCCCTTCCAGGACCTGGATGATCCCCGCCCTCGTGATGGTCTCCGGAGAGTGGTTGTGGATCGATCGCTTGTCAAACAGGATGCTCCCTTCCGTCACTTCCCCGTTTTCCGGTTTGAGGAGTCCCGAAATCGCCTTCAGAGTCGTAGTTTTCCCCGCTCCGTTACTTCCGAGAAGCGAGACGATCTGCCCCGAATCCACGGAGAGCGAAACGCCCTTCAGGACCTGGATGACATCAGAATAGACAACGCTGATGTTGTTGATCACAAGTATTTTATTGTCTGTCATATCCCATACCCAATTCCCTGTGCCCTACACCCTGACCCCCAGTCCCTCGTCCCCTTACCCTAATAGGAGAACGGCCATAACCTAAAGTTGGACCTCACGATGCGCCACACCTCCGCAATCCCCTTGGGTTCAAATAAGATAAAGAGCACGATCGCCAGTCCGAAGACAAATTCCCGCAGGGGGGCAAGCGTCAGTTCGATCCTGGCAAGTCCGCCCATGTTCATGATCATATCCGTGACCCAGCGCAGTCCCTCGTTGAGAAGAGTGATGAACATGGTGCCGAAGATCGCCCCCGGGATGCTCCCCAGGCCGCCGATGATGATCATGGCGATGTACTCCACGGAGAGCCCCAGTGTGAATGGTTCCGCCGTGATGCTAATCATGTAGTACGCCCAGAGGGCCCCGGCGACACCGGCGTAAAACGAGCTCACGGCGAAGGAAAGCAGCTTGTAAGAAAAGATAGGAATCCCCATCCCTTCGGCGGCCCGGTCGTTGTCTCGTATGGCCACAAAGGCACGACCGTAACGCGTTCGCATGAGGTTCACGGCACCGAACACCATGACGACCACCGTTGTATAGATCACGTAGAAGAAGCTCAGATCCCCTGTGACGGCAGCCCCGAACAGCAATGGTGCGGGAAGCGTGATCCCCATGGTCCCGCCCGTGACGCTCTCCCAATGCACGAGAACATACTCGATGATGAACTGTCCGGCCAAGGTGGCAATCGTCAGATAGAGCCCTTTCAGGCGTCCCGAGGGGATCCCGAAGACCATCCCGACGACAGCCGTGAAAAGACCCGCCAGGGGGATTACAGCCAGAAAGGGAACACCGTACGTTACGGCAAGAATGCCCGCCGAGTAGGCGCCGACTCCGAAGAAGGCACCGTGCCCCAGGGAGATCAGCCCCGTGCAGCCCACGAGGATGTTGAGCCCAACAGCCGCGATGGCCGATATCCCGATGAGGTTCACCACGTAGAGAAGATAGGGGGTCGCGATCCAGGGCACGGCAAGGAAAAGAACGACAAGCCCGATTGCCGTCCAGAGCCGTCCGAAGTCGGTCTCGAAGACGGCGAGTTCCTCTCGATAGTCGATTCTGTAATTTCCGCAGGGACGAAACCGAAGTGCCTTCATGCTAGACCCTTTCAATCTCAACCAATCCGAACAGCCCGTACGGCTTCACCAGCAAAATAAATACGAGCGCGATGTAGGGCACCACATCCCGCAGCGATGGCGACAGATACCCGCCGGTGAAAGTCTCCAGCAGGCCGATGATGAGCCCCCCGATGATGGCTCCGCCAATCGAGTCAAGCCCCCCCAGAATAACGACGGGGAAGACCTTCAGACCCACAG
>DATJPI010000188.1:0-2381 GCA_035506495.1 Syntrophales bacterium
AAATATTCCGTGCCCCTGCTCCGCTATCAGACAACCGATCTGGCCCGGGCGGCGCGGGAGCCGTCGACCACGCGCGCCGAGTTCTGCTTTGAGCGCATCGAGGGTCGTACAAGCGACCTGATCGCGAGGCCCGACGGGAGACCCCTGACGCCCCGCGAGGTCGATGATGCGGTGTCCCGATGCGACTCGGGTATCGGGTGGTACAGCCTCGTTCAAAAAAACGAGGATTCCTACCGGCTCTATCTCGTCCCGACCCCGGAGTTTTCGATCCGTCATGAGAGTCAGCTCTCTGCGTTTCTTGCCATGTTACTGGGCCCCGAGGCGAAAATATCGGTGGAGCCGGTGAAGGAGATCCTGCCGGGAAGTTCGGGAAAGTTCCGGCTCTGCTGCCAGGAGCAGCCGCAGGAGAGCCTGCAGAATTTATTTTAGGCGAAGATCATGTCCGGTTCATTCGATGTAAAAAGAGTTCGTCAGGATTTCCCCCTCTTGACCCGCTGGGCAGCGGGTGGCCCGATCATCTATTTTGACAATGCCGCCACATCCCTCAAACCCCAGAGGGTGATCGATGCCATGACACGATACATGGTCCACTACACGGCCAATATCCACCGGGGCAACCACACCCTTGCCCAGGAAGCGTCCATTGCCTATGAACAGGTTCGCGAGAAAGCGGCAAGATTTCTTCGCTGCTCCAGCCACGAAGTGATCTTTGTGCGGGGCGCCACCGAAGGGATCAATCTCGTTGCGGCAGGCATGAACCTGCAGAAGGACGAAAACGTCGTCGGAACCCTGCTTGAGCACCATTCGAATATTCTGCCCTGGAAGAGCCGATGCGGGTACCGTGCCGTCCCTTTGCTGCCGTCGGGCCTACCCGACCTGGATGCCGCGTCCTCCCTCATCGATGGGAAGACCCGCCTGCTGGCGATCACGTCCTGCTCAAACGTCACCGGGGTCTATGTTCCCGTCAGGCCCTGGGCGGAGCTGGCACACAGGTACAACCTGCCTCTGCTGGTCGATGCCGCCCAATCGGGTGCACATCGGAGATTGGACGTCTCTGAAATGGATTGCGACTTCCTCGTTCTCTCCGGACACAAAATGTGCGGCCCCACCGGCGCGGGCGTCCTCTACGGAAAAGAACGGCGCTTGATGGATCTCGAGCCGGTCTTCCTTGGGGGAGGCACGGTTACTCGCGTCCGTCCCGATTATACCTATGATTTGAGAGACGTTCCCTGGCGCTTCGAAGCGGGCACACCGGACATCGCCGCCGTCCTGGGCTTTGGAGCAGCGATCGACTATCTGGAAGGAATCGGCTTCGATGCGATCGAACGGCAGATGGTGACTTTGCGCAAGGCTCTCGTCGAGCTATTCGAATCCATCGATGGGATCCGAGTCCTCCACTCGCTCGACCCCGGCACCCCGCGGGCCTGCATTGTTTCGTTCACGGGATCGTCGGGCACGTTTCCGCCGGATTACCTGTCCCGCATCCTTAGCGACACCTTCGGGATCATGGCACGATCCGGTCATCACTGCGCCCACCCCTTGCACGATACGTTCGGAATCGAGGGGAGCCTGCGCGTTTCCCTCCTATTCTACAACACCCCTGAAGAAATTTCTTATCTTGGGGGTGCGCTGAAACAAATCCGGAAGATGACGGGCACCGCATAGCTTATCGTCCCCGGCCCGGTCGGAAATCTGGAGGAGGTATCATGGCAGTTCTTGTGGAGGCGTTGTGCGTCGTTGTCCGCCGCGGCACAATCGACAGCAAATACCCGGGCGGATGGGAGAAATTCGTTGCGGATCATGGGACGCTTCCCCTCTGCGCAGACGAGAAGATCGTGCGCCTGGGATTTACGTCGCCGATGGAGATGCGCATTCTGATCCGGGAGATGGAAAAGCTTGGCTTTGAATACATGAAAGAGGGCAAAAGCGCCGAGATCGCCATTGTCGATCAGTCCAGAGGATTCATGGCCCCCTGTGACTGGCTGGAATACGGTCACGTCACGATCGGCGACGGGCGAACCCGTATAGCGGCGTGCCGATTGGCCGGCTGCCCGTCGAAGAACATCGTTCTTCCGCTGGGATGGACATACAGGCACTCGTTGAGTGATCGATACCGCTCTGTCCCGCCAAAGGACCCCGTGAAGGCATGATGGGCCTTTAGCAGCATTCTTCCCTTGAGGCACATCGAGGTCTCAGGTTCGTCTTTTTGTGACTATGTCCGGGTTGACGATATTGGGCAGGATTTTTCCGCCGAGACCTTCCTTCAGGTTGAGTGCCGCCTGGGCAGCCATGGCGGTGCGGCTCTCGAGGGTGGCGCTTCCGATGTGGGGCGTGAGCACGGCGTTGTGCAGATCGGCAAGCCCTGGCGTAAGGGCCGGTTC